>JBDHZT010000117.1:0-11647 GCA_039811985.1 Nocardioidaceae bacterium | reverse complement strand
TCCTTGCCGATCTTGCGGGCCAGGTAGAGCCCCTCCAAGGCGAGCTCGATCGCTCCGGCCCGCTCGCCGTCGTTCTGCGCGTCGAGGCGGTCGCACACCTGGTCGTACAGCTCGGACTCCCCGAGCACCGGTAGCCCGGTGAGGAAGTCCCGAGCGGTGACCCGGTCGCCGGTCACCACCATGGCACCGCCCTCCAGGGCGTCGACCAGCAGGCGGAAGTCGATCCCACGGAAGTGCTCGCGCACCGCCTCGGCGGTCGCGGTGCGCAGCAGGTGGGTCAGGATCTCGGTCTCACGACCCTCCTCCCCGGTCTCGAACTCGACCTTGCCGCCCAGCACGTCGACGGCTGTCTCCAGGTCGACGACCCGGGCGACGGCCTCGGACTCACCGACCGTGGTGGCGCGGCGCAAGGCTGCCGCGGCGATCGTCTCGGCACCCGCGATCGCGAACCGGGCGCTGACGCCCGACCGCTGGTCGACTGCGTTGGACTCCCGCAGCGCCCGGGTGAAGCGCGCCAGGATCTCGATCAGGTGATCCGGCACGGCGGCCACCAGGTGCGCCTCCTGGCGGACCACCGCGACCTCGTCGACAAGCTCGACCGGATAGTGGGTGCGGATCTCGGCCCCGAAGCGGTCCTTCAGCGGCGTGATGATCCGCCCGCGGTTGGTGTAGTCCTCCGGGTTCGCGCTCGCGACGACGAGCACGTCCAGCGGCAGCCGCAGGACGTAGCCGCGGATCTGGATGTCCCGCTCTTCCATCACGTTGAGCATCGCCACCTGGATCCGCTCGGCCAGGTCGGGCAGCTCGTTGATCGCCACGATCCCCCGGTGGGACCTCGGGATCAGGCCGAAGTGGATCGTCTCGGGGTCACCCAGGCTGCGCCCCTCGGCGACCTTGATCGGGTCGACGTCACCGATCAGGTCGGCGACCGAGGTGTCCGGAGTCGCCAGCTTCTCGGCGTACCGCTCACGGCGGTGCCGCCACTCAACCGGGAGCTCATCGCCCAGCTCGGCGGCGCGGCGTTGCGACTCGACAGTGATCGGGTCGTAGGGGTGCTCGCCGAGCTCGCTCCCACCGATCACCGGCGTCCACTCGTCGAGCAGGCCGTTCAGGGTGCGCAACAGCCGAGTCTTGCCCTGCCCGCGCTCACCGAGCAGCACCACGTCGTGGCCGGCGATCAGCGCACGCTCGAGCTGCGGGATGACGGTGTCCTCGAAGCCGTGCAGCCCGGGCCACGGGTCCTCCCCCGCCCGCAGCTTGGCCAGCAGGTTGTCGCGGATCTCCTCGCGCAGGTGCTTCTGCTGGTGCCCGGAGGCGCGCAGCTCGCCGACAGTGCGGAAGGTGGGGGCTGTGCGCTGGTCATGACTCACCCGTTCACGCTAGCCCCGCGAGACAACCTCCCTCTACGGCATTCTCGGCACGGCGTGATCGACGAGGGCTGGTATGCCCTGGGGCGCATTGGCCCCCGATGAGTCGACCCGGCACAATCTCGGCACATGCGCGCGCTTCCGACCTACGACCAGGTGCTCACGCTTCCGTCGGCAACCAGGATGGCGGTGCCGCCGGAGTACGGCGACCTCAACGGCCACATGAACGTCCGCAACTACCTCGGGATCTACGACGACGCCGAGTGGGAGATCTTCGGCGCGATGGGAGCGGGCGCAGAGGAGGCCGCGGCAGGCCAGGGCGGCGTCTTCGCGCTCGAGCAGACCATCATCTATCGGCGCGAGGTGCTGGTCGGCGACGAGGTCTCCACCCATATGCGGCTCGTTGCCCGCCGCAAATCACTCCTGCACATCGTGAGCTATCTGGCCAACCACACCCGCCAAGAGATCGCCGGCAGCATGGAGGCGCTGGAGGGTTTCGTCGCCTACGACACCCGGCGCCTCTCCCCCTGGCCGGGCCGCACCGCGGTCGCGCTCGACGCCGAGATCGCGCGCTGCGCCACCCTCGACTGGCAGCCCGAACTCGCCGGCGCCATCAACCTCTGAGCCTATCCGCGGCTCCTGCCGCGGCCGTCCCGTGGCTGCTGGCCGTGGTGCGGTCCTGGGGTTGCGGTCGGTGAGCGGGTGCGGCGTCCGGGTGGGCACAGGGGCCCCGCGCGCCAACCACCCCTGCGCTCGCACGCGTCGCGCAGGGGGGCCGGTCCCATCCACGGCGCTTCAGGGCCCCTGTGCCCACCCGGCCACCGCGTCAGGCTCACCGCCCGCAGCCAGGGCTCGGCTCACCCGCCGCCGTCGTCACCCTTCGCAGAGTCACCTGCTTCGGTCAGATCCAGGAACATCACATGCAGCCCGACATAGCCGTGGGTCGCTGACCGGAACGCACCCGGCACCACACCGACGGAGCGGAAGCCCAGGTCGCGCCAGAGCTGCAGCGCATGGGTGTTGGTCTCGACGACGGCGTTGAACTGGATGCCGCGATATCCCTCACGTCGGTGCCAGTCGATCATCCACTCCGCGAGCGCCCGGCCCACACCGTGACCGCGTGCCTCCGGAGCGACCATGAAGTTCGCGGTGCCGATGTGGGAGCCCCTCGCCGGTCGGTTCGGTCCCATCTTCGCGCTACCGAGGACAGCTCCGCCGCCGTCGTACACGATCGTGATCCCAGGCGGCGTCTCCATCCATAGCGCCGCGGCTTCAGTGGAGGCCAGATCATCGGGATAGGCGTAGGTCTCCCCCGCGGCCACCGTGGACTGGAAGAACGGCCAGATCTGGGGCCAGTCGGCGGCGGTGGCCACCCGGATGGGAGCCGTCATAGGTCGGTGGCGCCGTCGATCGATTCACGGATCAGGTCGGCGTGGCCGGCGTGGCGGGCGTACTCCTCGATCAGATGCACCAGCACCCACCTGAGCGTCGCCCGGTCGCCATTGTCACGGGTCCGCACCGCCGGCCGGTCGAGGCTGCCATCCTCGAGCAACTCGTCGAGGATCCGGTCGGACTTGGCCCGAGCCTCGTCGAAGAGCTGGGCCAGGAACGCTGGGTCGTCATCGACCGCACTGTTCCAGTCCCAGTCGACGTCGTCCTCTTCGTCCGCGGCCGCCCAGTACGGCGACGGGTCGTTGCCCTGCATCACTATCGACAGCCACCACTCCTCGACCCCAGCGAGGTGCTTGAGCATCCCGCCCAGCGTCATGGTGGACGGCGGCAGCCTCACCGCGAGCTGCTCGGCCGTCAACCCATCGGTCTGCCGCCGAATCGTGGAGCGGTAGTAGTCCAAGAACGCCCGCAGCATCGTCACCTCGTCCGCGGCGTACGGCGGGCTGGTCCGCGGTGTCTCGCTCTCGCTCACCCCAGCAACGTAGGCCGACGACGTTGGCCTGTCGACCGGCGCCAAGGCGAGCTGCAGTTCCACCGGCACCAGCGGCGGCTGCCACGCCTCACCGCTCCTGACTGGCCCAACCTCATCACCGACGCTGGCAGACGCTGGCCAGGCCGAGCGGGAAGCCGCTGAATCCCTGCTAGTGGATCGTGCGAAGGAGCTTCTGCAAGCTCTCGGGTTCGGCATCCATCGGGCTGCGTCGGGGATCGGCAATGTCCGCGGAGGTGAGCCAGCCTTTAGGATCGAGTCGGTTGCCGACTACGTCGTTCGGGACGTGCGACGAGCTGCCGGGGTGGCGCGATCTCGGGCTGCCAAGAGCCAAGCTGGTTTGTGTACACCAGAGCCGCTCGAGGAAGACCCGATGGGTGTGCTCTTGGATCTTCTCGATCTTGAAGTCCCCGCTTCGGAGTTGAGTGGTGTTATCGACACGATCGGCTTCGAGCGGAACGCCCGCTCCCTGACGGCATCCGAGCGATCCGGCAAGAACACCTAGCTCGACCACTTGTGGACACACGAACGGTCGTGATCAGATCACGTCGGCGGTCCACTACCGGTGGCGGCGATAGAGCGATGGGCAAGAGACGACCGGCTGATCGACGGCTGCGTATGCTCGACTGGAGTATTCGAGACGAAGACGGCGTTGCATGGGACCGCCAAGCGGGATGGATTGGTGCGGCCGATATCAGGCCGATTCTCACGCGGGCTTCGCGTGCGATAGTCCATGTTGAGGCCACCCGCGAACTCCGCACTCCACTCTGCGGTGAGCTAGAGAGACTGATCGCCCAAGTCGCCGATGACGGTCATTCCGGCGACGTGTGCGTATCGGAGTATCGGCGGGGCCGCGAACTCCTTCTGCGGTTCTCGGTGGTTGACCGCCCGCAGAGCGGTTACAAAGGAGGTTCGAAGAAGTGATCCGCAAGACCAACACCATGACGGAAGTGTCGCCGAAACACGATGAAGCGCGGTCGGTGCCGCCTCGCGAACCTGTGGAGCACTCTGGTGAGAAGCACCTACCCAATCCGCGGCTGCGGCGTGTGGGCGTGGGCCGGGTCGGCGGTGAAAATCTTCTCGTAGAGGTCGTAGACGAACCCGGCCTTGGCGTTGTTGTAGGCCATGCCGTCGGTGAACCCCCGAGCGGCCACCTCCCGCTTGCAGGCGGCGTAGGCCTCTCGGTCGTCGGCATGGGTGCGCAACCAGTCGCGAAAGAGCAGGTGTCGTTGCGGCTCCACTGATCCGGACGAGAACACATGCAGATTGGTGTCGGGCTCCAGCAGCTTGAACAGGCGGTGCTCCTCCCAGTCCGGTTCCCTGACTCGGAGGTTGAAACCGGCATTCTCCAGCGCCGGGAGATAGCTGGCCTCGTCCGCGGAGTCGGGGACGGTCAGGTCGATGTCGACGATCGGCTTCGCCCAGAGGCCCGGCACCGAGGTCGACCCGATGTGCTCGACCGCGACGACAGTGTCACCGAGTGTGTCCAGCACTAGGCGCCGTACGGCGTCGAACTGTGCCGGCCATCGCTCGTCAGACGCGACCACCTCGACCAGGGTCTGCGGATGCACCCCGACCCTGGCTCGCGCGATGGCATCGTCGTCGGGCAACTCGAAGGGGCGCCACAGCGGATGCGTGCTCACGCCGGCAGCGTCCGGGTCGAGGGGTCGCGGTCGGTGATGCAGTAGGTCATCCCGACCGGATCGCGCAGCACGGTCCAGAACCTGTATTCGCCGACCACGATGGCGCCGAGGCCGACGTGCCGGGCAACCTCCTTCGCTCGATCGGTGCTGCCGACATCCAGGTGGACCGAGGTCGGTCCATCCGCACGGCCGAGTCGCTGGACGAGCACGTCGAGCGCCATCGGGGTCGCCATCCGCAGCCAGGAGAACTCCGGCACCTCCTCTAGCAGTTCAACCCGTGCGTCGAGGAGGTTCGCCCAGAAGCGGAGCTCGTCGTCGTACGACGTCACCGGCAGGTCGAGGCAGACCTGGTAGACCATCGACTCATAGCCACCAGGCCATTCGAGCGCCGCTGGCACTGTCGAGGCGGGCGCGGTGACGAAGCAGAAGACCAGCCCACCCGGAGACCGCAGGACGACGTACTCCTCTCGGTCGGCGAGCTCCTCGGCTCCCCACGTAATGGCAGCATCCGCGGCGGCACGCGGATCAGGCACGTGTAGGTCTAGGTGGATCCGCGCAGGTCCAGAAGCCAGGCGCTGGACACGCAGATAGTCGTCGCCGACCGGCGGCACCAGGGTCGCGAACTCCTCGTCTTCCCCACGTGCGGGCGACAGCTCGAAGCCGGTCACCCCGCGCCAGAAGTCGCATCCGTCCTCGAAGTCGTCGGCCGCGAAGTCGAGGAACGCACTCAGCCAGAACGGGCCCATGGCAGTCAACCTACGGTCTCCGCCACTACGGTGGCGCCATGACTGCCACACCCGCGCAGCGCGAGGCTTTGATCGGCGCGCTCTGTGCTCCCGAGCTCGCCGACATCGTGGACCTGGTCTGCTGGGTTGCGGACGACCCCGCAGGCAGGACGGCGTACGCCGCCAACAGCATCGGCCGGGTCCGCTTCCGCCTCGACGGGCCGGCCGAAGTGGTGGCCGGCGAGAATCCGATCGGCAGTGAGGATCCGCTGGCTTTCCTGCCCTACGACAAGGAGCTCGCCGATCCGTCCCCGCACCACTCCACCGGCAACAGCTATCCGCTCGCGGCACAGCGGTTGCTCTCCTTCTTCGCCAACCCCGACCGCAGTCCGGACCTGGCCATCGTGCACACGCCGCGACACTTCTTCCCCGACGAGGGCGGCCACGTCGGGGAGCACGGATCGCTCGACGTGATCCAGTCGCGGGCGCCCTTCATCCTCAGTGGAGCAGGAGTACGTCGCCTCGGATACATCAACGCTCACGCGCGACTGGTGGATGTCGGCCCGACGCTGGCCCACCTGGTCGGCGTGCCGGACAGTGCCCTGGTGGACCGGGTCGGCGACGAGCTGGACGGGCGCCCTCAGACGGAGTACCTCCACGAGGGCGCCAACCGCTCGCATGTCATCGGGGTGCTCTGGGACGGTGGCCACTGCGGCGACCTGCTCCACCTCGCCGAGACCGGCGAGCTGCCGGCGGTCGCCCGGCTGATCGCTCGCGGGGTGGCGCTGCGCGGTGGTGCCGTTGCCGAGTTCCCCAGCATCACGCTGACCAACCACACCGCGATCCTGACCGGAGTCGGCCCCGGTCGGCACGGCGTGATGGGCAACGTCTACTACGACCGCGCCGCCGCGGAGCGGGTCGTGCCCAACGACGAGAGCACCTGGCACCGCAGCGCCGAGTGGCTGCTGCCCCAGGCTCGGACGATCTTCGAGACCGTCAACGCCCACCTCGGCGAGACCGGCGGCGTGCGCACCGCGAGCGTGGACGAGGCGATCGACCGGGGTGCCGACTATTCGACGATGGCGCTGATCCGAGCCAGCGGCGAGGCCGGGGCCGACGCCCTCGACGACGCCCTGCCCGATCCGACCACCTCACCGTTCCTGGGCGATCCCGCCTTCCTGGCAGACGACTACTTCCGCTGGGGCGTGCGGGTCGACGATCTCGGCCTGCAGCAGATGATGGATCTCTTCGCCGATCCCAGCGCAGCCCCGGTGCTCACCTGGTGGGCCAACGTGGTGACCGATGGCGGCCACCACGGCGGTGGCCCGAGGTCACCGATGGCGCGCGATTCCCTCAGGCAGGCGGATGCCCGACTCGGCGCGTTCCTCGATCACCTCGAGCGGATCGGCATCCTCGACGACGTGACCATCCTGCTCACCGCCGACCACGGCTTCGAGGGCTCGTCGCCTGACTGCACGGGCTCGTGGCGCTCAGTCCTCGAAGCGACCGGGATCCCACACCGTGACGAGGGCCCCGGGCTGATCTACGTCACCGACTGAAGGGGCGAGGCTCAGATCCGAACGCAGTCGTTGCTGCAGCTCCCCGGGGCGGGCGGGCCGTCGGCGTGGTCGGCGGGGCGGTGGAGCACCGCGGCGTCCGGTGCGATCTCGAAGCCGTCCTCGACGACGCGAGCCACGCCGTCGACGATCAGGGTGTAGCCGTGGCGTTCCCGTGGCGGGTAGACCAAGGTCACCGCAGGGTTGTCGGCCAAGTTGGCCGCCGAGCCCCTGCTCCCACCAGGGATCCGCACCAGCGCGGCCTCCACCACGGGCTCCACCGTGACAGCCTTGACCTTGCCCTCGGGCGAGACCGTCAGTAGATAGCCGGCGTCGAAGTCCGTGACTGCGTCGGCCAGCTTGTCCAGGTCCACAGGGATGCTCATGGATCGAGGCTACGCCTGCCCGGAGTCCACCCATCTCTCACCTGCGGCGACCGCGAGGGCCCGCCCTCCGGACAACTCGGCCACCAAGCCGTGCAACCGGTCGACGTCGACCGGCGGGACGCCGAGCCGCAGGATCACCGTGGCGGCATAGGAGACGTCGACGACCGCGACCCCGCGCGCCCGCAGCTCGCTCTCGGCCCTGGCAGCCTCGGCATGACCGAGCTCGACGACCCACTCCGTCAGCAGGCTGCGGCGTTGCAGTCCGACCTCGTCGAGGGCGGCCCGCACGGCGTCGCCGTACGCCCTGACCAGGCCTCCCGCACCCAGCAGCACTCCCCCGAACCATCGGGTGACGACGGCGACCACATCGCTGACCTCCCGGCCGCGCAGCACTTCCAGCATCGGTGCGCCAGCCGTCCCCGCCGGCTCGCCGTCGTCGCTGGAGCGCTGCAGCTCGGCACCCGGCCCCAGCACGAAGGCGGAGCAGTGGTGCCGGGCGTCCCAGTGCTCGCGGCGGAGCCGTTCCACGACGGCTCGGGCGGCCGCCTCATCCTCGGCCCTCGCCAGGGTGGCGAGGAAGCGAGAGCGCTTGACCTCGATCTCGCTCTGGCCGTCCCGGGCGATGGTCAGATAGTCGGTCACCACGACGTCACCGACCCGCGATCCACCCGCTCAGCCTAGGTGTCGTCGTACGACGACATGTATCTCGCCATGCCCGGGTGCCTCATCTCTACCCGTCAGCACCCCGAGATCCGGGGACATCGCGCGGCCGTCGATGCCGCGCCGAAGAGAGGAACCCAGATGAGCAACAAGCTTCGCCGCAACACCGTCGTCGCCGCTGCTGTGGTGGCCACCGGGGCCCTTGCCCTCACCACGCCGTCGATGGCGCAGTCCATCGCCCAGAAGCTGGACGGCTACCACGCAAACCAGCTCAACAAGACCCAGTACTTCGCGAAGGGCAAGATCTTCGATGACTTCGACAGCTGCACCTACACGCCGGTGCTGTCCCGCACGTTCAGGGCCCCCCACAAGGGCGTGGTGTCGGTGACCGGCAGCGTCGGCGCCGCCCGTGACGTTTCCGACCCGGACACCTCCGAGCTCTCGGTGACCGTCTTCATCGACGGCAAGCAGGCCGGCAACTACTCCAGCGTCCTTCTTGAGGACGGTGGTAGTCACGAGGGCACCAGCTCCCCGATCGGCGCCGCCAAGGTCAAGTCTGGCAAGCACACCATCCAGCTGCGTGCCTCGGAGTGCACCGACGGCATGGCCTTCATCTACAACCAGTCGATGTTGGTCGAGTTCTCGCCGTTCGGCTCGGTGCAGAAGCCCGGCCCGCTGAAGATGGTCAAGCAGAACGGCTGACCGGCGTTGACCAGGGCCCGGTCCGTGAGGACCGGGCCCTGGTCACACCACGCACCCGGGCCATCGGCTGGCGCTTCCAGCTCAGCCTGCGGCCAAGAAGGTGAGCAGGTCATGCCGGGTCAGCACGCCGATGGGCTTGCCGTCCTCGTGGACGAGCACCGCATCGGCCGACTCGAGCAAGCTCACGGCGGCGCTCGCAGGCTCGGTCGATCCGATTGTCGGCAATGGCGGCGACATGTGCGCCTCGACGGCGTCGGTGAGCCTGGCAGCGCCCGTGAAGAGGGCGTCGAGCAGGGTGCGCTCCGACACCGACCCGGCCACCTCGGCCGCCACGATCGGCGGCTCCGCGCGGACGACGGGCATCTGGGAGACGGCGTACTCCTGCAAGATGGCGACCGCTTCCGCGATGGTCTCGTTGGGGTGGGTGTGCACCAGGTCCGGCAGATCTCCGACCTTGCCGCGCAGCACCTCCCCGACCGACTTCTGATCACCGTCACCGACGGCGACGCTGAAGCCGTACTGCGCGAGCCACTCGTCGCTGAAGATCTTGGACAGGTAGCCGCGGCCCGAGTCGGGCAGGAGGACGACGATCACCACCTCAGCTCCAACTCCGGCGTCGGCCAGCTCGTGGGCGAGCTGGCAGGCGGCGTGCACGGCCATGCCGGAGGATCCGCCGACCAACAGCCCCTCCTCACGCGCCAGCCTCCGCGTCATCGCAAAGGAGTCGGCGTCGGACACCTCGATGATCCGGTCGGCGATGTCACGGTCATAGGTGGTCGGCCAGAAGTCCTCTCCGACCCCCTCGACCAGATAGGGGCGACCAGTGCCACCGCTGTAGACCGAGCCGGCCGGGTCGGCACCGACGATCTGGACGGCGGGATTCTGCTCCTTCAGGTAGCGCCCGGTGCCGGAGATCGTGCCCCCGGTGCCGACACCGGCGACGAAGTGAGTGACCCGGCCCTCGGTCTGTCGCCAGATCTCCGGACCTGTGGACTCGTAGTGGGAGCGCGGGTTCTCCGGGTTGGAGTACTGATCTGGCTTCCACGCCCCGGGGGTCTCGCGGACCAGGCGATCACTGACGCTGTAGTAGGAGTCCGGATGCTCGGGCGCGACCGCGGTCGGGCAGACGACCACCTCGGCGCCGTACGCCTTGAGCACGTTGCGCTTGTCCTCGCTGACCTTGTCCGGGCACACGAAGATGCACCGGTAGCCGCGCTCTTGGGCGACCAGGGCGAGCCCGATGCCGGTGTTGCCGGAGGTGGGTTCGACGATCACGCCGCCAGGCTGCAGTTCACCCGACGCCTCGGCCGCGTCGATCATTCGCACGGCGATGCGGTCCTTCACCGAGCCGCCCGGGTTGAGGTACTCCAGCTTCACCAGCACCACCGGCCCGCTGTCGCCCGATGCGGGCCGATCCGCGGTTGCTAGCACGGGGGCAAGCCGCAGCAGGGGCGTGTTGCCGATCAGTTCCAGTGGCGAGTCGACGTAGTCCACCCGGCCAACCTATTCGATCCTGCCGATTCTCCTCGATTCCGCTGACGCCACCATCCGGCGTCGTGCGGATACGTACAGTGTTGGCATGAGCAAAGCCGGAGCCGCACGCAAGCTGGCCTCCGCCGCAGCCTTCGGCGGGGGTGGGCTGTCGTTGCTTGGGGGCGCGCTGTACGGCGTGCTCCGGGCCGAGGCGACCATCGCTCGCAAGGCGATCGGCAACGCCTCGGACGTGCCTCCCCCGGATGCCACCGGATGGTATGGCCGCGGTCGCCCTGGACCCAGCGTGAAGATCGCTCTGCTGGGCGACTCGAGCGCGGCCGGCTATGGCGTGGACCGGGTCGAGGAGACCCCGGGAGCGCTGCTCGCATCGGGTGTCGCGGACGCCGCCAACAGGCGGGTCTACCTGCGTTCGTTCGCTGTCGTGGGCGCACAGACCTCCGATCTCGCCGGGCAGCTCGACCGGGCGCTGCCCACCGAACCCGACCTGGCAGTGATCTTCATCGGCGCCAACGACGTGACCCACACGGTGCTGCCGTCCCAGTCGGTGCAGCGCCTCGGCGACGGCGTACGCCGCTTGCGCGAGTCCGGCGTGGCCGTGGTCGTCGGCACCTGCCCCGACCTGGGTACGGTCAAGCCGATCGCACCACCGCTCAAGCAGGTGGCGCGGGCATGGTCGCGCCGGCTCGCGGCCGCCCAGACGATTGCGGTGGTCGAAGCGGGTGGCCGGACGGTGTCGGTCGGCTCCATCTTGGGGCCGGACTTCGCAGCCGCCCCGTCGGTGTTCTTCGGACCGGACCAGTTCCATCCCTCCGCTGACGGCTATCACCAGCTCGCCTCAGTGATGCTGCCGTCCGTGCTGGCTGCATTGGACCTGCTGCCCGAGGACGAGTTGGAGCAGACGCTGCGCCGCCCGGGCGCTGTCCTCCCCGTCGCGGATGCAGCCATTCAGGCCGTGCGGGCGCCGGGGACGGAGCTCGACGGCACCGAGGTTGGCGGTGCCCAGCGGGGCCTGCGGGGCCGCTGGGTGCGACTGCAGCGGCGCCGCCGGCGGCCACAGGCCGAGGTCGAGTCGCCGGAGCCGTCGTCGGATGGCAGTGGGGTCGACCCCGAAGGGACCTCGGAGCTGGCTTCCGACATGACTCCAGAAATGACCCGGAAATGACGGAGTCCCC
>JBDHZT010000116.1:0-11662 GCA_039811985.1 Nocardioidaceae bacterium | reverse complement strand
GTCAGACGTAGCGCTCCAGGATGCTCGACTCGGCGAGCCGGGAGAGGCCTTCGCGGACGCTTCTGGCGCGAAGCTCGCCGATGCCGTCAACCGCTTGGAGGTCGTCGATCCCGGCCGAGAGGAGCTTCTGCAGAGTGCCGAAGTGCTCGACGAGACGATCCACCACGGTGGGTGGGAGGCGGGGCACCTTCGCCAGCAGCCGGTAGCCTCGCGGCGCCACCGCGGCGTCGAGATGCTCGCCGGATCCGATGCTCAGCGCTCGGGAGACCGCCGCGGTGTCGACCAGCTCGATCGAGCTGAGCGCCTCCAGTCTGGCCAGCACCTTGTCGGGAGACTTGGTGCGCCGACCACCGGGGAGGTAGTCGCGGATGACCAGCTCCCGCTCGGCGTCGACTCCGGTGATGAGCTCTTCGAGCTGGAGCGCCAGCAGTCGGCCGTCGGTGCCCAGCTCGAGGACGTAGTCCTCGATCTCGGCGGCGATCCGGGTCACCATCTCCAGCCGCTGGGCGACCACCGCCACGTCGCGGACGGTGACCAGGTCCTCGATCTCCAGCGCTGACAGCGTGCTGGCCACCTCGTCGAGGCGCTGCTTGTAGCGCTCGAGGGTCGCCAGTGCCTGGTTGGCGCGGGAGAGGATCTGCCCGGAGCCCTCCAAGACGTGCCGGGTGGAGCCGACGTACGCCGCGATGATCTGCATCGACTGGGACACCGAGATGACGGGGAAGCCGGTCTGCCGAGCGACGCGATCGGCGGTGCGGTGTCGGGTGCCGGTCTCGTCGGACCAGATGTTGTGGTCGGGCATGAGGTGGACCGCTGCCCGATGGATGCGGGTGATGTCCCGGTCGAGGATGATCGCGCCGTCCATCTTGGCCAGCTCGCGTAGGCCGGTGGAGGTGAACGGCACGTCCAGAGTGAAGCCGCCGGTGGAGATCTGCTCGACGGTGCGGTCGTAGCCCAGCACGATCAGGGCGCCGGTCCGGCCGCGCAGGATCCGCTCCAGCCCGTCGCGCAGTGGTGTGCCCGGCGCGATCGACGCCAATGTCGCGCGCAGGCGCAGACTCTCCTCGCTTCGGTCGCTCCCGGCCACGCCCCCGTTCCCCTCTCGGCGGCCAGGGCCGCCGTGTCGACATCGCCGACCAGGCCCGCGGGCGGCATCGGCTGGGTCAGTCTAGGTGACCGCGCCGACGTGCGCTCCTCCTGCACACGGTGGCATCGAGAGGTACGGCGGATCGGTGAGGCGGCACTCCCGCGCAGCTCGTGCGATCTGGCCTATCCGGAGGTGCGGCGCACGTCGAGCATGCGCAGCGCCTCGACCACATCGGGGACCTCGATCACGCTCAGCCCGTCGGTCGTGGACCGAAGCTGTCGGGTCGGGTCGGCCCGGGTGGGGTCGACGGGAGTCACCGCGGTGCGGAAGCCGAGTCGATCGGCCTCGGCCAGCCGTTGAGGCAGATCACGGACCCGGCGGAGCTCGCCGGCCAGACCGAGCTCGCCGATGGCGACGACGCCTGCCGGTGGCGCAACACCGACGAAGGCGGAGGCGATCGCCACCGCCACGGCCAGGTCGGCGGCGGGCTCGGACAACCGGGCACCGCCGACGGTCGAGGCGAAGATGTCACGGCCGTGCAAGGGCAGCCGGCAGTGCTGCTGGAGAACCGCGGCGACCAGGGCGACCCGGGAGGAGTCCAGGCCGGAGGTGACCCGGCGTGGGCGCTCGGTTGCCGACTTGGTGACCAGGGCCTGCACCTCGGCCAGCAACGGCCGTCGGCCCTCCATGGTCACCGCGACGCAGGTGCCCGGCACCTGTCGGTGGTGGGTCTCCACGAACAGGCCGGTCGGATCCGCGACGGCAGCGATCCCGTCCGCCGACAGCTCGAAGCAGCCCACCTCGTCGACCGGACCGAAGCGGTTCTTGACGGCCCGCACCATCCGGAAGCGCGAGGTGCGCTCGCCCTCGAAGTGCAACACAGCATCGACCAGGTGCTCGAGCACACGCGGCCCGGCGATGGCGCCGTCCTTGGTGACGTGGCCGATCATCACGGTCGTGATGTTGCGGGTCTTCGCCACCCGCACCAGGGCGGCGGCCACCTCCTTGACCTGGGTCACGCCTCCCGGGACGCCGTCGGTGCCGCTGGCCGCGATGGTCTGCACGGAGTCGATCACGAGGAGGGTCGGTCGCACCTCCTCCACATGGGTCAGCACCGCGCCGAGGTCGGTCTCGGCGGCGATGAAGAGGTCCTCGTGCACGCCGCCGGTGCGGTCGGCGCGCAGGCGCACCTGGGCTGCAGACTCCTCGCCGGTGACGTAGAGCGCACGGTGGTGATAGCGGGCCGACTGGGCGGCAACCTCCAGCAGCAGTGTGCTCTTGCCGACACCGGGCTCGCCGGCCAACAAGATCGCGGCTCCCTCGACCAGTCCACCACCCAGCACCCGGTCCAGCTCGGGGACGCCACTCGACCTCGAGGCGACCGCAGAGGCAGCCACCTGGGCAATGGGCACTGCTGGCGCGGTCACCGGTCCGGCGGCGCTGCGCAGCCGAGGCGTCGACTCCTCCACGACCGAGCCCCAGGACTGGCAGGCGGTGCACCGGCCGACCCACTTGCCGGTCTCCCAACCACACTCGGTGCAGCGATAGCTGGCCCGCGTCTTGGCTCGACCGCCGCGGGCCCCTCCTGCCGGACCAGACCCGGCCTGACTGATGCTCACGCCCCGGACGCTAGCCGGACCCTCCGACATCTCGCGTCTCCCGCGCCCCATGCGTGCTGAGTGCCCGGACTACCAGACACTCACCCCCCACAACCGCGCACCAGATAGGCCCGAGCACCCACCAGTCACCCGCTGGCAGTCGTGCCCGAAGGCGCCTGTATCGTGAGGATTGGAACGATCAAGGGGGAGGTATGGCCCGGACGGTTCCCGCCGCTCGGCACGGCCTCGCTGGCCAGGCACCCACGCTGGCCGATGTGGCCGAGCGGGCAGGTGTGTCTCGGCAGACGGTCTCCAACGCGGTCAACAATCCCGAGTTGTTGCGCGCCGCCACGCTGCAGCGGGTCCTCTCGGTGATCGAGGATCTCGGCTACTCGCCGAATCGCGCCGCCCGCAACCTGCGCACCCGGCTGTCCCACCAGATCGGCCTCTGCTTCGCGCCAGCGCAGGAGGGCACCGCCAACGCGACGATGGATCGCTTCGTGCACTCGCTGGTGGACACCTCCAGGGAGGCTGGTTACCACGTGCTGTTGTTCGCTGCGGCCGAGGACCCTGCGTCGTCGTACGACGAGCTCCTCCGCTCCAACGCCGTCGACGGCTTCGTGGTGACCGACACCTTCGCCGGCTCGCCGGAGACCGGATGGCTGGCGGCGCGTCGAGCGCCGTTCGTCGCCTTCGGGCGGCCGTGGAGTCAGCCGGACGCGACCCACCCCTGGGTGGACGTGGACGGTGCGGCTGGGGTGGCACTGGCCACCGCGCACCTGGTCGAGCGCGGGCACTCGCGGATCGCCTGGATCGGCTTCCACAAGGGCTCCTTCATCGGCGAGGACCGGAGATCGGGCTGGTGTCGGGTCCTCGCGGAGAGCGGCCTGCCCTCCACGGGTCTTGCGGCGCGCGTCGACGACACGGTGGCCGCTGGCCGGGAGGCCGCCGCCGCCCTGTTGGATCAGGCGTCGCCCTCGGCGTTCGTCTGTGCCTCGGACACGCTCGCCCTGGGCGTGCTGCACGCGCTCGCCGACCGGGGACTCCGTGCGGGCGCCGACATCAGCGTGGTGGGCTTCGACGACTCGCAGGCCGCCCAACTGATCCCGGGCGGCCTGACCTCGGTGCGACAGCCTCTGGAGCAGGTCGCCGTCGAGGTGGTCGCTGCGCTGCAGGGGCTGCTCGCCATCCCACGCGCACCCAGCTCCGGTGTGCTGTTGGAGCCCAGCCTGGTCGTGCGCGGGTCGAGCTGAGGGTCGGTGCTGGCTACCGGTGTGTGCGAACCGAACACGCGTCGTACACACCAGTAGACGTCTTCAGAACGTGCGACTCCACAGGTTCACGGCGTAGTCCACCTCCGTGCCCTCGTGGTGCTCGAGGATCCAGGCCGCGACGTCGGGCGGGAACTCGATGCGTACGACGTCCTCGAAGTCGCCGCGATCGGTGAATCGCCAACTCACGTCGAGTGGAGTGCGCAGCCAGCCCCGGGTCGACCAGAACCGCTCCACCACCCCCGGCGGATCCAGGTGTGGGTAGCCGCGGCGGAACCAGGCACCGAAGGTGGACCGGGTCGGATCGTTGTCGATGACGAAGGCGGTCCCACCTCGGCGTACCACTCGATCCAGCTCGGCCAGGCCAGGCTCGCAGCCAGGCCCGAAGAAGTAGGCCCAGCGGATGTGCACGATGTCCACCGACTGGCTGGGCAGCGGCACCCGCTGGGCGGTGCCCTGCAGCACCTGAGCATTGGCGTGCCGACGCACCCGACGCCTGGCGATGGCGACCAGGTCGGGATGCGGCTCGACCCCGGTGACCGCGCGGCAGGCGGCAGCGAAGCCGGGCAGGTGGAAGCCGGTGCCACAGCCGAGATCGAGGACATCTCGCCCGGTCCAGTCGGCGATCTCGCGCATCGCCGACTCGATCCGGCCGTCAGGGTCGACGGCCCGGTTCTCCAGCTCGTAGGTGGCGGGGTGCTCCCAGATGTTGGGGCTCCGCACCGTCCCCGCGGGAATCAGATGCGGACCATCCCCGTGGGAGTCTGCACCTGCACCGCGGTGATGCCGGGGGTGCCGTGCGGGGCCACCCATTCGACCTTGACGTCCTCGAGCGGCGCCTCGACGGACTCGCCGAGCCACTCGCTGACCCGCTGCGGGTCGCCGGCGATCTCCAAGCAGTAGAGGGAGTACTCCCCGTCGGCTCCTGCGCTCGGGTGCAGCGAGTCGGGCGTCAGCCACTGCACGAAGAACGGGAGCTGTGCGTCGGCGATCAGACCGTTGACCCCGATCTGCTTCCAGGTCAGCTCCGTCCCGTCGGGCCGGTGCCGGTTCCCGTCGACAGCCTGCCGGCCAAGGCGCTGCTCGATCGGCCCGATGTCGTCGACAGCGACGACCCAGCCCAGCCAACCGCCGCCGAGCGCCGACCGGGCGCGCACGGCTTGGCCGAAGGGCGCCTTGTCGGAGGCGGGGTGGTCGAGCACCTCGACGATCTCGAGGTAGGTGTGACCGGCCAGCGGCAGGATCATGTTGCGGGTGCCGAAGCGTGGGTGCACGCCTCCATCGGAGAACGGTCGCCCGAGAAGTTCACCGATGCGCTGGGCGGTTGCTACGAGCCCGCCGGGTCCGGCGGCGTACGAGAGATGGTCCAGGCGCATGACCAGATTGTCGCTGGACGCTCTCGCGGTCTCTGCGGCGGGGTTGGGTTTTCTTGACGTCGAGAAGGTTGTGGCCTGTGGACGGGTCGACCCACTGCCGCGGTGCTGTGGTGGGGGAACCGGCCCTCAGAGCCGTACTTCCCCACCATGGGACCGCGGCAGACGGCACCGCACCTCAGCTGGGGTCGGCGGGGTGGAGGGCAAGGAGGGAGCGGGAGCGGAGGTGGGCGTCGCAGTGCCGTGCGAGTTCGTCGTACGCCGCCTGTCCCATCAGCTCGACCAGCTCGGCCTTGGAGTTGATGTAGAGGGGCTCGACGGCGGTGTGGGCCTCGGTGTTGCCGGTGCAGTACCAGTCCAGGTCGTGGCCGCCAGCGCCCCAGCCGCGGCGGTCGTACTCCCCGATCGAGACCTCGGTGTAGGTCTCGCCGTCCGGCGTCTCGACGGTGCGGAAGCTGCGTCGGATCGGCAGCTGCCAGCACACGTCGGGCTTGGTCTCGAGAGGATGACGGCCCTGCTGCAGGGCGAGGGAGTGCAGTGCGCAGCCGGCGCCGCCCGCGAAGCCGGGTCGGTTGTGGAAGATGCAGGCGCTCTGTCCCTCGACGTCGACGGCCTTGGTCTTCGCCGACCCGTCCTCGTCGGTCTCGATCCAGTCCTTCCGGCGCACCCGTGCTCGGGCCGGTCGTAGCTGCCAGAGCTCGGGCGTCAGCTGGGCGACGTACGACGCCACGCGGCGCTCGTCGTCCTTGTCGCTGAAGTGGGCGCCCAGGGCACAGCAGCCGACGTCCGGCGAGGTGGCGTAGATGCCGCGACAGCCCTGCCCGAAGATGCACTGATAGGAGGAGGTCAGCCAAGTGAGGTCGCAGCGGAACACCTGCTCCTTCTCGGGCCCCTCCTCGGCCGGGTCGCGGAACTCGATCCACGCGCGGGGGAAGTCCAGATCAACCTCGGGCACGGGGAAACGGTAGCCCGAGGATCCAGGCTGGAGACCACGAACTCCCACTATGGGCAGGCCGCCGTGCGCACCCCGAGCGCGCGAGTAGGTTGTTCCCATGCGTCTGGGCGTCCTCGACATCGGCTCCAACACCGGACACCTGCTCGTGGTCGATGCCCACGGTGGTGCCGCACCGCTGCCGGCCTTCTCACACAAGGAGCCGCTCCGCCTGGCCGAGCACCTCGACGCCGATGGTGCCGTGTCCAGCACGGGCGTCAAGGCGCTGACCGACTTCGTCGCCTCCGCGCTCGTGGTGGCCGAGGACAAGGGCTGCTCGGAGATGCTCGGCTTCGCGACCTCCGCGGTCCGCGACGCCAGCAACTCCTACGTCGTGCTGGAGACCGTGCACCGGGAGACCGGTGTCGACATCCAGGTGCTCTCTGGGGAGGACGAGGCCCGGCTGACCTTCCTCGCCGTGCGTCGTTGGTTCGGCTGGTCGGCTGGGCGGCTCTCGGTCTTCGACATCGGGGGCGGCTCGCTGGAGATCGCGGGTGGCTCCGACGAAGCACCGGACGTCGCCTGGTCGCTGCCCCTGGGCGCTGCCCGATTGGCGCGGCAGTGGTTCAGCACGAAGCCGAGCGCGGACGAGCTGCGCGACATCCGCCGACAGATTCGCGCCGACATCGCCGAGAGCGCCGGCCACCTGCTCCGGGCGGGAGCGCCCGACCGCGCCGCGGCCACGTCGAAGACATTCCGCTCTCTCGCGCGCATCTGCGGTGCCGCGCCCTCGGGTGCCGGCCCGTTGATCGCGCGGACCCTACCGCTGAAGACGCTGAGCGACTGGATCCCGCGACTGATCGAGATGCCGGGCGACGAGCTGCGAGACCTGCCCGGGGTCTCGCCGAGTCGGACCCACCAGATCGTGCCGGGCGCCCTCGTCGCCGAGGCGTGCATGGACATCTTCGACCTCAGGGAGCTGGAGATCTGTCCGTGGGCGCTGCGCGAGGGCGTGATCTTGGAGCGCCTCGACCAGATCAGCGTGCTCGGTGACCGACCCGTCTAAGCCAAGGTGAGCCCATGGTGACGGTGTCCAAGGTCGGCCTCTCGACCGCCTCCACCTATCCCGAGTCCACGGCGCACGGTTTCGACTGGGCGGCGCGACTCGGCTACGACAGCGTCGAGGTGATGGTCGGCATCGACGCGCTCAGCCAGCAGGTCTCGGCGGTGCGACAGCTGTCCGAGCATCACGGCATCCCCGTCAGCGCGGTGCACTCGCCCTGCCTGCTCTTCACCCAGCGGGTCTGGGGCACGGACCCGTGGGGCAAGCTGGAGCGTTCGGCCGAGATGGCGGCGACTGTCGGCGCCGATGTGGTCGTGGTGCATCCGCCGTTCCGGTGGCAGCGGGAGTACGCCGCCGGCTTCGTCGACGGCATCGCCGCCCTGGAGAACTCCACCGGCATGGTGTTCGCCGTGGAGAACATGTATCCCTGGCGGGCGACCTCCAAGCGCGGACTGGAGATGTACCTCCCCGGCTGGGACACCTCGCTGCAGCCCTACGCCAACACCACCATCGACCTCTCCCATGCCGCGATCGCCCAGACCGATCCGATCGCGATGGCCGAGCGGATGGGCCCACGGCTGCGGCACATCCACCTCACTGACGGGACCGGGTCGGCCAAGGACGAGCATCTCGTCCCCGGCCGGGGCAACATGGGCGCCGACGCCTTCTTGCGGCATCTGGCCGCCCGGGCCTTCGACGGACACGTCGTCGTGGAGATCAACACCCGCCGAGCCGCTGACGCCGCAGAGCGGGAGCGCGACCTGGTCGAGTCGTTGGAGTTCGCCCGGGAACACCTCGCTGTCCCCGCCCCGTGACCCGCTCGTCTGACCGGGTCATCTTGCTGTGGGCGAGTGGTCGCGGGTATAATTCCACGCATGATGAATAATCCGGTGGAGCTGCGCGACCTGGTCGTCGTACGCGGCCCGCACGAGGTCCTGCACGGCCTCGATCTGGATGTCGACGGCGGCGTCACCGGGCTGCTCGGTCCGTCCGGCTGCGGGAAGACCACGCTGATGCGCTGTCTGGTCGGCGTGCAGCGCATCCGATCCGGCACGGTGCGGGTGTTCGGCGAGCCCGGCGGCGCGCCGTCGCTGCGCAGCCGGATCGGCTACCACACCCAGGCCGCCAGTGTGTACGACGACCTGTCGGTCGCCGAGAACCTCCGCTTCTTCGCCCGAGTCCGTGGCCTCGACAAGCGGGCCGTCGGGCGCGTGGTGGAGGCGGTCGGGCTGGGCGGCCACGAGAGTCAGGTCGTGGACCGGCTCAGTGGTGGGGAACGCTCACGGGTGAGCCTGGCGGTGGCGCTGCTCGGCGAACCGGACCTCCTGGTCCTCGACGAGCCGACCGTCGGCCTGGACCCGGTCCTGCGTCAGGAGCTGTGGACGATCTTCCATCAGCTGGCCGATGCCGGCACGGCCGTGCTCGTCTCCAGCCACGTGATGGACGAAGCGGACCGGTGCGATCGGCTGCTGTTGATGCGCGACGGCGCGATCATCGCCGACGGCACGCCCGCGGAGATCCGTGAACGCACTGGGTCGGGCGACATCGAGAGCGCGTTCTTGGCCCTGGTCTCCTCGGCCGGCGAGGGGGGTGCGCGATGAGTCCGTCGATCACCCTGGCCGTCGCAGGGCGCGTGCTGATCCAGCTGCGTCGCGACCATCGCACCCTGGTCATGCTGCTGTTGCTGCCCACCCTGCTGATGGCGCTGCTGTGGTGGATGTTCAAGGACAGCCCGGCGATCGCCTTCAACCGGATCGGGCCAGGCCTGCTCGCGATCTTCCCGTTCTTCATCATGTTCCTGGTCACCAGCGTCACCACGCTCCGCGAGCGCTCGGGCGGCACCCTGGAGCGGCTGCTGGCGATGCCGATGGGGAAGCTCGACTTCCTGCTCGGCTATGCGATCGCCTTCGGCCTCACCGCCGCGGTCCAGTCCGCGCTCGCCGTCGCCGTCAGCGTCGGGATGCTCGGCATGGATGTCGTCGGGCCGGTCTGGTTGCTCACCGTCGTGGCCGTAGCCGACGCCGTCTTGGGCACCGCGCTCGGACTCTTCGTCTCCGCCTTCGCACGCACGGAGTTCCAGGCCGTGCAGTTCATGCCGGCCGTCGTGGTCCCGCAGATCCTGCTCTGTGGCCTGCTCGTCCCGCGCGACCGGCTGCCCGACGTGCTCGGCGTGATCAGTGACGTGTTGCCGTTGTCGTACGCCGTCGACGCGATGACCACGCTGACCACCTCCACCGACACGGGCGAGGTGTGGCGCAACCTTGGCATCGTCGCGGCGTTCGTCGTCGCGGTCCTCGCCGCGGGCGCCGCAACCTTGCGGCGTCGCACCGCGTAGCCTGACGATCGTCTGAACCGGGTCGACGAGAGGGGGGCCTCGTGCTCCGCGAGCCGTTGTTGCTGCTCTCCCGCAGCGAGCGGGTCAAGCGTCTGGTCAGCACGATGCCGGTGTCCTCAGGCATCGTGCGCAGCTACGTCGCCGGCGAGACGACCCAGACCGCGCTGGCCGCTACCGAGGAGTTGGTCGCCGACGGTCTCCACGTGACCCTCGATCATCTCGGCGAGGACGTCGTGGACCTCGATCAGGCGAGCGCCAACGTGGCGGCGTACCTCGACCTTCTCGACGGGCTCGCCGAGCGCGGGCTCGCCCGGCGAGCCGAGGTCTCGGTCAAGCTCTCCGCGATCGGCCAGGCGCTGGAAGGCTCTGCGCTGAGAGGTTCTGCGCTGGACGGCGGCGAGGGTGCGACGGGCGAGCAGGTGGCGCTGGACAACGCGCGGATCATCTGCCGAGCAGCCCGCAATGCGGGGACCACCGTGACGGTCGACATGGAGGACCACACCACGACCGACTCGACGCTGGCCATCGTGCACCAGCTCCGCAAGGACTTCCCGGAGACCGGTGCGGTGCTGCAGTCCTACCTGCACCGAACCGAAGCCGACTGCCGGACGCTCGCCCACGAAGGCTCACGGGTCCGGCTCTGCAAGGGCGCCTATGCCGAGCCGCCGGAGGTGGCCTTCGCCGACCGGCTGGAGGTGGACCGGTCCTACGTGCGTTGCCTCAAGGTGCTCCTCGGCGGCCAAGGCCACCCGATGATCGCCACCCACGATCCGCGGCTGATCGAGATCGCCGGGTCGCTGGCCAGCCGCTACGGGCGGGCTCCGGGGTCGTATGAGTTCCAGATGCTCTACGGCGTACGACCCGACGAGCAGCGCCGACTCGCGGAAAGGGGCGAGACGGTGCGGGTCTACCTCCCGTATGGTCGCGAGTGGTACGGCTACCTGATGCGGCGCCTCGCGGAGCGCCCACAGAACCTGTCGTTCTTCCTCAAGTCGCTGGTCTCGAAGAAGTAGAGGACCCACTCATGAGTCAGACAGCCATCATCGGTGCAGGGGTGATGGGGGAGACCCTGCTGTCCGGTCTGGTCCGGGCCGGTCGCCGAGTCGATGACCTGATCGTGGGCGAGAAGCGCCCCGAGCGCGGGCAGGAGCTGATCGAGCGGTACGGCGTCACGGTCGTCTCCAACAAGGAGGCCGCCCGCAAGGCCGACACCGTCGCACTTGTGGTCAAGCCCCAGGACATGGCAGCCGTGCTCGAGGAGATCGCTCCCGAGCTCCGCCCTGGCCAGCTCGTGGTCTCGCTCGCCGCCGGCATCACGACGGCCTTCATCGAGTCCCGACTGCCGGAGGGTGTCGCGGTCGTGCGGGTGATGCCGAACACCCCCGCCCTGGTCGACGAGGGGATGGCGGCGATCTCGCCCGGCTCGCACTGCGACGAGGCCCACCTGGCCGAGGCCGAGGCCCTGATCGGGTCGACCGGCCGCGTGGTCCGAATCCCGGAGCGCCAGCAGGATGCGGTGACGGCGATCAGCGGCTCCGGTCCCGCCTACATCTTCTTCGTCGTCGAGTCGATGATCGAGGCCGGCGTGCACCTCGGCCTGCCCCGCGCGACCGCCACCGAGCTGGTCGTGCAGACGGTCGTCGGTTCGGCCAAGATGCTCCGCGAGACCGGCAGCCACCCGGTCGTGCTCCGCGAGCAGGTCACCTCACCGGCCGGCACCACCGCCGCCGCGCTGCGGGAGCTCGAGGTGCACAAGGTCCGCGCCGCCTTCCTCGCCGCCATGGAGGCCGCCCGCAACCGCTCCCGCGAGCTCGCCGAGGGCTCCTGACGCGGGTGCCCACCGAAGGAGCGCCGCCCTGCTCTGGTCTGGGGCCGGGTGGATGGTTGCCTGGGGTGCTCGCCGACATAGCAGCGACCCCGGAGAGGGGAGCCGGCGGTTCGGGTCTCTTGCCGGGTTGCTGGTCGCTGGTGGTCACTCTGGTCACCGTTTTCACAAGGTATGTC
>JBDHZT010000115.1:0-11717 GCA_039811985.1 Nocardioidaceae bacterium | reverse complement strand
TGGGGTCGACCCCGAAGGGACCTCGGAGCTGGCTTCCGACATGACTCCAGAAATGACCCGGAAATGACGGAGTCCCCAGGCCCGTCGGGCTCCGGGGACTCCGCGTCGGCTCTCGGCCGCGGTTGAGGCTCAGTCGCGATTGAGGATGGCCAGGATCCGCAGCAGGTTGGTGTAGATCCAGACCAGGCTGACGGTCAGCGCGAAGGCGGCCCGCCACGACTCGCGCTCGGGCAGGCCGACGGCCACGCCTTTCTCGACGAAGTCGAAGTCGAGCACCAGCATGAAGATGCCGAGCACCAGACCGGCGATCGCCATCAGCAGGCCGAGCGTGCCGAAGCCGAAGAGGCCGGTGGAGATGCCGAACAGGCTGAGCACGAGCTCCAAGAGGCCGAGACCGACGATCCCGAACATCGCCGCGATGGTGAACGTGCGGAACCGGTTGCCGACCTGGATGTCGAAGAACTTGTATGCCGCCAGGGTGCCGGCGAAGGCCGCGAAGGTGCCGAGGACGGCCTGCATCACGATGCCGTCGTAGAACTGCACCTCGAACGCCTTGCTGAGCGCACCGAGAGCAACGCCCTCGAAGGCTGCGAAGACGAGCACCAGCGCGGGGCTGATCACGCGCTTGAAGGAGTTGACCAGCGACAACACGAAGGCGCCACCGGAGCCCACCAGCAGTGCGGTCGACAGCTGGGCGAGGTTCTGCTGGTCGCTCAGCGCGGTGCCGGTGGCGATGTCGCCGATGTAGGCCCAGGTCAGCGCGGCCATCACGAGGACGAGACCGAAGGTGATCGCGGACTTCTGGACCACCGAGTCGACGGTCATCCGCTCGACCGGACCGGCCTGCTGGTCCTGCGGAGTGCCGACGCTCCAGGTGGAGGGGTCGGACGGGTTCTGCTGCGGGGCACCGTAGCCGGGGTAGTTGCTGCCCGAGCCGGCATAGGTCTGAGTGTCGGTGTACTGCCCGTTGAACTCTGGGGATCGGTTGAACACCGGGTTGTTGCTACGCATCTGTGGTCTCTCCTCGAGGCCTCGGCGACCCCCACGATGAGGGCCAACACGACGAGCCCCGAGTCTAACGGGGCTCACCGGATTCAACGAGTGGCACGGGTGTGGTGTTCCCAGCAACCGGTAGGCGAGGCCGACCCACTGCTGAGCTTGTTCGTCGGCCTCCTCGGTCCGCTCCGCGGTCGACTTGCCGAACTGGCTTGCCGCAGCGGAAAGTCACTGGCTAGACTTTCCGCAACGGCAAGTCAAGGAGGTCGACGATGGACAAGCGAGACGAGGCACAAGCAGCCCTCACGTCGATCGAGCACGCGCGCGGAGAACTGGCGCAGCGGGCGGCCAGCCCTCGCGGCTACTACGCCGTCGTCGGCGCGGGAGCCGCACTCATGGTGTTCGGCTGCGGTCTGGACGGATGGCTGTCCTGGGTGCTGATCGCCTTCGGTGCAGGCGTCGAGGCCAGCGGTCTAAGCTGGTATGTCCGCTCGACCGGGGTGGTCGCCTTCGCCACCCTCCGCGAGCAGGGCGCATGGCGGGCATGGCTGATGATCGCCGTCCTCGTGGCAGCCCTGGTCGCCTCACTCGCACTGGACTCCCTGCTGGCCGCTGCAGTCGGCGCTCTCGCGGTGTTCGTGGCCTTCGCCGTCCTCGGACCGCAGTGGGATCGGGCCTGGGTCCGCAGCATTCGGGCGCAGCCGTGACCGCCAAGATCGACACCACCTTCGATCCGCTGATCCACGCCCCCCACCGGCTACAGATCTGCGCCATGCTCGACGCCGTAGACCGGCTCGAGTTCGCGCTCCTGCGCGACCAACTGGGGGTCAGCGAATCAGTGCTCAGCAAGCAGGTCCGTGCACTCGAGGACGCGGGCTATGTCAAGGTCTCCAAGGGCACCCGAGATCACCGGGTGCGCACCTGGGCCAAGCTGACCAGGAGCGGCAAGCGCGCCTACCGCGGTCACGTCGCCGCGCTGCGCGCGATCGTTGGCTGAAGTCTCCCAGGTCGAACGCTGTGCCCCCGGTGGGGCTCGAACCCACACTGAATCGCTTTTAAGGCGACTTCCTCTGCCGATTGGGATACGGGGGCGGGACCACGGTACGACGAGACGCCACACAAGGTGGATCCGCGGCCCCGGAAAGACCGTCTCCCCCTCACATCCTGGCGGCGGCGCCGAGCACCTCGTCCAGCATCTGGGGCGTCAGTCGACCGGTGAAGGTGTTGTGCTGGCTCGGGTGGTAGCAACCCAGCAGCGTCACCTCGCCCTCGGGCCAGGACAGGGACACCTCGCGGCCGTGACCGAACTTCGGTCGCGGCCGTGGGGTGTCGCACCCCATCGCACGCCAGCTCCGCAGAACCGCGTCCCAGCCGTAGCCCCCGAGGGCGACGATGCAGTGCAGGCTGGGTAGCACGAGTCGCAGCTCGGTGAGCAGCCACGGGGCGCAGGTGTCCCGCTCCTGCACCGTCGGCCTGTTGTCGGGTGGAGCACAGCGGACCGTGGCGACCATCCGAGCGCCGATCAGTCGCTGGCCGTCGCCGGCGCTGGTGCTCGTCGGCAGCGCGGCGAGTCCCACCCGGTGCAGGCTCGCGAAGAGCCAGTCGCCCGAGGAGTCGCCGGTGAACACCCGGCCGGTGCGGTTGCCGCCATTGGCTGCTGGGGCAAGCCCCACGATCAGCACCCGCGGCGCGGCCTCGCCCCAGCCCGCGATCGGACGACCCCAGTAGGGCTGGTCGGCGAACGACGCCCGCTTGGTGATCGCCACCTCCTCGCGCCACCGGACCAGCCTCGGACAGGCCCGGCAGACCGATATCCGGGCATCCAGGTCGGCCAGCTCCTCGGCTCGGGTTGTTGCCGATTGGGCCCAAACGGTGGAGATTTCCCGCCCGGGGATGCAGTTTCGGGCCAATCGTTGGACCTCACGGGGACCCCTCGCGACAGGAGTGTCCGGCTCGGCAGGGTCGTCCGGCCAGCCGGTGCCGGGCGGCACAGGGCTGTCGAAGAGCACCCCGGTGACCGGGTGCGGGAGAGGTCTGGACCCGGTCTGGATCTCATCCATCGGCGATCGACCAGGCGATGCCGTCCAAGATGTCCGCCTCCGAGATAACCAGGGAGCTGGCGTGTGTCCGGCGCAGCACCCGGTCCACGATGAGCGCACCGCCGACGATCACGTCGGCACGCCCCGGATGCATGTAGGGCAACGCCAACCGCTGGGCGAGGGTCATCTGGGCGAGCCGCCGGACGTAGTCGTGCACACCGTCTACCGGCACTACCGCCTGGTCCGTGCGAGCGGGGTCGTACGCCGGCAGATCGAGCACCCCGGCGCCGACAGTGATGATGGTGCCCGCGACCCCGACCACCGTGCGCGCGACAGCCAGGTCAACCGGCGAGCCGTCGAGCGCAGCGTCGGCGTCCGCGGCGCACGCCGCCAACTCGGCCGACGAGGGCGGATCGGAGTGGAGATGGCGCTCGGACAGGCGTACCGAGCCGATGTCCAGCGATACCGCCGATTCGACCGTCGACCGACCGTCGACGCGACGACCCAAGACGAGCTCGGTGGAGCCGCCGCCGATGTCGATGACCAGCACCGGCGGCTCGGGATCGCGGACCAGGTTGCGCACCGCGCCGTCGAAGCTCAGCCGAGCTTCCTCGTCCCCCGAGACGACCTCGGGGTCGACGCCGAGCCGCTCGCGCACGCCGGCAGCGAACACCTCCGCATTCGAGGCGTCGCGCGTGGCCGAGGTCGCGCAGAAACGGATGCGCTCGACGGGGTGCTGGGCGATCAGGGCGGCATACTCGTCCAGTGCCGCGAACGCGCGCACCAGGGCCTCCTCGGCGAGCTCGCCGGAGGTGTCGACGCCTTGGCCCAGACGCACGGTCCGCGACTCCCGAACGACAACCTCTGGGAGACGGCCGATCATCATCTTGATGGTGTTGGTGCCACAGTCGACGGCAGCGATCATCGGCCGGAGCTCAGATGACGCCCTCATCGAAGCTCCCCCTCGGACACGCAGGTCCCCTCGGTCCACCACGCGTCCAGCAGGTCCAGCACCTCGTCGCCCAGCGGGTTCACGCCACGCCCCGCAGCGAGCGCCTGCGCGGCCAGCACGTGGAGGCACTTGACCCGGTCCGGCATCCCACCGGCGGAGACTCCCGCGATCTCGGGGACCTCGCCAAGCGCCTCGCGAGCGGCGAGATAGGCCTCATGGGCGGCACGGTACGCCGCTGCAAGGTCGGCGTCGCTCGCCAGCCGGTCCTGCATCTCCCGCATCAGCCCCGACCCCTCGAGCGTCCCGATCCGCGACGCAGCCCGTGGGCAGGTGAGGTAGAAGGCCGTCGGGAAGGGAGTCCCGTCGGGCAGCCTCGGCTCGGTGACGACCACGTCGGGGTTGCCGCAGGGACACCGATGCCCCACCGCGTGGATGCCACGAGGCGTCCGGCCCAGCTGCGCGGCGACGATCGCCTCGTCGGCCGGGTCGATGCCCGCCTCGGTCACGGTGACCCTGTCACTGGGACTCCGAGATCTTCTTCGCCGGGCCGCCGATGCGGGTCGCGGGTGGGTCTTGATCCGCTGGCGGATGGCCGGCCAGCTCCACCGACCCCCACGCCTTCTCCCACCAGGCAGTCGGGGTCTGGGGGACGACATCGCTGGGGTCCGACAGCTTCGCCTGGTCCTCCAGTCGCGTCCCGTCAGCGCCGACGACCACCCACGCACGCTCGCCCGGCTCGACGTAGCCGAACCGGGTGCGGGCCTGGTCCTTGACGTAGGCCGGGTCCTTCCAGCGCTGCGTCTCCCGCGCCAGCTTGTCGATGCTGGTCTGCTTCGTAGCGATCTGGGCCTCGAGGTCCGAGATGTGCGCACGCTGCTGGAGGTAGGCGCGCATCGAGGAGGCATAGGAGATCGCCAGCACTGCCAGCACCAGGGCCAAGATCGCGGCGCGCCCGGTCAGCTTGGAGCGCGGTCGTTTCGTCTCGTCCGACGATGGCGGCGATACGTCGGACGAGACCGATCGGGGGGTGCCGCGGTCACCCGGTCGCCTGCTGCGACCGGGACCCGAGGACTTGCGGACGCGCTTCACCGGTGACCACCGCCAGACGTGCGTGGGGAAGCGGTGATGATCACTCACCCATCATGACAAGGATCAGCGCTGGTACCGGGGGAACGCGCCGACGCCGGCGTACCTCGCGGCGTCGCCGAGCTCGCTCTCGATCCGGAGCAGCTGGTTGTACTTCGCCACCCGCTCGGAGCGGGCCGGCGCCCCGGTCTTGATCTGGCCGCAGTTCGTGGCGACGGCGAGGTCGGCGATGGTGGTGTCCTCGGTCTCGCCCGAGCGGTGACTCATCATGCAGTGGAACCCGCTGCGGTGCGCCAGCTCGACGGCGTCGAGAGTCTCGGTGAGCGACCCGATCTGGTTGACCTTGACCAAGAGCGCATTGCCCTGACCACCGTCGATGCCGCGCTGGAGTCGCTCGACGTTGGTGACGAACAGGTCGTCACCGACCAGCTGGATCTTGGCGCCCAGCTCGTCGGTGATCGCCTTCCAGCCCTTCCAGTCCTCCTCGTCGAGGGGGTCCTCGATCGAGACGATGGGATAGGCGGCTACCAAGTCGGCGTAGTAGGCGATCATCTTGTCGCTGGCGAGCTTCTGACCCTCGAAGGAATACTTGCCGCGGTTGTGGAATTCCGACGCGGCGACGTCGAGGGCCAACACGATGTCCCGACCGAGCTTGAGGCCGGCGCCCTTGACCGCCTCGGCGATCAGGTCGAGCGCGGCCCGGTTGCTCTCCAGGTTGGGCGCGAAGCCGCCTTCGTCGCCGAGGCCGGTCGCCAAGCCCTTCTTCTTCAGCACCGACTTCAGCGAGTGGTAGACCTCGGCGCCCATCCGGAGCGCCTCGGCGAAGGTTGGCGCACCGACCGGGGCGATCATGAACTCCTGGATGTCCACGTTGGAGTCGGCGTGTGATCCGCCGTTGAGGATGTTCAGCATCGGCACCGGCAGCAGGTGGGCGTTGGGCCCGCCGACGTAGCGGTAGAGCGGGAGCCCGGCCGACTCGGCGGCGGCGCGTGCCACCGCGAGCGAGACGCCGAGAATGGCGTTGGCCCCGACCTTGGCTTTGTTGGGCGTGCCGTCGACCTGCGCCATCGTCTGGTCGATCAGGCGCTGGTCGTCCGCTTCGAGACCGACCACCGCCGGCGCCAGCGAGTCGAGGACCCCGGCGACCGCCTTCTGGACTCCCTTGCCGAGGTATCGCTTCGCGCCATCACGCAGCTCGACAGCCTCGAAGGCACCGGTCGAGGCGCCGCTGGGGACTGCCGCACGGCCGAAGGCGCCGTCGTCCAGCATCACTTCGACCTCGACGGTGGGGTTGCCGCGCGAGTCGAGGATCTCTCGTGCGCCGACTGCTGCGATAGATGCCACGATGCTGCTCCTGCCCGGGAGGGAAACGAACGGGTTCAGCCTAGTGGTGGCGCGATCACTCACCCACCGGTGTCCGCGAGCAGACGTCGTACGGCGTCGCGCAGCGCCTGCTCGGGATCCACTCCGCTCGCTCGGGCATCCGCGACGACGGTCAGCAGACTCTCCCCGACGTCCGTCGAGCCGCGGGCAACGGCCGCTTGCGCCGGCGGGCGTGCCGCGTCCAGCTGTCCGGACCGAGCCAGTCTGTCCAGCACCTTGTCCGCGTAGAGGAGTGCCGGCAACGAGGTCGGCAGGCCCTCGGTCGGCGTGGCCCGCCGCTTCTCGGTCGCCTTGATCGCCTCCCACACCTCGTTCACCGCCGCCGCATCGGGGCGCTCCGGTGAGCTGTCTCGGATCTCTCCCGCAGCGCTGGCCGAGTCGGAGAAGACATGGGGGTTGCGGCGGCGCATCTTGGCGATGATGTCGGCGAGCACGTCGTCGAGGGTGAACTCACCGGCCTGCTCGGCGATGACGGCGTGGAACCACACCTGGAGCAGCAGGTCACCCAGCTCTTCGCGCAGGTCGGCAGGCGACCCGGTCTCGATCGCCTCGGCCGTCTCGTGCGCCTCCTCGAGGAGGTAGCGCACCAGCGAGCGATGCGACTGCGACGCCTTCCAGCTGCACTCCTCGCGCAGTTGGCGCATCACCTGGAGGAACTCCAGCACCCGCTCTCGGGTGACATGCTCGTCGCCCCACTCAGCACCGACCGTGCGGCCGAGGTCGACCCGGCCGGGTTGCTGCGTCGAGCCGGCCGGAGCATCGTGCCCGGGCGTGGTCACTTACTGCAGCGCAGTGACATCGGCACAAGGGCCAGCGCAGCGTCCACGTCGTCTTGGGTAGCCTCGCTGCTCACCGCCTTCGCCGCGGTCTTGGCGACCGAGCTCGCGGCGAAGGACACCGTGGTATCCGTGGTGCCGAGGTCGGCGTCCAGCCCGAAGCGGGGATCGATGGAGATGTCAGCCTTCTTCATGTACCCGGCGAGCAGCCCGGTTGCCTGCAGGTTGACCTGCTCGTCCGTCGGCGAGGTGTTGCCTGCCGCGGCGAGCTGCTTCTTGGCGGCCGCGGTCAGCACGTCGGTGACATAGGGACCGGCCGTCTGGAGGTCGATCAGGGTCTGTCGGACCTCCGCCGGCAGGTTGGCGACAGACGTCTTGGCGCTGTTCACCGCGTCGTCATAGGACGGTCCGGTCGAGACGTCGAGGTCCGCGGCGACCTGCTCGGCCACCTGGCGGGTGACCATCGTCTGGACGATGTTGCTCCGCAGCCTTCCCATGGTGACCGACGCGGGGGTCTGCCCGGTGCCGAGCTGTGGCCGTAGGCCAGTGCACAGATCGTCGGCGGCCTGGTCGACCGTGGCCATCGTGATCGTGTCGTCGCCGACCTTGGCAGCGACGCCCGGGTGGACGTCGGCACAACCGGTCAGCAGGAGCAGAGCACCGGCAGCCACTGCGGTCCAGGTCGCGCGCCGGCGCGGCGTGCTCGACGATCGCACATCTACTCCTTGTCCCGGCCGACCACCCGCGCAGCGGTGCGCTCGGCGGGCGGATCGATCACCGTGTCGATGACTGTCCGGGCCCATTCAAGCAGGGCGACCCCGGACACCGGTGGCTGGCCGACCCGCGGCGGCAGCGGGCGCGGCACCAGCACGGTCTTCAACGGCGGCTTGACCACACTCTTGGGATAGAGGCGCTGGAGGCGTACGACGCGGGAGTCGGGCAGCTCGACCGGAGCGAACCGGACGAACTTCCCGGCCAGGGTGACCTCGCCGATGCCGGCCTCGCGGGCCCGAGCTCGGAAGCGAGCCACCAGCAGCAACGAGGCCACCTCCTCGGGCGGCTCGCCGTACCGATCGGTCAGCTCGTCACGCAGCTCGTCGACGTCGGCGTCGGAGCGCACCTCGGCCAGTCGCTTGTACATCTCCAACCGGAGCCGCTCGGAGCCGATGTAGTCGTGCGGCAGATGCGCGTCGACGGGCAGCTCGATGCGCACCTCGGCCAGCTCGGGTTCGCCGTCGCCTCGGAACTCCGAGACGGCCTCGCCGACCAGGCGGACGTAGAGGTCGAAGCCCACGTCGGCGATGTGACCCGACTGCTCACCGCCGAGCAGATTCCCGGCACCGCGGATCTCGAGATCCTTCATCGCGATCGCCATGCCTCCGCCCAGGTCGGAGTGCTGGGCCAGGGTCGCGAGCCGCTCGTGGGCCGTCTCGGTGAGGGGCTTCTCGGGCGGGTAGAGGAAGTAGGCGTAGGCCCGTTCACGCGAGCGGCCGACCCGGCCACGCAGCTGGTGCAACTGGGAGAGGCCGAGCATGTCGGCCCGATCGATGATCATCGTGTTGGCGTTGGAGACGTCCAGCCCGGACTCCACGATGGTCGTGCAGACGAGGACGTCGAAGCGCTTCTCCCAGAAGTCCAGCATCACCTGCTCGAGCTGGTGCTCGCCCATCTGGCCGTGCCCGACGGCGACCCTGGCCTCGGGGACCATCTCACGGATCCGGGCGGCCGCCTTCTCGATGGAGTTGACCCGGTTGTGGATGTAGAAGACCTGGCCATCGCGGAGCAGCTCCCGCCGGATGGCGGCGACCACCTGGCGATCCTCATAGGCGCCGACATAGGTGAGCACCGGATGCCGCTCCTCGGGCGGTGTGGTGATGGTCGACATCTCGCGGATGCCGGTGATCGCCATCTCCAGGGTGCGTGGGATCGGTGTCGCCGACATCGAGAGGACGTCGACCGAGGTGCGCAGGCGCTTCATCAGCTCCTTGTGCTCCACGCCGAAGCGCTGTTCCTCGTCGACGACGATCAGACCGAGGTCCTTGAACCGCACATCGGGGTTGAGCAGCCGGTGGGTGCCGATGACGATGTCGATGCTGCCGTCGGCCAGGCCCTCGAGCACCTCGCGCGCCTCCTTGTCGGTCTGGAACCGCGACAGCGCTTTGAGCACGATCGGGAAAGCCCCCATTCGCTCGGCGAAGGTCGTCATGTGCTGCTGCACCAGCAGCGTGGTCGGCACCAGCACGGCGACCTGCTTGCCGTCCTGGACCGCCTTGAAGGCCGCCCGAACCGCGATCTCGGTCTTGCCGTAGCCGACGTCGCCGCAGACCAACCGGTCCATCGGCACGGTCCGCCGCATGTCGGCCTTGACCTCGTCGACGGTGCTCAACTGGTCGGGGGTCTCGGTGAACACGAAGGCGTCCTCGAGCTCGCGTTGCCAGGGTGTGTCCGGTCCGAAGGCGTAGCCCTGGGTGGCCTGACGAGCGGCGTACAGCTTGATCAGCTCCGCCGCGATCTGGCGTACGGCGCGGCGCGCTCGGCCCTTGCGCTTGGCCCAGTCCGATCCGCCGAGACGGTCCAGGCTGGGCTGCTCGCCGCCGACATATCGGGTCATCTGGTCGAGGCTGTCGGCAGGCACGAAGAGCCGGTCCGGAGGCCCGCCTCGCTTGGAGGCGCCGTACTCCAGGACGAGGTACTCCCTGGTGGCACCCTGCACCTCGCGCTGCCGCATCTCCACGAATCGGCCGACACCGTGCTGCTCGTGCACGACGTAGTCCCCGGCCCGCAGCTCGAGTGGGTCGATCTGGCGCTTCCGCCGGGCCGGCAGTCGTCGCATGTCTCGTGTGGAGCTCGCCTGGCCGGAGAGATCCTCGCCGGTGAGCAGCACCAACTCGTGGGCAAGGTCGACCAGGCCATGCGTCAACGAGCCCGTCGTGACCAGCACGACACCCCCCTCGCCGGCATCCGGGAGCTCCGGCAGCCCCTCGACCAGCCGCGCTGCGAGATCGTGCTCGCCCAGGGCCTCGACCGTCCGCTCGGCCGTCCCGTGGCCTGGCTGGAGGACAACGACTCGACACCGGTCGCGGAGCCAACCACGGATGTCGGCGGCCGCTCGGTCGAGGTCGCCGCGATACTCCACGGCGGGGGTGGCGGACAGGGCCCGGGCTGGCGGCCCCTCGTCGAGGATCGTCGCCGCGACCGTGGATCCGTCGTCGGCCGAAGGGTCTGCGATGCCGAACGGGCTGACCGTCCACCAGGGCCGGCCACTGTCGATCGTGTGCGCGCGGACGTCGCCGAGGGAGCGGTAGGAGGCCGCGCCAAGGTCGATCGGCGCCTGGCCGCCCCCTGCCGCCGCGGCCCAGCTCGCACCCAGGAACTCCTCGCTGGTCGCGACCAGGTCATGGGAGCGGGTCCGCACCCGCACCGGGTCGAGCACCACCACGGCCGTGTCGGCGGGCATCACGTCGATGAGCAGCTCCATCCGGTCGACCAGCGCGGGCGCCAGCGACTCCATCCCCTCGACCGCGATCCCGGCGGCGATCTTGTCGGTCAGCTCGACCAGCTGGGGATGACGCTCGCCGAGATCGGCGGCGCGGCGTCGGACCTCGTCGGTGAGCAACAGCTCGCGGCACGGGGGCGCCCACAACCGCTCCACCTCGCCCAGGGTGCGCTGATCGGCGACGGAGAAGCTGCGCAGCTCCTCGACGTCGTCCCCCCAGAACTCGACTCGGATCGGGTGCTCCTCGGTCGGCGGGAACACATCGACGATGCCGCCGCGGACGGCGAACTCGCCCCGCTTCTCGACCAGGTCGACCCGCTGGTAGGCGGCCCCGGCCAGACGGCGTACGACGTCGTCGAGCGGAGCGCTGTCTCCCGACGACAGCTCGACGGGCTCCAGATCACCCAGACCGGCCACCTGGGGCTGGAGCACCGAGCGCACCGGAGCCACCACGACGCGGAGCGGTCCGGTGGTCGCGTCGCGGTCGGGATGGCGCAACCGGCGCAGGACCGCCAGTCGACGTCCGACGGTGTCGCTGCGCGGGCTGAGCCGCTCGTGCGGCAGGGTCTCCCAGCTCGGGAAGTAGGCCACCGTCTCGGGACCGACCAGGTCGGCCATCTCGGCGACCAGGTCCTCGGCCTCCCGAGTGGTCGCCGTGACGGCGAGCACGGTCCGGCCGGTGCCGACCACTCCGGCGACCACGAAGGGGCGGGTCGCCGCCGGACCCGTCAGGTCCAACTCGGACAGCAGGCCGGCACGAAGGTCGGCAAGCGACTCGGCCAACGCCGGGTCGGCGAGCACGGCATCGGTCAAGCCGGCCAGCTTTCCCACAGATGTCCTCGCGGGCGTCCCCGCGAGTGTCTCCGCTGATGTCACGGTGCCTCCTCGGCACTGGTGGAGAGGGTCGGACAGCACGACAGCCCCCTCTCGGCGACGAGAGGGGGTGTGCCGTCCGATTCTACGAGGTGGTCCAGACAACTGGTCGCTAG
>JBDHZT010000114.1:0-11804 GCA_039811985.1 Nocardioidaceae bacterium | reverse complement strand
TCACTGTCGGAGACCAGGTCGTGGGCCCAGCGAGACACCACCGACAGCGGCGCGATGATCACCGCCATGGCCACGAGCACGGTCGCCGCGATCGACCGCCAACGGCCCGAGCGCGGCGGCTCGCGCTCGAGCTCGGGCGCTGCCCCGTCGGTCATCGGCATCTCCTCAGGGCCCTGACGATCGGTTGTCTGGGACAGCGCGACCATACCGGCCAGGGCCGCAGGCGGTCAGCCGACCGTCAGCAAGCGTGCCTTGAGCGGACGGTCCTCCTGTTTCCAGAGCACCACGACGTCCCCGGTCGGTCCCGTTTGCGCGAAGGTCGTCTCGAGCACGTCGGCCTGGGTCTCCGGCGACAACGTCACAGCGTCACCCCACATCCCGGCAGCGGGACGGTATTGCCCGACGAGGTCGTAGCCGCCCCAGCCCAAGAAGAGGTCGCCGGCGCGGTTGCCACTCACCAACACGTCGAACACCTCAGGAGCATCGGAGACCATCCGCACCGGCTTGCTCCATGTCCCCGCGGACGTCTGAGAGGCGAGGTCGACCCATCCGGACACCTCACCGCCCATCGCCACCACACCGCGCTCGTGAGCATCGGTCGTGACCGCGAAGTCACTCACGTTCACACCCGCGGCGCTGACCTTGACCGGCGCGGACCAGGCACCGCTCGGCGCCCGAGTGAGTGCCAGCACCTTGTGTTGGTTGTGGGTGAACGCGACGATCGCACCGCCGTGCGCACCGGAGGCAAACGCGACCTGGGACACGTTGGTCGTCAGCGTGGTCGCTGCGCTCCAGGTGCCAGCTCCTCGGGTCAGCGTGCGCTGCAGCACTGCGCCCGGGTTGCCGAGCTGGTGCCGCTCGTAGACCAAGGTTGCGGTCCCCTCCGAGTCCAGCCCGATCTGCGCGTAGCCAGCCCCGGTCGCCGGAGTGACCCGGACCGCCTCGGTCCAGCCGTGTCCCCGGAGCCGCGAGGCGGACTGCAGCCGCCACGGCTTGTGCCGGGCATCGCTACCCCAAGACCACACCGCCACGACGTCGCCAGCCGGGTTGGCGGCCAGCCGCACGTCGACAGCGCCGAAGGTCTCCTCGCCATCATCGGGGTACGACGCCACCGGCCGGTCGTTGGTCAGCCGGACCGGTGTCGACCATCCTCCGCCGACACCGCGCCGAGCGCTCATCACGCCGTCAGTGTGGCCCTTCCGTTGGGTGATCCAGGCAGCGGCGACCCGACCCTTGCGGTCAGCTACGACCTGAGGTGCATAGCCGTGACCGATCGTCCGCGGCTCGCTCCATGCCTCGCCGGGCCGATGCCGGATGACCTTCACGGCGTGCGGCACCTTCCAGTCCGCCCAGATGATGGTGGCGACTCCTTGCCGGTCGATGACGGCAGCCTCACCGCGTGGATTGCTGGCTACACGGATCGTCGGGCCCCAACTGGTCTTGGCGGCTCGGGCGGCGGGCGCCGCCTAGGACGGGTCGGCGAAGGCCCGGTCGGCGACCGCCGAGCCAACCACCCCCTGACCAATCAGGCTGGCACAGAACACAGCAGTGACCGTCTTAGCCAACATGGCTGCGGCTCCTCGGGTCACCGCAAGCCCAGGCCCGCCTATGCCGGGCCGTCAGTGGGGCCCGCGGGATGACTCGCTCTTCACGCTACGCCGATCGGCAGCCCTCGGCGGCGTGAGTCCCATCACCCTCCAGTGTCGCGTGACGTGTCACCATGGCGGGATGCATGAGGACGCCGATCGACTGTTGGCCGCACGGGAGGAACAGCTCGAGGCGGAACTGGCCGAGCTCACCCGACCGGTCGGAGATCTCGGCACGATCTCCTTCGGCAAACGAGTGGGTGAGGGCACCTCGATGGCCGTCGACCGACTCGCCGCGGTCTCTGCCCAAGAGCATCTGCTGACCATGCTCGAGGAGGTACGCCGGGCCAGAGCGCGCGTGGCCGAGGGCAGCTACGGCATCTGTGAGGTGTGCGGCGAGCAGATCCCCGAAGGTCGGCTAGAAGCTCGTCCGTGGGCGACCCGCTGCGTCCACCACAGCTGACCGGATCACTCCTGCTCGTAGTCCTGAGGTTGCGTGAACAACCCGTGCGGGTCGTAGGCCTCCTTGAGCTGCGCCAGCCGGTCGGCGTTGTCGGCGAAGTAGTTGGCCATGTAGTCGCTCATCCGCGCGTCGGCGTAGTTCACATAGGCACCGGTCCCCCAGCTCGGTGTCATAGCACGGCGGAAGCCACGCACGTAGGAGGCGGCCGTCGCGGCCGGGCCGCCGGCATAGGTGGCGGTGTACTGCACTGACGCGACCGCACCGCGATGACCGAAGGCGGTGTCGGTCGCCCCGAGGTCGTCGACGGCTCCGCCGAGTGAGTCGAGCGACAAGCCGGCCTCGGTGAGCCCGGAGCCCTGCGCGGCCTCCACCCGGTCGAGCATCGCGTCGACGTCGGCGTCCTGGCCGGTGATGATGTGCGACGTTGCCGCGAAGGCCTCGCGCTGCAGCGACCCGCCCGGACCGGTGTGACATTGGGCGACCGGGATGCTCGAGCAACCAGCGAACGAGAGCATGGTGTCCACCATGGACTGGGTGTTCCTGCTGTCGGTGGTGGGCGCTGGGACGCTGCCGAGCAGGGGTTGCAGCGCAGCGTCCATGGCCGAGGGTGACCCCGTCCAGGTCGCCGACACGAACATGACAGGACCAGAGGTGTGGGTCGCGCCTCCGAGCAGCTTGAGGGTCGACCAGAGCTTCCGGTCCGCCTTCGGCATCGCTGCCAGCCAGGCGGGGACCACGTCCTGGGCGGCAGAGAGCGGCCAGGCGAGATAGGCCCGCGTGATCGTCGGCGCCTGGAAGGTGTCGGTGGTGAAGGACGTGACCACCCCCAGGTGTCCGCCACCGCCTCCTCGCAGTGCCCAGTAGAGGTCGGGCTCGGTGTCCTTGTCGGCGGTCACCACCCGACCATCGGCCAGCACTACCTCCATCGCCGTCACGGCGTCGCAGGTGAGGCCGTGCTCGCGGGTGAGCACGCCGACGCCGCCGCCCTGGGACAGACCGGCGATACCGACCGTCGGACAGGATCCGGCCGCGATCCCGCGGCCTTGCTGGCCAAGCGTGCTGTAGACGTCGACCAGCGGCGTGCCCGCACCGATGGTGGCCGAGGTGCCGTCGAGGGTGATCCGGTTCATCGGCCGCACGTCGATGACCAGTGCCTTGTTGCCCGCGGACCAGCCCGGATAGCTGTGTCCACCCGACCGCACCGCGACCGGCAGCCCTTGGTCCTGCACGAAGGCGAGGCCGGTGGCGACGTCGCGGCTCGACTTCGCCGACAGCACGGCCAGCGGTCGGGCCGAGTCGAAGCGGGGATTCTGCACGAGCCGCACGACGTCGTACGACGACGAGTCGGGCCTGGCCAATGACCCGCTGATGCTGCGGGCCAACTTGTCCCACTCTGCCGCGGTCGGCGGCTGTGACACCGGCGCTGTGCTCGAGGCGGGCGACGTCGGTGAGCTGGGGGAGCTGTCACCCTTCGGCGTAGAAGTGCCGCTGCACGCGGTCGCGGTGCCAGCCAGGCCGGCGACCAGGAGTGCGCGACGGTCGATCCTCGGCGTCATCACAGGCTCAGGCCGAGTGTGCGGTGTCGGAGGGACGGCGTCGGATCTCCTGCTCAAGGCTCAACTCCATCTGGGTGTACGCCGTCAGCGCCCCCTCCGCATTGTCGACAAGAAGCCGCACGAGCCGGGCAAGGTCCTCGAAGTCATCGCGGCTGAGGCCGCTGAACCAGGTGTCGTTGACGACGCGCTTCTCGGTGTTCGTCTTCTCCAGGGTCTCCCAGGCCAGGTCGGTGAGCTCGAAGTACTTGACCCGCTGATCGTGTTCGCTGGCGTGCTTGCGCACCATCCCCGCGCGCACCAACTCGTTCATCGCCATCGAGACCGCCGAGCGGGTGACTCGGAGATACCGTGCAAGGTCCTGGGTCACCAACGGGCGATCTGGGTCCATCCGCGACGCTGCGGTCAACACCGTGATGGCCGGGGCCGACAGCGAGATGTCGTACTTCAACTTCACGAAGTTGGCGTGCCTGCGAAGGATCTCCTCGACCGACGCACTCAGCGCGAAGAGATCGTGGGCGAAGGCTCGGAATCTCCGATCCGAGTCACCGTCGAGGAGAGCGGGCAGCGTCGTCGACAGCCCGCCGCGCGCCGATGCACCCTCACCGGGACTGGCACCTTGCATCGAAATCCCTCCCAGGGAGTCCACGTCGGGTGCCCATCGTCGCACTTCCTGGGTGCTGGGATCAGCGTGGGTGCCGCGTGTGCCAGTCGGTCTGCCGCTGGAAGGCGGCACCCGCACGACAGAGAGTCGCCTCACCGAGGTGACCAGACACCAGCTGCATCGTGATCGGCATCTGGTTGTCGTCGAAGCCCGCGGGGAGCATCATCGTCGGGCTCCCGGTCAGGTCGTACGGCGCGGAGAAGCGGAACGCCCGCACCACATCGCCGGAGGCCGCGAGCTCATCCCACTCGGCGCGCGTGAAGGCGGTCCGTGCGCTCGTGGGGATCAGCATCAGGTCGATGTCTCGAAACATCGCGGAGACCTCGTAACTGAACGCCTGTCGCGCCAGCTGAGCGGCCGCCAGGTCCTGTGCCGACACGCCACTCATCACCTCCAAGAAGCCGCCCAGCTCCGGGCCGTACAGCTCGGCCTTGGCCGGGTAGGTCTCTCGGTGGGACCAGACCGCCTCGGCGCCGAGGATGACCATCAGGCCAGCCAGGGCCGGCTGATAGTCCGGGAAGACGATCTCCTTGATCTCCGCGCCGGCTGCCCGGAGCGCCTCCGCAGCCTGCTCGAGCGCGGCAACCACCGGGTCGGCGACGTCCTGGGTGGCGTAGTCACGCGGTAGGCCGATGCGGATCCCTCGCAGGTCGTCTTGGCAGGCGGCGGCGTAGTCCGGAACTGGCGCACTCACGGCCGTTGGGTCGGCGGGGTCCGGCCCGGCCATGACCCGCAGCATGATGGCGGCGTCAATCGCCGATCGGCACAGGGGGCCGATGTGGTCGAGGGAGTCGGCTACCGGGAAGACGCCGTGCCTGCTGACTCGTCCCCACCCTGGCTTGATGGCGGTGACACCGTTCTGCGAAGCAGGGAATCGGATCGAGCCGGCAGTGTCGGAGCCGACCGTGCCGAAGGCCAGACGGGCGGCCGTCGCGACACCCGGACCGCTCGACGACGCACCCGACCAGTAGTCAGGGTTCCACGGATTGACGGGTGGTTCGACCTCCGGGTGGTGGGCGGTGAACGCGTGCTCGGTGGTCTTGAGCTTGCCGAGGGTGACGGCACCCGCTCCTTCCAACCGGTCGACAACGGTGGCGTTATGGTCGGGCTGGTAGTCCCGATACAGCACCGAGCCCGCGGTCGTGGGCGCGAAGTCGGTGAAGAGGATGTCCTTGACTGCGAGGGGCACGCCGTGCAGCGGCCCGCGCCAGTTGCCTCCCGCGATCTCGGCCTCGGCCCGGTTCGCCTGCTGGCGCGCACGCTCGGCCGTCACGGTGACGTAGCTGCGATAGGTCGGGTCGATCGCCTCGATCCGGTCGAGCATGTGGTCGGTCACCTCGACGGGCGAGACCTCTCGGCTGCGGACCAACTCGGAGAGCTCGTTGATGGACAGGTCGTGCATGGCGTCAGCTCCTCAGGTCGGTGCTTGCTCGAGTCGGGACGGTGTTCATACGACGCCCTCGAAGAGCCAGGACATCTTCTGGTAGACGTACTCAGGGGAGGTCTCCGCGAGGACGGAGCGGCGTAGGTCTCGATAGACCCCCGCTGCGTGGTAGAGGTCTCCGAACTGACGAGCGGTCAGCTGCACCCGAGCGGTTCTCAGGTAGCGCTCGTCGCGGTAGGCGAGCAGTCCGGCCGCAATGTCGTCGGTCCGCGCGACCGCCCTGCCGAACACCACCGAGTCCTCCAGCGCCATGCAGGCACCCTGAGCGATGTAGTGATAGCTGGGGTGGGCCGCGTCACCGAGCAACGCAACAGCTCCGTCGACCCAGGACACCGTGGGCTCGCGGTCGTAGAGCAGCCAGTTGCGCGACATGTCCAGCTTGGAGAGCAGCTCCTGGACCTCCGGGCAGGCTCGCTCGAACTGCTCCAAGAAGACGGCTGCGGCGTGCTCACCTCGAGCGTGTTCAGGCAACCGCGCGATGCCCGCCATGTTGTACAGCTCCCCGCGACGGACTGGGTAGTGCGCGAAGTCCAGGTGCGGGCCGCCCCACATCACCACCGACTCCTGGTAGAGCTCTTGGGGGATCTCGTCGTAGGGCACGATCCCGCGATAGATCGTGTCGCCCTCCGTGCTGGGCGCACCGTCCCCGACGACCTGGGCACGGGTCACCGACCAGAGCCCGTCACAGCCGACGGCAGCGGCGCCGTGGACCTTCTCGCCGCTCTCGAGCACGGCCACGGCACCGCCCTCGGGGGCGTTGTGGACATCGACCACCCGGCAGCCGGTCCGCAACTCCACCAGCCCAGTCGCACGACAGGCATCCAGCAGGATCGAGAGCAGGTCCACGCGGTACATCAAGGCGTAGCGGAAGCCGAAACGTTCGCTGAAGCTCGGGTCACCGACCGGGAGGCGGATGACCTCCTCACCGCTGAGGATGTCCTTGAGGATGAGGTTCTCGGGGAACGAGGCCGCTTGCAGGGCAGCCTCCAAGACCCCGAGGTACTCGAAGACCTTGAAGGCGTTGGGTGGCATCTGGATGCCGGCGCCAAGCTCGTGGAAACCGTCTGCCTGCTCCAACACGACGCTGCGCCGACCCTGTCGGGCCAGCGAGAGCGCCGTGGACGAGCCGGCAATACCGCCGCCCACGATGACCAGAGGGGCGTCAGAGGCGATCGACACGAACTACTCCTTGCTGTCGAGGGGATCGGGGCTCGGTCAGGTCGGCTCGGCGGTCATCGCGTCGGGGATCGCACCCTTGACGACCACACCGTCCTTCACCACGCAGACCACCTCGTCCAGAGCGTGCAGATCGGTCAACGGGTTGCCTCGCACGATGATCAGGTCGGCTGCTGCCCCCGAGACGAGCTTCCCCCGGGTGCCACCAGTGACCAGCTCACCGGCAGCAGAGGTGGCGGCCTTGATCGCCTGCATCGGGGTCATACCTGCCTCGTGCAGCAGTTGGACCTCATAGGGAGCCAAGCCGTGCGCGGTCGCCGGTGCGCCGGCGTCCGTCCCCGTGACGATCCGCACCCCCGCGTCGATGGCCTTGCGCAGTTGCGGCATCTTCTTCTCATTCAGGCGGGCGATGATCTCGGCCTGGGCGGCGTTGCCGTCCGAGGCGACTCGGTTCATCACCGCCAGCGTCGGGACCAGCCAGACCCCACGCTGGACCATCAGCTCGATCGTCTCGTCAGACAGCCAGGTGCCGTGCTCGATGGAGGTCGCGCCAGCCTCGACGGCGGCTCGGATAGCTTGGTCGGAGTGCGCATGGACAGCCAACGGGACGCCGGCCGACCGGGTGACCTCGCCGACAGCCTGCAACTCGGCCTCGGTCATCTGCATCCAGTAGGGGTCCTTGCCCTCCTCGGCTAGCGCGCCCGCAGTAGCCATCACCTTGATCAGGTCGGCACCGAGGTGCAGCTGGTTGCGAGCTGCGCTGCGGAACCCCTCGGCTCCCCCGGCCTCCTCGGCGTAGATGCTGCCGTGGCCGCCGGTCACGGCGAGCCACTGGCCGCTGGACAACACGGTCGGGCCGTGCACGGCGTCGCGGCGCACGGCGTGCTTGAACTGGATAGCGACATCTCGGATCCCCCCCACGTCACGGACCGTGGTCACACCGTGGCTGAGGTGCGCGTCGGCGTTGCGGAGGGCCTCGTAGGCGTAGTAAGCGTCCGAGAGCTGGTTGCGCCACCACACGAATCGCTCCATCGACAAGGACAGGTGCACGTGCGCGTCGATCAGGCCTGGCAGGACCGTGTACTCCGGGGGCGCTTCATCCAGCCTGTCGGAGGGCGAGCTCTCCTCGACACTGGTCACGGTGGATCCGAAGTCCACCACGACATCGGTCCGCTCGGTGTCCGAGATCCCGTCGAGCAACCGGTGAGCTGTGATCCGCACAGGCTTCGCTCCCAACGCTGGGTAAGGGCCCGGCGACGACGCCGGGCTGGCAACCTGGGGCGAGAGTATTAGTGCGTCAGTGATTTACACAAGTGTCTGACATATTTTGTCTGGCCTCCCACTACACAACGTTCATTGCCTGCTTCGAGGCTGGCATCGCTATCGGAGCGCCAGCATCATCAACCGCGCCGGCGAATCGCATCGGGAGCCCCGCTGCGCCGAGGACGCCCGGACGATCCATGACTTGGACGTGGACGTGCGGCTCACTGGTGTTGCCCGAGTTGCCGCACTCCCCCAGGATCTGGCCGGCGACCACCCGCTGTCCGGGCTCGACGCGGGCCGAGCCACGCCGCAGGTGCGCGACGGCGACATAGGTCTCCGGACCGGACTGCAGCACGACATGGTTGCCGAGCATGCGACCGGTCAACTCGAGCCACATGCCTTCGACGATCATCAGCAACACACCCAGGTACGACGTCCGCGCACCGTGGTCTCGCCGCCGATCCTGCATCCGGACGACGGTGCCGCCGAGCGGGGCCAGGACCGGCTGCCCGAAGCCGTCGTACTCCTCCGCAGGACGAGTGTGGGGCGACCGCCAGCCCAAGGACAGGTGCCAGTCACCCTCGGGCACGTGGACCAGGTCGACGGCGTAGGTCTGGCCGTAGGCATGCACCCCGTGACTCGGCACCTTGCCAGCTGGACTGTTCACGGCGACCCACCGGCCTCGCACCGGCGGCCTGAGGTCGACCGGTGGCGCATGCACCGTGCCGACCCGGGCATACAGCGCGATGCCGACCACCATCGCGATCGCGCCAGCGGCAGCCACCCAGTCCGTCCTGCCCAACACGCCTTCAACTAGGAGCACGAGTGCGCCGGCGGCGAGCAGCGGCACCCGCAGCCGCGCGGCCAGCAACGCCCAAACGGGTCCACGGTTCGTGGTGCTCATGGTCCGGGGGTACCCCGGCCGTCGCGCGCGGATGCACCGTCACGAGAGTTCCGACTCTCTCGAGGGCCCGCCGTGTAGTCCTACGTGGGCCGCCATGTGTTGTATGGACGACGGGAGAGATGGCAGGTCACCATGGGACTGGGATTCGACGGACTGAGATTCGACGAGTTCGCCGCCGCGGAGACGCCGCGGCTGCTCGGGCTGGCCCGAGTGCTGTGCGGCAACGATCACGACGCGTGGGATCTGACCCAGGAGGCGTTGACGCGAGTGTCGGCACGCTGGGATCGGCTCGCCCACCACGACAACATGCCGGCGTACACCCGCAAGACGCTGGCGAACCTGCACAAGAACTCACATCGCCGTCGCCGTGAGGTGCTGGTCGCCCATCCACCCGAATCGGGCGCGGCCGAGGAGCCCGGTCAGCAGGGCCTGGACGCCTGGCTGGATATGGCAATGCGGGCGCTGCCTCGTCGCCAGCGGATCGCGGTGGCATTGACCTACTTGGAGGACCGGCCGATCGACGAGGTGGCCGAGATCCTGGGCTGCGGGGTGGCGACGGCGAAGACACATCTGGCCCGTGGGCGCGACTCATTGCGGCGGGCCGCGGAGGCTGCCCGGGCCTCCGAGTCAACGGATCGGGGAGTGTAGACATGGACACCGACGAGTTCATTGCCGCCACGATGAAGCGGGTAGCGGCATCGGCCGCTCCCCGACAGCCAGCCACCGTCGCCCCCACCGCGCGGCGTCACTGGTTCGCGCCACTCGCGGTCGTGACCGGCGTGGTCGCTGTCATCGTCGCGGCCGCCGGCGTGATCAGTTCTCAGCGCTCGGGCCCGGAGCCGATCGCTCCAGCACCAGCGACAACCTCGCCCTCGACGACCGGGTGTCGAGTCGACTACTCGCCGCAACCCCTCCCCCAGTGGGCGCGAGCGGGCTTCACCCCGCCGACCCAGCCCATGCCCTACGTTCTCGGCGACCACGGTGACATCGCGGCCATCCTGTGGGACCCCCATCATCCGCTGGTGGCTCCGCCAGCCGTCGACAAGAGCAACAAGATCCTCTGGGTCGCCCGGGTCGGTGCGGCCGAGGGGCCCCTACTGATCCGGGCCACCTCGGCGAACACAGGCCGGACCGTGACGCGCACCGTCGGCGGGGCGCCGGGCCCCTCGATCATCGACCTCCCGTCGGCTGGATGTTGGTCGTTCGAGCTGAGCTGGGGCAGCCACCGCGACCACCTGATGCTCGGCTACGCCGCCCGGTGAGCCAAGCGGGCACCCGGAGAACGGTCAGGCGACGTGCTCGATCGGTCCGAGCCAGGGTTCCAGGCCGTCCCAGGACTCCTCCCAACAGCGACCACGGGTGGCCAGCTCTTCGTCGGTGAGCAGGCAGCGACCGAACGCTTCTGCGATTGCCGCGCGGCCCTCGTGGTCGTCGTCGAGACCGTGCACGGTGATGCGCGTCAGCGGCGTCTCCCGGCCCCACTTCTGGGTGGTTCCGACGCTCGCCTGTCCACCCGCACCGTCCCAGACACAGACGGCGTCGGGCCGCGTGGGCAGCCAGAAGCACCCCCGCGAGCGGCGCGGGCCACCGCCGAGGATGGCGAGCTCATCTTGGAATCGAGCGGGGTGGAACGCCCGGTCCGAGCACAGGTCGAGTCGCCACACACCGCTCTTGGCAAGCGGCGGGAGGGCACCACGGCGTACCTCGGCCACCCACGCTTCGACAGCCTGGTGGCGATGTACGCCGGCGACCAGGCCGACTGCATCGAGCAGCGACGGATCGGTGGTCACAGGAATGCGTGGACGTGCGAGCGCCACGATCAGAGCCAACTCGTCCGGGTCGGGATCGGAAGTGAGACAGACCGCATCGGCGTACTCGACCATGGCACTGGCTACTTCGGCGACACCTCGTCGATCATCCACTGAGGTAGCCAATCCACGCTCGTCGAGTAGGTCTTCGCCCAACAGGTCCTGGGCCACCCAGGCGCCGTCGAGCGCGGCGACGACGGCGGCGATCGCGACATGGGGAGCGTTGCGGGGCGCCCACGTCACGACCCGGCAGACCTGGACGGCTTCGGCCGCAATGGGCAGGCACGCGATGATGCTGCTCCATCGACCCTGCGCTGCGAGCCGTTCCAAGGTGGGCACGATGTCCTCACGGATCGCGCAGGAGACACACGTGTGAGCGAGGCTGATCTCCTCCCGTTCGATCACGCCGGTGACGTCGCTGACGACGCGGGTGAGCACCTGACGCTCGGGGTCGATGGCATGACGCACCGAGACCGCATCGGGGAGCCCGAGCTGGAGCGAGATACCGGCCGAGAGCATCGCACCCTCGTGGACTCCACTGACCAGAACCACGGGAACTCGGCGCCGGGCCAGACGCGACTGCCCCTTGAGTGAGAGCGGCGGGAGGAGCACTGGGGGCCTTTCAGGTCGAGAACGGCCGCCACTCTAACAGATAATGAGAATCGTTTAGCGTTCTACGGTGCAGCCTTGCGCGAGCCCAGGCGCGTCAGTTCGCCGCGACCAGCCCCGCCACGACGGTGAAGAAGGCGACCACCAGTCCGAGGACACCGAGCACCACCGCGGCACCGCCAAGGTTGCGGGCCGCGGGGGGCGCTGGACGCGAGGCCGCGCATGGCGAGAACGAGTGCCCACGCACGGCGGCTGAAGAATGTGCACGCAAACGTCGGTCAATCCGTTGGCGCGCCCGTAGGGATTCGAACCCCAAACCTTCTGATCCGTAGTC
>JBDHZT010000113.1:0-11848 GCA_039811985.1 Nocardioidaceae bacterium | reverse complement strand
CAGGCCGGCCCGGCGGCCGGTCTGCAGGCGTACTACGCCGCGCACGGCACCCCGCCGGGCCGGTTCCTCGGCGCCGGGTTGGCCGGCCTCAACCACGGCCACGGACCCCGACCCGGCACGCAGGTCACCGAGGAGCACCTGTGGCGGATGCTCGGCATGCTGCAGGACCCGGTCACCGGCGAGCAGCTCGGCCAACCCCCGAGTACGCAACAGCGCACGGTGATCGACCGACTGGGTCGCGTCCGCATACCCCGCCAGACGGTCGCCGGGTTCGACCTGACCTTCTCCGCCCCCAAGTCTGTCTCAGTCGCGTGGGCACTGGCCGATGACCCCACCCGAGCCCGGATCTACGGCGCGCACCGGCGTGCCCTCGAGGCCGTCATCGGCTACGGCGAGGAACAGGTCTTCGCCACCCGCACCGGCAAGGCAGGGGTCGTGCAGGAGGACGTCCGCGGCGTCATCGCGGCGGCGTTCGATCATTGGGACTCCCGGGCCGGCGACCCCCAGTTACACACCCACGTCGTGGTCCTCAACCGGGTTCAAGCCGTCACCGACGGCGCGTGGCGCACCCTCGACTCGAAGGCACTCTTCCGCGCCGCGGTCGGCATGTCCGAGCTGTACAACGGCGTCCTCGCCGACGAGATCACCGCCGAGCTCGGCTGGGGCTGGACCCCGGAGCAGCGCCGCCGCTCGACCGAGCCGAAGTGGGAGATCGAGGGCGTTCCTCAGCCGTTGCGCGAGCACTTCTCTCAGCGCTCGAGCGCCATCGAGACCGCCAAGAACGAGCTGGTCGAGGCGTTCACCGGCTCCCACGGACGCCCACCGACCACCCGCGAGGTGATCCAGCTGCGGCAGCAGGCCACCCTGGCCACCCGCGGCGACAAGCACGTGCGGCCTCTGCGGGAGCTCATCACGGAGTGGAAGGACCGCGCCGGTCCTTTCGTCGACGCTGACCCTGACAGGTGGGTCGACACGCTCGCCGACCGCACCCCGCCACGCCTGCTGACCGCCACCGATCTCGAGGACGGCATGCTGCGAGACCTGGCCACAGTCGTGCTCACCAAGGTTGCCGACAAGCGCGCCACGTTCACCTGCGCCAACCTGCTCGCGCAGACGCTGCGCGAGCTGCACGGGGTCCGGTTCGCGACCCCGGCTGACCGCATCGCGATCGCCGAGAAGACCGCGACGTATGCCGCCGGGCGGGCTGTCATGCTCACGCCCCCAGAAGTCGGCATCGTCCCGGAGGCCCTGCAGCGCACGGACGGGTCGAGCAAGTTCCGGCCCCGCAACAGCGAGCTCTACGCCACCCAAGACCTGCTCGACGCCGAGGCCCGCCTGCTCGTCGCCGCCGAGGCCCTCGACGGGCCCACCGCTGCCACGCTGGCCGAGCCGGACCCCGCCGAGGCTCTCGCCGGCGGGAGGAAGGTCCTCTCGGCGGAGCAGGCCGCCGCGGTCTCTGCCGTGGTCGCCTCCGGACGCCGGTTGGACCTGATCGTCGGACCCGCCGGGACCGGCAAGTCCACCACCATGGCCGGGGTCCGCGCAGCCTGGGAAGCCGCGCACGGGCATGGCTCGGTCATCGGCCTCGCGCCCTCCGCCGCTGCCGCAGAGGTCCTCGCGGACGCCGTCGGCGTCCCCACCGAGAACACCGCCAAGTGGATCAGCGAGCACCGCCGCCTGCCCGAACGGCGCCAAGAGCTCGAGACGTATGCCAACCAGCTGGCCCGCGCGTACCCCTCCCTGGCGACGCGCCGGCTGCAGAAGCAGGCGTCAGCGGGCCGAGCCGCATACGACCACTGGGCGTTGCGGCCCGGCCAGCTGATGATCGTCGACGAAGCCTCGATGGCCGCGACCAAAGACCTGGACTACCTCGCGTCCGCAGCGGCTGAGGCGGGTGCGAAGGTGCTGCTCGTGGGGGACTGGGCGCAGCTGTCGCCGGTGCAGGCCGGCGGTGCGTTCAAACTGCTCGCCGACAGCCGTCGGGACGCGCCCGCTCTGCACGACGTGCGCCGGTTCCGCCACGAGTGGGAACGGGCCGCCTCACTCAAGCTCCGCGCCGGACGGCCGTCCGCGGCATCGACCTACTTCGAGCACGGTCGGGTCGAATCCGGTAGCCGCGAGGACATGATCGACCTCATCTTCGACGGCTGGCTCACCGACATCACCGCTGGCCGGTCATCCCTGATGATGGCCGCCGACGCCGAGACCGTCGCCGACCTGAACGCCCGGGCCCGGGCACACCGCGTCAGCACCGGGGACGTCGCCGCCGACGGGGTCCGCGTCGCAGACGGCGCCACGATCGGCGCCGGCGACCTGGTCGTGACCAGGCACAACCAGCGTGCCTTGGTCACCGGGCACGGGTGGGTCAAGAACGGCGACGACTGGATCGTGCAAGCCATCGGCGCCGACGGATCGATGCGGGTCCAACGACCCGGCGGGGGAGCGGTCGCGCAGCTACCAGCCGCCTACGTACACGAGTACGTCGAACTCGGCTACGCCAGCACCGCCCACCGCGCGCAAGGCCGCACCGTCGAGACCGCACACGCTTACGTCAGCACCGCAACCGTCCGCGAACCGCTCTACGTGATGGCCACCCGCGGCCGCGAGTCGAACCGGCTCTACATCGACACGACCTACGATCCCGACCTCGCCACGAACCATCAAGAGCCCGTCGCGGCCGATCCACTCGAGGTCCTTCAAGCCGTGACCGCGGCCAGCGGTGCAGACCTGTCCGCAATCGAAGCCCAGCACCAGGAGATCGCTACATCCCATGCTTCTTGGCGCCTCGAGGCTCAAGGCCGGGTTGCGATGCACCCACCGGCCACCTCACGGGCGGGTGGCCCGGAGTTGTGAACGACGATCCTATTGGGATGTGACCGGAGTGGAGTCACCATGTGTCGATCGACAGTGAGAGTCCGCCTGTCGAGCGCCACCCGGAGGCGAGTTGTCCGTCGAACCAATCAGCGAATGCCTCACCACAGGCCTTCGGCGACTCGGATGAATTCCCTCTTGACTGGGGAGACGATGTGCAGGGACACGCCAGACGATCTCCAGCCGTGCCGGGTGAGCGACTTCCCGTAGCCGGTTGAGGCGGACACCAAGGCAATCACGGGTTCGGCCGAGATGGTCCGTGCGTGTGAAGCGACAGCCTCGGCGACGAGCCCACCTCGCCAGTCTGCCGGCCTGAACTCGCGGTCGTAGTAGGCGATGTCCTCCGTCCCAAGGATGACCCCGTACCCACCGCTGACGATGACGAGGGGGAGGTTTGCCCCGACGTAGCGCTGGAGGGACGAACCGGCCGCCTTGTAGAGCCGCCCGTTGTAGCGTCGCCACGCAGGCATCAGCTCCCCGTTGGAGAGGAGACCTGCCCCGTCACCCTGCTCCAGGCCATCACCAGGACCTCGGCCGGGGTGGCCAGTGTGCGTCAATCTACTCATGCACCCAGGCGGGTGATGACCATCTCGACCAAGTCAATGTCATCGTCGCCGAGCGCGTCGATAGTCGGGGCCAGCCGTTGGACGCGCGCTGAAAAGCCAGCGCCGGTGTCGATGCCATAGAAGTCTGCGCACACCATCGCGGCAACGCGATCAATGTCGGTGCCGAGCAACTTCGCCAGGCCAGCGAACTGGTCCGGAGTCGGCGGACCGACCCGGCCCGTCCCAGCTGAGCCCCATGCCCCGTGCTCGGCCATGTTCTTAAGCCAGGAGTGCGACCGTGCCCGGTCGGCCTCTACGGACATGGTGACCCAATCCTTGCCCGACGAGTATACTTGTTTGAGAGAATCTTGTAACGGCGTGATCGTCATGGCTACAGTATTGCACACATTCATGACGATCACAACGATCTGACGACAAATGGGCGACCCAGCAACGTCGCGGTTGGCCAGGGTTCGCTCGCATGGAACTGGACCACGGCTGCTCTCGGCTCACGTCAGACGTCGCCGATCACCTTGCTCCAGGCCCATCCCCAGGACCCCGGTCGGTCGGTGGGTCAAGGGTCGAGCTCGCTCGATCGCGCAGCGACGCAGCCCTTGACGCGCCAGGCGGGATCCGGACGGTTGGGCCGCAGGGTGTCGAGCTCCCCAGCCACGGGCTGCTGTTGCGTTGGTCCGAGGCGAGGACGGCGCGCCAGCGCTGCCCGCAGCCCGGGCCTTGCGCCGGCCAAGCCGGCGCCCTGACGGAGAAAGACAATCCTCACCAGGGCAGTGAGGGACGGGCACTACGGGCATCAGTCGGCGGCGCAGCGAGTCGCATAGGTGGAAATGGAGGGGTTTTGAGGGAGACGAGAGGCTCCGTGAGAGGCGGGCTCTTGTGGTCTGCAAGTCGTTGGCTGACGCGCCACCTCATGGGACGGTGGTGCGGTGGCGAAGGACTCGTGGGCGTCGTCCCCGCTGCGGCGGCAGATCATGCAGTCGAATAAGCGGCGGGATACCAAGCCGGAGTTGGCTGTCCGTCGCCGCTTGCACGCGGCAGGCCTCCGATATCGGGTTGACTTGGCGCCCGTCGCCGGTCTGCGGCGCCGGGCCGACATCGTGTTCCCGCGCGAGCGTCTCGCCGTCTTCATCGACGGGTGCTACTGGCACGGTTGCCCAGAGCACGGCTCGACGAGGTTCGGCACCAACGCGGACTACTGGCTACCGAAGATCGCGGAGAACCGAGCTCGGGATCTCGACACCACAGCCCGGTTCGAAGCTGCTGGCTGGCACGTGCTGCGGTTCTGGTCGCATGCCGACCCCGGCGCTGTGGCAGGTGCGGTCGCCGTGGAGGTGGCGCGCCGACGCGCAAGTCGAGGGATGTCCTAGCAGACGACACGACGGCGCACGACTTACCCCACTCGTGCAGCTCGATGCTGTACGCTCGCACACGTAATAGCCACCTGCTCGTGCCGCCCTGGCTCAGCGGGTCTCTCTGCGACATAGGTCGTTGAGGCGCCCGGAAGTCATGGTCACGGTTCGACCGGAGGGGCATTTGTCGTCTCTGCACCTACGTTGCAGGGACGGTCACGTACCCACCGATCGGCTGGCACGGGCTCGAGTGATCCATAGGAGGGTCACCGTGTCCCGTAGTTCGAGTCGTACGTCAACTGCCAAGTCGTCCAGCACTGTGCTGAAGCCGCTCAGCGAGCCGGAGCTCGCGCCGCCGGTCAGTCGCATCGAGGGCCGTCCTCTTCGCCCCGAGCCCTTCCGCCCCGAATCGGGCCGTCCCGTCGAGGCCGACGGCAAGCCGCTCACCAAGTTCGGCTGGCGGTTCCGCGAGGTCTTCGCGACGTACCACAAGGTGGAGGAGCATCAGGTCGACCTCGGCCTGGTACGTCAGGTGGAGGCGCTCAACGCTGACACCGACAAGAACCTGACCGCCCTCGCCGCTGTACAGGCCAAGCGCACCGAGCACGGCGTACTGCACTACGTCCGTGTCATCGTGAACACGCCTCTTCTCGCGCCGTGGCTCCTCAACGGCCGTGCCCTCCGCCGCATGGGTGCCGAGCTGCGTGGGGCGAGCCGCGTCGTCACCACGGCGACCGACCACCCGCTGCTGGCGCTGCCGACGATGCGCGTCGACAGCCCGGAGACGGTGCTGGACATCATCGCGGCGCAGCGCCGCCTGCTCGGCCTGGAGTCTTACACCTCGACCGGCGGCAAGAAGGAGAAGCGCGACCGGGTCGACAGCATCGTCCAGTTCGGTGTCCTCGAACCGCCTGACGTCGTGCTCGTTCAGCTTCGGTCGAACAACGGCTCGGCTTGGGTGGCGCAGGCCGCCGAAGGCGCCCAGCGGCTGTTCTCGGCGTTGGTCGGGATGGACCAGTTGGCGAGTCGCAGCGTCGGCCTGCTCGCCGCCGAGCATTGGCTGAATGGCGAGCCGGCTCTGCGTGACCTGACGCCTTCCGACCTGGAGCGGCTGGCCGGGGAGCTCATGTTTCCGGCGTCGGCAGCGGCGGGGTACTTCCCGGGGCGCGACACGAAGCAGTGGCTGGAGACGACGGCGCAGGAGTTCCCCGCGGCCGTGGCCTTCCAGCTCCTGCGCACGGTGGAGATCAACCTGATCATCGCGGTTGAGCCCGACCCGCAGGTCACCATCGGGGAGCACCACCCGGTGTCGAGCACCATCCAGGAGATGATCCGCTCGTACCACGTTCCCGGTAAGGCGAAGGACCAGTGGGACCTCGCCGACGTCCAGGGCCTCATCGCCATCGGGGCCGTCGACGAGCTCCTGGAGGACGGCCGGATCACCGCTGCTGACCGGTCGGCGTGGCTCGGCGAGACGCTGCCCGACTGGGAGGGTGCCGGTGACGGCAGCCCAAACCGGCTCGTCTCCGTGGCGCAGCTCGTCGCCACCGTGACGGCTCAGAAGGCTGCGCCCCCGGCTGTGGGGATGGGCGAGGACTCCCTGGAGATCGTGAACCGCCACCTCCGCCTTAACGGCCAGCGGGTGCACCCTGACGACCGCGCCAAGGTCGCGGCGGCGCAGGCCATCGTGGCGCTTGGCATGAACGGGACGGGCAAGGAGAACACCATCCAGGCGGCGATCTTCGGCGCCTTCCACGCGCCGTGGTTCTGGAAGGCCGACGAGCACATCGGCGGCCGGTGGCCAGCGCTGCTGACCACGCCTATCCAGGAGCTGACCCAGAAGGCCCTGGCCGAGCTGAAGAGTTCGACCGGAGCTGAGAGCTGCGGTCCGGCGCAGAGGGCGCTGGCGGCCCTCGGCGGTCTGGCCCTCATGTCCAACCCCGGCCTGCTGGCGGAGGACAAGGCGCTCACTCGGACCGCGCGCGGTGGTGGAGGCAAGGCTGTCAACGTGAGGGCGAGCGACCCGAACGTCCTCCTGGCCGCCATGGTCCAGGATGAGCGCGGCATCTACCAGTTGCACGACGCCGTTATCGCGCTGACTGCGAACGCCCAGCCGATGATCCCGCTCGACCGTGAAGGCGACCACCACGAGCTCGACGAGTTCTACCTCCGCGAGCTGTGGCTGGGCGAGTCGTCTAAGAAGAAGGAGGACAACCCCCTCTCGGAATTCGCGCGGCTCGTCAAGGAGCTGGCCGAGGTCATCACCGAGGGCTCGACCCAGGCGGACTTCCTGCGCGACGCGCTGCCGGGTGACGTTCTCGGGCTGGACCGCGCGGATGACGACGACCCTGAGCTCTGGGACGAGGCGATCTACGAGCGGATCGGTGTCAACGAGCAGACGGCCGACGACGCGCTCCCGGCGCTGCAGAAGCTGGTCGAGTTCTTCACGACCGGCAAGGCTTACGCGAGGGCCGCAGCCCGGGCAGCGAAATGATCACTGCTCCTGAGCCCGGGGCACCCAGCGTTGGCTGGGTGCACCGGGCGAGCGGTGCCCTCATCATCGAGCCGCCCACCGGGATGCCGACAGCGACGTGGCGCACGCTGGAGCAGGAGTTAATCCTCCACGCGGAAGGAGAGGCCAGTGACGAAACGCTGCGTGTGCCCGTTCACCAGGCGCACCGGCTCTCGGAAATCCTGAAGCGCCGATGGCCGGCAGGTCGCTGGCCATGGGAGTGGAGCCCGTCCGCGATGGCCACGGCTGAGCGCTCGGCCGAGTTGCACGACGCATACTTGCGGGTGCTGGCGAGTGAGGACCCGACACCAGACGAGATCGGGTTCGTCCTGGCCGACCTGCGCACCGGCGGCTTCTCGCGAACGCTACTGCCCGCGCAAGAGGGTGCGGTTACGTCGCTGGTGCGTGCGCAGGGCGGAGGCAACTTCTCGGTTCCAGGTAGCGGCAAGACCACGATGACGTTCGCTGTCTACATCGCGCTCAAGGAGCGCGGGTTGGTGGACCGGATGCTGGTGGTGGCTCCACAGAGCGCGTACGAGGCGTGGGAGGAGGAGAGCCGAGACTGCTTCGAGGCGACCCGACGTCCGTCGATCGAGCTGGCTCCCCGGGCACCGCGCCGCTCGACGGAGGTGGTGGTCGTCAACTACGAGCGAGCGGCACAGTCCTCGATGCGCGCTGCGATCGATGGCTGGTCGCGGGGCCGTCGCCTGTTGGTGGTGTTCGACGAGGCCCACCGTGCCAAGCGCGGCAACCGTGGTGAGCACGGGCGTGGTGCCCTCGACCTGGCCGAGCTCGCGACGCGTCGGATGGCCCTCACGGGCACGCCGATGCCGAACGGGCTAGAGGATCTGGAGGCCATACTGGATCTGGCCTGGCCGGGCCACGGCCGCCAGCTGGCGAGCCCAGTGACCCCGGGCGGGGACCGTTCGTGGGTGCGCATCACCAAGGACCAGCTGGAATTGGAACCGGCTGAAGTCACGGTCGTACCGATCTCCCTCGACGAGAACCACCAGCGCATCTACCACGCGGTCTCGAGCGGGCTGGCGGCTTCCGTCGACGAGCTCCGGGTGAGTCCCGAGTTCGCCAGCACCGCCATCGCGCGCCTCGTGGCCGCAGCATCCAATCCGGCATTGCTGCTGGAGGAGGACGGTGACAGGAACGTCGACTGGGCAGGCACTCTGCCGAGCGGAGAGCGGCCGTTGGAGGAACTCGTCGACGGCCTCGCGGCGTTGGTACGGCCGGCCAAGCTGCTGGCTGCGGCTGCCATGGCCAAGGAGCACGCCGAGCGGGGCGTGAAGCTCTTGATCTGGACGAACTTCATCGGGAACGTCCGGGAGCTGGAGCGGCTCCTGGCGCCGTACAACCCCGCCGTGATCACGGGGTCGGTCGTCCTTGACGATCCGGGGGCGCAGACCGATCGGGTGCGGGAGCTGCAGAAGTTCCGAGACGATCCGACCTGCTCCGTGCTCATCGCGACGCCACAGACGCTCGGCGAAGGGGTGAGCCTGCACCATGTCTGCCAGTCGCAGGTACATGTCGATCGGACGTTCAACGCCGGACTGTTCCTGCAGTCGCTCGATCGGACTCACCGTGTCGGCATGCCGCCGGGGACGACCGCGAAGGTGACACTCCTGGTCGCCGGCGACACGATCGACGAGGCCATCCATGCCGCGCTGAACCGCAAGCTGATTGACATGGAGGAGAAGCTGCGCGATCCGACGCTCAGGCGACTGACAGAGCCAGACACGGCGAGTCGAGCGGTGGGCCCGGAGGAGCTGGCGGCGCTCGTCCGCCACCTCAGGTAGCCTGCCGGACCTGTGGGTGGCGACTCGAGTTTTCGGCCCGATCTGACTACCCTTGGCCCTCATGAGCCGGTCGACCCAACTCCACGAACTGCAGCAGTCAACCCGACCTGAATTCGAGGTCGGCTCTGCGGCGTTCACCGTGGTCGACCTCTTCGCCGGGTGCGGTGGGCTCACGTTGGGGGCAGCTCAGGCTGCCTGCGCACAGGGGATCGCCACCGACGTCCGGCTCGCCGTCGATCTCGAAGGGTCGGCCACGGAGGTCTATGCCGAGAACTTCAAGAAGGCCGTCGTCGAGACGGCTTCCATCGATGATTTCTTCAACGGTGAGCTGGGCGCACGGGCGACCGCGTTGGAGAAGCGGACCCGCGACAAAGTCGGTGACCTGCATCTGCTCGTAGGTGGCCCGCCATGCCAGGGGCACAGCGATCTCAACAACCACACGCGCCGCGATGATCCCAAGAACGCGCTCTACGCGCGGATGGCTCGCGCGGCCGAGGTTCTGCTGCCGAGCTTCGTCATGATCGAGAACGTGCCCACGGTGCGCAACGATCTCTCCGGTGTCGTGGAAACCACGCGCGCACATCTCGAGGCCAAGAAGTATGTCGTCGCCGATACCACCGTGCCTCTCCATGCGCTCGGTGTGGCGCAGCGTCGGAAGCGGCACATCATGCTGGCGTCGAGGGTCGATGGCGTCGATCCCGCGCAGGTCTTGACGAGCCTCACTGAACGCCAGCCAGACCCTACGAGGAACCTGCGATGGGCAATCGGTGATCTTGAGGCGATGGATGACCCCGTCGGGTACGACGTACCACCGCGGGCAAGCGCGGAGAACGTGCGCCGCATGCACTACCTCATCGAACACGAACTGTACGACCTGCCGAATGACGAACGGCCAAAGTGTCACCGCGACGACCACAGCTACAAGTCCATGTATGGACGGTTGAGGTGGACGCTCCCGGCGCAGACGATCACGAGCGGCTTCGGCAGCATCGGGCAAGGGCGATACATGCATCCCAGCCGTACGCGCGCGCTCACGCCGCATGAGGCGGCGCGCCTCCAGGGATTCCCTGACTACTTCGACTTCTCGCCTGTCGCCCGCCGAGCCGACCTCGCCACGATGATCGGCAACGCGGTTCCCCCGGCCTTGGCGCGGGAGATCGTGGCGGAACTGATTCCGCACGTGTTGTCGACGTCGCAGTAGCGCCGCGTCAATCCTTTCCGGGCTTCCACGAATTCTGCTCCAACTGCCTGCTGGGACCACCAGACAGCGTGGCGTCTTGACCTCAGATCGACGCCGGACGGGCGGTGGCGGACAACCGTGCGGTCCCTGCCTTCGCCAACTGGTTCCCCGCGCCACTGGCACCGTGCCTGCACATCTACGGGACACATCGTGCCGACTGCGGTTCACGCGCCGCCGATCTTGCCGGCCTCGCGCTTCCATCGCTGAACGGTATTGGTGGATACGTCGAGCAATGTGGCGAGCTCGCGAACGGATGCGCCATCCTCGGAGGCCTCGAGCACCGCTTGGCGCAGATCGGACTCGGCTCGATCACGCGCGGCTAGGGCTGCGTAGATGCGGCGGGCGTGCTCGGGCGGAACGCCGCCTCGGGGTCGTGGTGCCACAGGAGGCACAGTAGTGGTCAGGACCACAAGGGGTCCGTATCGATGCTCGAGGTCGGACCAGAGCAACTTGCCGGGGCCAGTGTCAGCGCCTCGACCCGTCCAGTGCCACCATGCTGTTCCCTTTCGCCAGGTGTCGCCTGCGCGGTCGCGGATCATCGTTCCGCGCGGGTGGGAGTCGTGTGAACGGGCGGCCATAGGCCGTAACGTATCAGTAATCGCTACGGAACTCAACCTAAGTGTGTATCCATCATGAATACGGTTCGAGGTTCCAAGTACTGCTCGAACCAAGCCGATCTCCCGGGCCTCGATGCGGGTGCGCGGTGCTGAGCCCGCAAGTGAACCAGGGCCGTGAGGGCGCAGACAATCCCGCTCCCTCGCGTTTGATTTTTTGGGCTCTCCCGGCATGAGTGTGGGTGAAATCTGCTATGGATCGGATCGAAGGGCTGCTGTGGTAGGGATCTGGCGCCAAGTGGTGGCTGGTGCAGCCTGTACACCATTCTGGGCCGCTGCGGTACCGCTGCGGTGGCTGCAGCGGGGAGCACGCAGGCCGCGCTGGCGGGGGCGCATCGTGCCCGGTGGGCGGGGCTCGGCTGGCTTCACCCACGGCCACTGCGGCGGCCTCGCTTGTCGCCGGCCTGTAAGCACTGGAAACCAACAGAGTCTAGTCTCCGGCTGTCCCTCTTGGCAACTCTCGCGACACGTGCAGTCACCAGTCACGGACGGAGAAAGGCGCGCATTCCACACCGTCTCGGTCTCGGCAGCATCTACTGGCAGTCGAGGCCGGTCCGGTCACCGGGCAGCTAGTAGTCGCCTCGTGCCGTAGGGGCATATGGCTCCGATGAACTTGGGACTCGATGCCTCGCTCCATGTGTCGATGCCTTGACGTCAAGATGTTGTGCGATAACTCGTGCGATAACTCCCGGCGATCCTCGGCGTGTCGCGGTCAATCACGGTCACTCGCGACCTGCCGGAGTCGCCCGGCCGAGCACCCCCAGGAACAGCAAAACCGCAGGTCACACGGGGTGTGAGCTGCGGTTCAGGTGGTGGCCAGGGGCGGGGTCGAACCGCCGACCTTCCGATTTTCAGGCGGACTACCGCCAACTCTTCCCGTGGACGGTGGCCACG
>JBDHZT010000112.1:0-12009 GCA_039811985.1 Nocardioidaceae bacterium | reverse complement strand
GGAGACGGGCCGGAGGCCCGGCGACCGAGGAGAAGGTGCTCAGGTGCGTGCTGGGGCGGCGGAACGCAGGCATCGCCCTACCCGCGGGATCTCTCAGTCGTCGTCGCCAGACTTGTAGGGCGCGAACGTGGCCCCGTGAGGGCTGGGCGTGATCGTCTCGGGGGTGCGCTTGCCCAAGTAGAACTGCTGATCGGCGGGTTCACCGTCGAAGGCCGCCACGGCCACGTGGTAGTAGCCCGGTAGGGCCCAGTCCTGCTGTCCTGGGCAGCCAGGCGCCGAGCGTCGCGACGACCAAGTGACCTCAGCCCAGGTGGGCGTCTTCTGCCGGAGCACCAGGTCCTTGGTCCCCACCGCCCGTGGGCAGTCCAGGCTTGACCAGATGTTGTCCGAGCCCGAGGTGATCTTGAAGGTCATCGAGTCCGCCGAGAGCTGCCAGGTGCAGGCTGGCGACGTGCGCGTGCCGAGCTTGAGCCGGATCGTGACCGGCCCACCGCCCATGGCGTGCTTGACGACGGGTTGGATCGCGACGTCACTCGCCTCGCATGGCCCGTCGGGCTTGGGCAGCGGGGTCTTGTGCGGTCGGTGGGACCGACCCTGGTGGCGCCGCTGCTTGACCGGAGTGGATGAGTCCGAGGCGGCGGGAGTGGTCTGGGACTCCTCTGCGGCGGCCGGATAAGCCTGGTCGTCCGGGCCCGAGGACGCGTCGCTGCCTCGGCGCAGCAGGCTGCCGATGCCGACCACCAGCGCGAGAGCGGTGCCGAGGACGAGCAGGCGCCGCACCCAGTAGACGCGAGCCGGCAGCCGCCCCCGGGGACGCGACAGCGAGCTCATGCGCAGCACGCTAGCCAGCCGGGGCGGCCTGATCGTGGTGCCACACCGCAGCCCGCTCAGGCCCTCTCATCACGGCGGCGTGGCCCGGTCTTCTACCCTCGACCGGTGAGCACCGACCATCGCGCACTGCACGGCGCTGTGCTGAGGTGGTACGACGCCCACGCGCGCGATCTGCCTTGGCGCAGCGAGAGCGCCACTCCCTGGGCAGTGCTGGTCTCGGAGTTCATGCTCCAGCAGACACCCGTCTCCCGGGTGCTGCCCGTCTACGAGCAGTGGCTCGAGCGATGGCCGACACCGGCGGCCTTGGCCGAGGAGCCGGCCGGAGAGGCAGTGCGGGCCTGGGGCCGGCTCGGCTACCCGCGCCGGGCCTTGCGTCTGCACGCTGCAGCCGTCGCGATCATGGAGCGACACGGCGGCGAGGTTCCCTCGGACCATCAGGCCCTGCGCGCGCTGCCGGGCGTCGGCGACTACACCGCCGCAGCCGTCGCGACCTTCGCCTTCGGCCAGCGTCACCCGGTGTTGGACACCAACGTCAGGCGGGTGTTCGGTCGCCTGGTCACCGGCGTCGAGCTCCCGCCCACCTCGCTCACCGCTGCGGAGCGCACCCTCGCCACGGAGCTACTGCCCGACAACGACAGCGCACCGGCCTGGTCGGTGGCCGTGATGGAGCTCGGAGCGCTGGTGTGCACGGCCGGCAAACCCCAGTGCGAGCGCTGCCCGGTTCGGCACGACTGTGCGTGGCACGCGGCCGGGCGGCCGGCGTACGACGGACCGCCGCGCCGCGCCCAGGCCTGGGCCGGCACCGATCGGCAGTGCCGTGGCCGATTGATGGCGGTGGTCCGAGACAGCGAGGGCCCGGTGCCGAGCAGCCGGCTCACCCAGGCCTGGCACGAGCCGGCGCAGCAGGCTCGTTGTCTGGCCAGCCTGGTCGACGACGGCCTGCTGGTGCGGGTGTCGACGGATGCCTACGCCCTGCCCTGAGACCGCTGGGACGTCATCCTCTCCGGTCGCCCGAGCGACCGGATCCCTATGACGTCCGCCGATGTCACTCGGCCTGGCGGTCCTGGTCGGGATCGAGGGAGCCGAGGGCGTCGTCGAGGTCCACACCACCGAGGTCCACGTCCGCGGTCTCGAAGGGCGGCAGGTCGGGCAGCTCGGCGACCTTCTGGCCGCTGAAGGTGAAGGTGGCCTCGGTGCCCTCACCCTCGACGTCGACCAGCACCAGCTGACCCGGGCCGACCTCGCCATAGAGCATCTTCTCGGCAAGCACGTCCTCGATCTCGCGCTGCACGGTCCGGCGCAGCGGCCGGGCGCCGAGCACCGGGTCGAAGCCGCGGGAGGCCAACAGGTTCTTGGCCGCCTGGGTCAGCTCGAGCGTCATGTCGCGGTCCTTCAAGCGCAACTCGACGGCAGCAATCATGTTGTCCACCATCGAGACGATCTGCTCCTGCGACAGCGGCGGGAAGACGATGATCTCGTCGACACGGTTGAGGAACTCCGGCCGGAAGTGCTGCTTGAGCTCCTCCGACACCTTGTTCTTCATCCGCTCGTAGGATCCCGCCGCATCGCCGGCCTGGTTGAAGCCCAGGTTGATGCCCTTGGCGATGTCACGGGTGCCGAGGTTGGTGGTCATGATGATGACGGTGTTCTTGAAGTCGACCACCCGGCCCTGGGAGTCGGTGAGCCGACCCTCCTCCAGGATCTGCAACAGGCTGTTGAAGATGTCGGGGTGGGCCTTCTCGACCTCGTCGAAGAGCACCACGGAGAACGGCTTGCGGCGCACCTTCTCGGTCAGCTGGCCGCCCTCTTCGTAGCCCACGTAGCCGGGTGGAGAGCCGAACAGCCGAGAGACGGTGTGCTTCTCGCTGAACTCGCTCATGTCCAATTGGATCAGGGCGTCCTCGTCGCCGAAGAGAAACTCTGCCAGCGACTTGGACAGCCAGGTCTTGCCGACGCCGGACGGCCCGGCGAAGATGAACGACCCGCCGGGACGCTTGGGGTCCTTCAGGCCCGCACGAGTGCGTCGGATGGCCCGGCTGAGCGCCTTGACGGCCTCTTCCTGGCCGATGACGCGCTTGTGCAGCTCGTCCTCCATCTTGAGCAGCCGGGTGGACTCCTCCTCCGAGAGCTTGACGATCGGGATGCCGGTCGCCACGGCGAGCACCTCGGCGATCAGCTCCTCGTCCACCTCGGCGACCTCGTCCATGTCACCGGCGCGCCACTGCTTCTCGCGATCGGACTTCTTGGCGATCAGTTGCTTCTCCTCGTCGCGCAACCGCGCCGCGAGCTCGAAGTCCTGACCGTCGATGGCCGCTTCCTTGCGCTGACGCACCTCGGCGATCTTGTCGTCGTACTCCCGCAGGTCGGCGGGCGCCGTCATCCTGCGGATGCGCAACCGCGAGCCGGCCTCGTCGATGAGGTCGATCGCCTTGTCCGGCAGGAAGCGGTCGGAGATGTAGCGGTCGGCCAGCGTCGCCGCCGACACCAACGCCTCGTCGGTGATGGTGACGCGGTGGTGGGCCTCGTAGCGGTCGCGCAGGCCCTTGAGCATCTCGATGGTGTGCGCGATCGACGGCTCGGCGACCTGAATCGGCTGGAAGCGCCGCTCGAGGGCGGCGTCCTTCTCGAGGTACTTGCGGTATTCGTCCAGGGTGGTCGCGCCGATCGTCTGCAGCTCGCCGCGAGCCAGCATCGGCTTGAGGATCGAGGCGGCGTCGATGGCGCCCTCAGCTGCACCCGCACCCACGAGGGTGTGGATCTCGTCGATGAACAGCACGATGTCGCCGCGCGTGCGGATCTCCTTGAGCACCTTCTTCAAGCGCTCCTCGAAGTCGCCGCGATAGCGCGACCCTGCGACCAGGGCACCCAGATCGAGGGTGTAGATCTGCTTATCCTTCAGCGTCTCGGGGACGTTGCCCTTGACGATGTCTTGGGCGAGGCCGGCCACGATCGTGGTCTTGCCGACGCCGGGCTCGCCGATCAGGACAGGGTTGTTCTTGGTGCGGCGGGACAGGATCTGCATGACCCGCTCGATCTCGGGCTCGCGCCCGATCACCGGATCGAGCTTGCCTTCTCTGGCCGACTGAGTCAGGTTCTGGCCGAACTGGTCGAGCACCAGTGAGGACGACGGTGCCTCGCCGCCGCTGCCGCCCGTGGCGGCACCGGCCGTGGCCGACTCCTTGCCCTGGAAGCCGGACAGCAGCTGGATGACCTGCTGGCGGACCCGGTTGAGGTCGGCGCCGAGCTTCTGCAGCACCTGCGCGGCCACACCCTCGCCCTCGCGGATCAGGCCGAGCAGGATGTGCTCGGTCCCGATGTAGGAGTGGCCGAGCTGCAGCGCCTCGCGCAGGGAGAGCTCAAGCACCTTCTTCGCGCGGGGGGTGAAGGGGATGTGGCCGCTCGGAGCCTGCTGCCCCTGGCCGATGATCTCCTCGACCTGAGCGCGCACCGCCTCGAGCGAGATGTCGAGGCTCTCCAGCGCCTTGGCCGCGACACCCTCACCCTCGTGGATCAGGCCGAGCAGGATGTGCTCGGTACCGATGTAGTTGTGCGAGAGCATGCGGGCCTCTTCTTGGGCCAGCACCACCACGCGACGGGCTCGGTCAGTGAACCGCTCGAACATGTAAGCCTCAAATCTCCTCGAACTCCGGTGTCGCCCGCGAGCACCGAGCCCTCGGGGGTCAGGCACACGTAGGCGACAGTGGGTTCAACTCTGCCCCCAGCCTACGTGTTCCCAGCCGGATGGGTTCCGAGATGCGCTCAGAGCGAACACGTTGGCCGTGTCCGCGGAGCCTCGCACACGTCGGGCTACGCCCCGATCCTCGATCCGCGCATTCCGCCAAGGGTCGCCGCAGCACGCGTCAGAACGACAAATGCACCGTGTGCCGAGGTGATCAGCACAGGGTGATCAGACCGGGTGATCATTCGCGGTCGAATCAGCCAGCTGAATGCCAACCGAATGCCGTCAGCCGACACCATTAACCATGGCGCACACTTGTTGTCGCCTGTGGTGAGCGCACGACGATGCACCAGTTGCGATGACCGCAGTTTTGCAGGGGAACCAGCAATGTGCCCGCGTCGTCGGGACAATCGCGCTCGACGGCGATCAGTGGGCCGCGTCGAAGGCCTTTCGGACCTCGGCGGAAACACGGCCACGGTCGGAGACCTCATAACCGTTGCTGCGGGCCCAGTCGCGGATCTCACGACTGCTGGGGCCGAGACTCGTCACGGATGACCGGCGGCCACGGCGGCCGGCGGAACCCACCTTGCGAGCGTGACCGACATAGTGCGCCAGGGCCTCACGCAACGCCGCGGCATTCTTGTCACTGAGGTCGATCTCGTAGTTGGTGCCGTCAAGACCGAACGACACCGTCTCGGCCGCACTGTCGCCGTCGATGTCGTCGATGAGAACGATGTTGACCTTCTGAGCCATGGATTTCGTTCCTTTGGGTCAATGGGAGAGATGGATACTTTCGAAACCCTAGCAGCCACGCCGAATTCAGGTAAATATGGCATCAACCGCCATCGGCAACCCAGGAGCGGCAACAATACGCATTGTCAGCGACAGCTCGGCACCGGTGCCGATATTCCCGGCCACCGCAGGATTGGGTGGCTATCCCCGGTTCCTCGCAAACACGATCGCAAGGCCACGCAAGGTGAGATCGAGGTCCTGCTCGGTGAAGCACTGGCACTCTCGGGCCACCATCTGCGCCCAATGGCCGGTCGCGACGACGCGGACGGATCCAGGTTCGGCGCCCAACTCGCCGATGATCCGATCGACCAGGCCCTCGACCTGACTCGCGGTGCCGAACACCACCCCCGACTGAAGCGCCGCGACAGTGTTCTTGGCCACCACGGTCTGCGGACGGACGAGCTCGACCTGCCGCAGCTGGGCGCCACGGGCGCCCAGCGCCTCCAGTGAGGAGGCGACCCCGGGCACGATGACACCACCGACGTAGCGCCGCTCGGCATCCACGACGTCGAAGGTCGTGGCCAGGCCGAAGTCGACCGCGATAGCGGGCACCGTCCCGGCCGCTAACGCGACGGCGTTGCAGATCCGGTCGGTGCCCACCTCCCGCGGGTTGTCGACCTGCACGGGGAGGCCGGTCCGAGCCCCCGGCCCCACCACGACGTGCGGCGTCCCTGCGAACTCACTGACCAAGGTCTCGCGCCATTCATGCAGGACGGAGGGGACGGCGGCGCTCACCACGACCCCGTCGATCTCAGGCAGGTGACTGCCCACGAGCCCGCGCACCAGCACCGCCCACTCGTCGCTGGTCCGGAGCGCGTCGGAGGACACCCGCCACCGGCGCGTGACCGTCAAGTCGTCGAGCAGACCGAGGGTGGTGTGGTCGTTGCGGATGTCTACGGCGAGCAGCGTCACGGGCGCACCTCGACCGACGGGACGGCTCGATCGGCTCCGCCCGGCAAGGTGTCGCGGCCAACGGCCGGGCGGCCCAGCACGATGGACATGTTGTCGATGAGCCTGGTCGTGCCGACGCGGGCCGCCACCAGCACGCGGCCTTCGGTGCCCGCGGCCACCTCCGCGGGTAGCGGTCCCAGGGACGGATCGGTGACGACGAGATAGTCGACCTCCACGGCCGGCCAGTCGGCCAGCTCAGCACGGGCAGCGGCCACGGCGGCGGCCGCGCCCTCGACCGCTGCGGCCCGGGCCGCGAGCAGTGCCCGGGACAGGCCGACCGCCTGCTGGCGCTGCTCCGCGCCGAGATAGCGGTTGCGCGAGCTCATCGCCAGACCGTCCGGCTCGCGCACGGTCTCCGCGCCTACGACGTCGATGTCCATGCACAGGTCGGTAGTCATCCGCCTGATCAGCGCCAACTGCTGGTAGTCCTTTTGACCGAAGACGGCCACCTCCGGACGGACCAGGCCGAACAGCTTGGCCACCACCACGAGCACCCCTCGGAAGTGTCCCGGCCGAGTCTTGCCTTCCAAGATCTCGGCCAGCGGCCCCGGATCGAGCGTCACCTGGGGCTCGCCACCGGGATAGACCTCCTCCACGGTGGGGGCGAAGACGATGTCGACGCCTGTCGCGGCGCAGACCTCGAGATCGGCCTGGAGCGTCCTCGGATAGCGGTCGAGATCCTCCTGCGGCCCGAACTGCAGTGGGTTGACGAAGATCGACGCGACCACCGGACCGGTGCCGACCGCCTGTCGGGCAACTTCCATCAGGCTCGCGTGGCCCTCGTGCAGGGCGCCCATGGTGGGCACCAGGCCGACCCGGCCGGGCCTGCCACGTCGGTCAGCGAGCAGGGCGGCCAGCTCAGCACGGCTACTGGCCACCCGAGGCGCCACGCTCATGTCAGCGGGCTCGTGCTCCCGCGCGAGACCAGGGCGTCGTCGAGCACGCGACGGATCGCAGCCGCCCGGATCGGCAACACCCGTCCGTCGGTCACCACCCGGTCCAGCGTCGCGCGCGCCATGGCGACGTACGACGGCAGCGTGTGCGGGGCGTTGGCCGCAATCTCGGCAAGATGGTCGCGCACGGTGTTCACGTCGCCTCGGACGATCGGGCCGGTCAGCGCGGCATCGCCTTCATGGAGTGCGTTGTCGAGAGCAGCGGTCAGCAGTGGGCGCAAGGTGTCGGCCGCCGACAGGCCGGAACTCTCCGCGCCGGCGGCGCTCAGCAACTCCACTGCCTGCGCTACCAGGGTGACCAGGTGGTTGGCACCGTGGGCCAACGACGCGTGGTAGAGAGTCCGCTTCTCCTCGGGGATCCACATCGGTCGGCCACCCCAGGCCTGCACGAGGCGCTCGGCCATCTCCCGCTCCGTTGCCTCGGCGGTCACCCCGAAGACACAGCCGTCGAGGCGGGTGAGGTCGACCGAGGTGCCGGTGAAGGTCATCGCGGGATGGATCGCCAGCGCTCGCGCACCCGCCTCGGTGACCCGGTCGAGCACGGCGAGACCATGCCGACCGCTGGTGTGCACCACGCACTGACCGGGCCTGATCGCTCCAGCATCGGTCAGCACGGTGGCGACGTTGGCCAGCATGTCGTCAGGGACGGTGAGGAGCAGCACGTCGCACGAGCGCGCGACCGCGCTGGGCTTGGCGAGGGGAACGCCGGGCAGCAGAGCGGCGGCGCGCGCCCGGGAAGCGTCAGACTCGCCGGCTGCGGCGACCACCCGGAAGCCCGGGTGACTGCCGAGCACGGAAGCAAGCACCGCACCCACCCGGCCGGCACCGATCACGCCGACGCGCAACGGCTCGGTTTCAGTCGACATCTGTGGACCTCTTTCGTTCCAGTCCCTCCGACCACCCGCTCACGCGGGCCGGGGTGGGTACCAGACGGTTGTCTCGGGTCACTTGAGTAACGCTGAGGGTACGCTCGCGGATTCCTCCTTGGGAACCGGGGCGGAGAGTGACGAACCCAACACCCCGGTCCCGGAACCTCTTAGCAGGCTTAGAGCAGGCCGGCGGAGGTGAGGAAGTCCTTGGCGACCGTGTCGGGCTCCTCCCGGTCGACGGAGATCCGACCGTTCAGCTCGGTGAGCTTCTCGGTGGTCAGCGCCGCCATCAACCCGTTGAGCGGCTCCTTGACATCCTCGTGGTCGGCCAGCCAGCCGCTGTCCACGGCTGGGACGAGATTCTGTGCGGCCTGGATGCCCTTGTCGTCGTTCAGCAACATCAATCCCTGGTCGGCCAGGGTGCCGTCGGTGGTGCTGGTCAGGCCCAGTTGCGACTCTCCGTCGAGGACCGACTTGTAGGTCTGGTCGCTGGCGAAGCCGAGCGGGAGGACCTTGGTGATGTCGATGCCGTAGACCTTGCTCAGCCCGCCCTCGCAGTCGCTGCGACCTTCGCAGTCGGGCGCCGCCGCCAAGACGACCTTCTTGCCCGAGAGGTCCGAGAGGTTGGTCAGGCTGTTCTCCTCGGCGAACTTCTTGGTGACGAAGAACGCGTTCTGATCGGTGGCCTCGGAGGGGTCTAGCAGGGTGATTCCCGCGTCATCGAGGAGGGACTGCCCCGCCGAGATCGAGGCGGCGGGGTCGTTGGTCACGATCGACTTGGCGTCCGCCCCGTTGGCTCGTGCGTTGAGAAAGTCGAGCACGCCGCCGACATACTCCGGGACGATCTGGACGTCGCCTGGGAACTGCCCCTTCGCCATGTAGACGTCGCGAGTGTCCACCAGTTTCACGGTGACGTCGTAGCCGTCATGCTCGAGCAGCTGTTGATACATGCTGGCGACCAAGGCTGCCTCGGGGAAGTTCTGGCCGGAGATGGTCACCGATCCTCTGTCGCCGCTCGCCGAACTCTCGTCGTCGTCCTTGGCCAGGTCGTTGCCGGCACAGCCACCGAGCAGGAGGCTGGCCACTGCGGCCAAGGCCGCGATCGATCGTCGCTGCATGAGTCTCACCTTCTGTGTCCCGTGGCCGGAGCCACGCGTGTCCGGTTGTGGATGCGAAGGGCGCGGTCGGCGCCTGTTCAAGAGGCTAACCCCGAGCACGGACACAACCATTCCGTCGCTCTCCGGCCCGGTACCCACCCGCCGCCACGGAATCCGGCTGATCGGCGTCGGTCAGCCCCTCTCCAGGCTCGCCGCTGCCGGGGCGAGCAGGCGTTGGAACTGACCGCCCAAGAGCTCGAGCGCGAGCGCCACCAGCGCTACCACGATGGCGCCGGCGATGCCCTTGCCGTAGTCGGTGTTCGCGAATCCGTCGGTGATGACCCGGCCCAGGCCAGGACCCGCGACCAGCGCCGCGATCGTGGCGGTCGCCCAGACCTGGACCATGGCCAGTCGGATCCCGGTCAGCATCAGCGGCAGCGCGAGGGGCAGCTCGACCCGCGCGAACCGCTGCCAGCCGCTCATGCCCATCCCGGTGGCCGACTCCTTGACCGGCGCCGGCACCTCGCGCACAGCGACGTACGCATTCGTCACGATGGGCGGCAACGCGAAGGCGGCCAGCGCGATCAGCGTCGCCAGCCCCGCGCGGCCGTACGGCCCGACGGTGGCCACCCCCGGCCAGTCCGAGGTGACCAGGAGCGCCAGCAACGCGAAGGTCGGCACCGCCCGACCGACGTTGCTGATGTTGATCGCCAAGAAGCCGCCGCGGCCGAGGTGACCGAGCCAGCACGCCAACGGCAGCCCGAGGACCAGCGCGGCGAGCAGTGCCGTCACCGACAGCAGGAGCTGTTGGACCAGCAGCTGGAGCATGCCGCCCGCGCCCGTCCAGCTGGCCGGATCGGTCAGGTAGGCCCAGGTGTCGGCGAAGACGTTCATCCGCGCACCCCACGGCTCCAGGGGGTCAGCAACCGCTGCAGGCCCACCAAGAGAAGGTCGAGCGCCACCGCGAGCAGCACACAGAGCACACAGGCCGCCAACAGCTCCGCCCGGAAGTTGCTGAACACACCATCCGCGATCAGGTTGCCGAGGCCGCCGTGGGCCACCAACGTCCCGACGGTAGTGAGGGCCACGGTCGAGACCGTCGCGACGCGGAGCCCGGCCATCACCACCGGGAGCGCCAACGGCGCCTGCACCTTCCAGAGCAGGCTCGCGCGCGAGTAGCCGAGGCCCGTTGCCGACTCGATCACCTCCGCGGGCACCGAGCGCAGCCCGTCGAGGATCGCTCGCACCAAGATGGTCAGGCAGTAGAGCGCGAGACCGATGACGACCGTGGTTGCGGTGATGCCGGTGAAGGGCACTAACAGCGGGAAGAGGGCCAGCGAAGGGATCGTGTAGAGGGCGGTCGCCGTGCCCACGATCGCGCTCTCGGTGCGGCGGCCCCGTCGCGCCAGCAGCGCCAGCGGCACGGCCAGGGCCAGCCCCAGCAGCACGGCCGCGATGGTGATCTGCAGATGCTGGAGGGTGCTGGAGATCAGCTCGTCCTTGCGGTCGCTGAAGTAGTCGCCACACACCCAGTCGTTGACCAGCCGGCTGTAGCAGACCGGCGCCTGAGCCGACTCGGTCACCGCAGGCGCCAGTAAGGTCACCCCATGGACGCTACCGGTTCGCCCATGATCCGGCTGAGCGGCGTCGGCAAGACGTACGCCGATGGCACCGTCGCCGTGCACGACCTCGACCTGGATGTGGAGCGAGGTGAGCTGATGGTGCTGGTCGGCCCGTCAGGGTGCGGGAAGTCGACCACGCTGAAGATGATCAACCGACTCATCGAGCCCACCCGGGGCCGGATCCTGGTGGATGGCCGCGACGTGACCGAAGCCGACCCTGTCGAGCTGCGCCGGGGCATCGGCTATGTCATCCAGCAGGTCGGTCTGTTCCCTCATCAGCGGGTCGCGGTCAACGTGGCGACGGTGCTTTCACTCCTGGGCACACCGAAGCAGCAGGCGCGATCGCGCTCCCTGGAGCTCCTCGAGCTGGTCGGCCTCGACCCCGCGATGTATGCCGACCGCTACCCGCACCAGCTCTCCGGCGGACAGCAGCAGCGGGTCGGCGTTGCTCGGGCACTGGCCGCCGATCCACCGGTGTTGCTGATGGACGAGCCGTTTGGTGCGGTCGACCCGGTCGTCCGGTCCCGGCTGCAGGACGAGTTCGGCCGGCTGCAGCGGGAGCTGCACAAGACTGTCGTGCTCGTCACCCACGACATCGACGAGGCGATCCGGCTCGGCGACCGGATAGCGGTGTTCGCGACGGGAGGCCGGATGGCCCAGGTCGGGACCCCCGCCGAGGTGCTCGGTCGTCCCGCCGACGACTTCGTGGCCGACTTCGTCGGCTCGACTCGCAGCCTGCGCCGACTCGCCGTCACGACCATCGACCCGGCCCACCTCGAGCCGCTGGACGGAGTCAGCACCGGCGACCTCGCCGGTGTGGTGGAGGCCGACGCCACCCTCGAGGAGGCGCTGGCCGCCCTCCTCCAAGCCGACCTCAACGTCATCGGCGTCCGCGACGGCGCCCGCTTCCTCGGCGTCCTCACCCCCAACGGCATCCACCGTGCCCTGCGCGAGTCACTCTCGGGCTGAGCCGGACGGGCTGGAACGCCCCTGGGTGCGCGCCGACGGGCTCCGAGGCGACGGTGGTCCAGGTGGTCCAGGCCCGGTTGCCGGGGTTGCTGATCCGCTGTGGTGCTGACCGACACGGCAGCAACCGGGGTGAGGCAGTCCGTGGTGCCGGCTACTCGCCGGATTGCTGGCTGCCGGTGGTGCTGGCCGACAGGGCAGCGACGCGGAAGGCGGTCCGCGGGTTCGGCTGCCTGGCCGGCTTGCTGG
>JBDHZT010000111.1:0-12179 GCA_039811985.1 Nocardioidaceae bacterium | reverse complement strand
AGGCGGCCGTGACCCGGCGAGCAGTCAGAAGCCGAGCACTGCTTCCCCGGTAGCTGCTCTATCGGCGAGCACCCCAGAGCCCAGCAACCCGGCCACCAGCCGCAAGCCGAGCACTGCTTTCCCGATAGCTGCGCTCGGCGAGCACCCCAGCCGACCAGCACCCCGGCCACCAGCCGCAAGCCGAGCACCGCTCCCCGATAGCTGCCCCGTTGACGAGCACCCCAGCCGACCAGCAACCCGGGCGTCACCGATGATGCGGAAGGATGCCCTCCGTGGACCTCGCCGCCTTCCGCTGGCTCCTCTCAGCCGATGGCCAGCGCCTGCTCGCCCGGGCGACCCTGGCCTACGTCGATGCGGGCGCGGATCCAGTGGCGTCGGCGGATGCGGTGCGCAAGATCGAGCCGGATCCGGATCGGGCAGCCGCGGCGCTGACCCAGGTGCAGCTGCGCGCCCGGGCGGTGGGGAAGTTCGGTGACGACGCCGTGCGGATGTACTTCACGCCCGACGCACTGGAGCAGGCGACCCACCCGCGGGTGGCTGCCCATCGGGCAGCAAGGATCGTGGCGACCGAGCTCAGCACCGTCATCGACCTCGGCTGTGGGCTCGGCGGTGACCTGATTGCCTTGGCGCAGGCCGGGCTCACCGTGGCCGGCGTCGAGCAGGACCCCGTCCGCGCCGAGGTCGCCGAGGCGAACCTGGCTGCCCTCGCCCTGAACGGGGCGGTGGCGGTCGCCGACATCGAGCAGGTCGACGTCTCCGGCTTCGGGGTGGCCTTCGCTGACCCGGCCCGTCGCTCGGCCGGCGGACGGGTCTTCGACGTGCACGGCTGGAGTCCGCCGTGGGAGTTCGTCACCGGCTTGCTCCAGCAGCGGACCGTCGTCAAGGTCGCCCCCGGGCTGCCCCATTCCTTGGTGCCCGAGGGAGTCGAGGCGGAGTGGGTGAGCCTGCGCGGCGAGGTGAAGGAAGCCGCCCTGTGGTCACCGACGCTGGCCACCACCCGGCGCCGCGCGACGGTGCTGGCCCGGGTCGGGCTGGCGACGCTGACCGACGAGGACGATCCGTACGACGGCGCCGAGCGGCCCGTCGTACCCCTCGGGCAGTTCCTCTACGAGCCAGATGGCGCGGTGATCCGCGCCGGCCTGGTCACCGCCGTCGCGGCGGGGGTCAACGGCGGTCTGCTGGACGAGCACATCGCCTACGTCACCTCCGACGAGTCCTTCCGGACCCCCTTCGCCCACGGCTACCGGGTGGTGGAGCGCCTGCCCTATCGGGAGAAGCAGCTCAAGGCCGCCCTGCATCAGCGCGGCATCGGTCGTCTCACCATCAAGAAACGTGGCGTCGACATCGTGCCTGACGCACTCCGCAAGCGCCTCGACCTGCGCGGTGAGAACGAGGCGACGCTGGTGATGACCCGCCTCGCCGGGGTCGGCACGGCGCTCCTGGTGCAGCCCTTCTGAGCACTGGTTCCAGTAGGTGCTCAGCGCAGCTTCGAGAGCGCGCCGTGCAACTCCACCAGCTCATCGAGCGTCGCCTTCGCGCCGGTCTCCATGATCTCGGTCGGCGTGAACACGCCGTCCTCGACGTGCTGCGCGACGAACGGGACCGGCACAGCGGCCACGGCCGGCATCATGCCGAGCGCGGTCACCACCTGTTTGAGCTGCTGCACGGCGCGCAGGCCGGCCGAGATGCCGCCGTAGCTGACGAACGAGATCGGCTTGCTCCGCCACTCCTGGTGCAGATAATCGATGGCATTCTTGAGTGGCGCGGTGAAGCCGTAGTTGTACTCCGGCATCACGAACACGAACGCGTCGGCCCGATCCACGATCGCGCTCCAGCGCTTGGTGTGATCGTGGGTGTACTGCCGCAGCCGCGGGTGGTTCGGCTCGTCCATCATCGGCAGGTCGAGCTCAGCCAGGTCCACCACCTCGACCTCGAAGCCGCCGTGCCGTCGGGCGAGCTCGATGAACCAGGTGGCCACCGAAGGACCGACCCGACCGGGACGGGTGCTGGCGATGACGACCAGCAGCACGGGCTTGGACACGGGACTCCACTCTTCCGCAGTTGGACCGGGACACCTTAAGCCCGTTCGCGGGGCCACTCGCGAGCGTGTTCACTCCCAGGCATGCCACGGGCCCGGCGCCTCGAGTACGCCGGGCCCTGCGTGGTGGCCAGTGAGAGCTCACGCTGTCGCGGCGGGCTCCTTCACCACGGCCTCCGCGGAAGCGGCCTTCTTGGCGTGGCTCAGGCCCAGCAGCCCGAGGACGAACATGAAGGCGGCTCCGACGTAGGAGACGATCGAGGCGATCTGGGCGATGGTGCCGAGGGTCCAGAAGGCGTAGGCGTTCAGCAGCAGACCGCGCAGCGTGCTCCCCATGAACAGGGTCTGGCGGAGCTGACCGAGCTCGGCGACCTTGTCGGGGTCGGCGTTCTCGTCGGCCGACATGGCCATGAACTCGCCGCTGACCTCGGAGTAGGTCTTGCCGCCCGAGGACTCGTTCATGTGGACCAGGATGTAGTGGTCGGCGTAGGCCTTGGCCTGGGGGCCGGTTGTCATCGGCTGGCCGGCGTACTCGCCGAGGGCGTCCTTCATCTCTTTGGTCGCCAGGGCGTCACCTTCTGGCATGGTGATGTGCTGGTCCTTCAGCTGCACGGTGACCTGGTCGTGGGTGAAGTTGCTGGCCCAGGTCAGCAGTCCACCGGCAATCAAGAGCACCACCGCGAGGAGCAGTCCGGTCCAGGAAATGAGCTTGTCGAGTGTCGCGCGCATTGGTGGGTTCCTCCTACGAGTGGGGCCGAGCCCTTTCTCGAACCCCGACTGAGAAAAACGTTAGATTTCAAGGAGTTTTCTCAGTAGGACGCACGTCACTAGAACCGTGATCCCTGCATCACACAGGGTTGCCTGACCTCATCTAAAGGTTCCTCCAAACTCCGTCACCAATCCGGCTAATCGCCCAGCAAAGCCCGCTCCGCGCCGATGCTGGTGTCGTCGCCGTGACCGGTGTGTACGACGGTCGCGTCCGGCAGCGCGAACAGGCGTGACCGGATCGATGCCTCGATCGTCGGCCGGTCACTGAACGATCGTCCAGTGGCGCCGGGGCCACCCTGGAAGAGGGTGTCCCCGGTGAAGACACAGCCGTGATCGGCGGCGTACAGGCAGACCGCCCCGGGCGCGTGTCCCGGGGTGTGCAGCACCTCGAGCGTGGTGCCACCGACCTCGATGACCTGCCCGTCGGCGAGATCGACATCCCAGAGCAGATCCGGGTGGGTGAGCTCCCACACCGGCCGGTCATCGGGATGCAGCATGATCGGGGCGCCGGTCCGCTCGCGCAGCTCCGGCGCCACCCGCACGTGGTCGTCGTGGGCGTGGGTGCACACGATCGCCTTCACCTTGCGGTCGCCCACCACAGCCAGGATCGCGTCCACGTCGTGGGGCGCATCGATGACGACGCACTCCTGGTCGTCGCCGATCACCCAGACGTTGTTGTCGACGTCGAAGGTCTGGCCATCGAGCGAGAAGGTGCCGCTGGTGACGGTGTGGTCGATCCGTCCGGGCGGACAGTCGGCTCCCTCGGTCACAAGATCACCACCGAGCGCAGCACCTCGCCGCCGTGCATCTTCTCGAAGGCAGCCTCCACGTCGGTCAGGCCGATCTCCTCGGAGACGAACGCGTCGAGATCGAGCCGGCCCTGCTGGTAGAGATCCACCAGCATCGGGAAGTCACGGGTCGGCAGGCAGTCGCCGTACCAACTCGACTTCAGCGCTCCGCCACGGCCGAAGACGTCGATCAGCGGGATGTCGGGCACCTTCATGTCCGGGGTGGGCACTCCCACCAACACGACGGTGCCGGCGAGGTCACGCGCGTAGAACGCCTGCTTCCAGGTCTCCGGGCGCCCCACGGCGTCGATGACGACGTCGGCGCCGTGCCCATCGGTGAGCGCCTGGATGCCCTCGATCGGGTCGGTCTCTCGCGAGTTGATGGTGTCCGTGGCGCCCATGTTGCGGGCCCACTCCAGCTTGCGGTCGTCGATGTCCACGGCGATCACCTTGCTGGCGCCGGCGAGGACGGAGCCCGCGATCGCGGCCGAGCCCACGCCGCCGCAGCCGATCACGGCCACCGACTTGCCGCGGCTCACGTTGCCGGTGTTGATCGCCGCCCCGAGGCCGGCCATCACGCCGCAGCCGAGCAGGCCGACCGCCGCGGCGCGCGCCGAGGGATCCACCTTCGTGCACTGTCCGGCGGCCACCAGCGTCTTCTCGGCGAACGCGCCGATGCCAAGAGCCGGGCTGAGCTCGGTGCCATCTTCGAGGGTCATCTTCTGGGTGGCGTTGAAGGTGGCGAAGCAGTACCACGGCTCGCCGCGGTCACAGGCTCGACAGTTCCCACACACCGCTCGCCAGTTGAGGATGACGAAGTCACCTGGCGCCACGCTCGTGACACCCTCCCCCACGGACTCGACCACTCCGGCGGCCTCATGTCCCAGCAGGAAGGGGAAATCGTCGTTGATGCCGCCCTCGCGATAGTGGAGGTCGGTATGGCAGACCCCGCACGCCTGGATCTCGACCACCGCCTCGCCCGGACCCGGATCGGGCACGTTGATCGTCTCGACAGTGACCGGTGCGCCCTTGCCGCGCGCGATGACGGCCTTGACCTGCTGCATGGAAGTCCTCCTCTAGGAACGGCGTGCAGGCGAAGCCTCGCAACTCCCGTCGACCTTGGCAACCGACACCGCCCGGACGTGGATACGACCGCAGCGGCGGCCGGTCGGCGCATGAAGAAACTCGCCAAGAAAACTGCAACCATCGAGGCCTGGTTCGCATCTTGGGGTCAACGACGCGAGCCAGGGAGCAGAGACGACCATGCCAGCCACTTCTATCCCCCACCGGGGGTCCGGAGGAGTGACCGCAGTGCGGAGCGATGAGGAGTTCGCAGCCTTCATGGCGGCTCGTCAGCCCGCGCTGCTGCGCACGGCCTACCTTCTGACCGGGAGCCAGGCGGACGCCGAGGACGTGGTGCAGACCGCCCTGGCCAAGCTCTACCTCTCCTGGCATCGCGTGCGTGTGCGGGAGTCGCTGGACTCCTATGCCCGCTCCATCCTCGTCAACGAGTGTCGGTCACTGTGGCGACGGCCGTTCCGGCGTCGTGAGGTCATCACCGAGGTGCTGCCCGAGCGGGATGGCACGAGCAGGGAGTACGACGGCCGCGACGAGACGTTGTGGCGCTTCGTGCAGACCCTGCCACCGAAGCAACGAGCGGTGGTCGTGCTGCGCTACTACGAGGAGCTCACCGAGGCCGAGGTCGCGGCCACCCTTGGCATCTCCGTCGGCACGGTGAAGTCCCAGGCCAGCCGGGCGCTGGCCGCCCTGCGACGGCGGGTGCCCAGCGCCCTGCGATCCGACCCCGATCACGCCACCCCCGATGAGCTGCCCACCCCCGATGAGAAGGAGGAGGGCCGATGACGCAGTTCACGCCCTTCGACGCGGACGAGCGCGCGCTGGCGCGTGCTCTGCACGGGAAGGTGGACCAGATGAACGACGCACCAGTGGGTCTGGCCGAGGTGACCTCGCGGGCCCGGGTGATCCGGCGCCGACGCCGAGTGGTGGTCGCCGCATCGCTGACCGCGGCCGCTGCCGTCGTCGTACCGATGGCGGTCCTGGCCGGTGGCGCGCTGCGCCCCGATGCCACCCCGCCGGTCAGCTCCCCCAGCCCGACACCGTCGGCCGAGGTCATGCTGCCCGCCACCATGCCGTTCGACCTGGCGAACGTGCCGACCGGCGAGCCGCCTGCGGTGGACTACGCCGAGGGCAGCACCATCCATGCCGCCGACGGGCGCACCGTCGAGGTCGGCGGGGTGGCCGGGATCGACGAGCTGGCCGCGATGGGCGACGGCTGGATCGCAGCGGTCTCCGACAACTCCGGCAACCGAGAGGCGGTGCGGATCGGGCCGGATGGTGCGGTGAGCGACCGCGTCCCGTTGGACGGCTCGCTGGCCATCTCCTCGGCCGGCTCCGTGGTGGCCTGGGCTGGGCCAGACGGGTCGGTCACCGTCGTCCAGTCCGACGGCGCCGAGACGCTCAAGATGGCCCCGATCACCGCTCCCGGCCCCTACTCCGCCGTCGCGGTGACCAGCGAGGACTGCGTGGAGGGCCGCTCCAGCGACGCCGGCTGCGCCGTCATCGTCAACACCAGCGGTGAGCGGCAAGAGGTCTATCAGAGCACCTCGCGCGCCCAGGTCGACAAGGTGCCAGGGTTCACCAAGGTGACTGCCTACCGTGGTCTGACGGCCGGGATCACTCGGGTTCGAGACGACCTGACCGCCTGCTCACGGGTGGTCGCCCCCACCGATGGCTCCGTCCTCTGGCGCTCGTGCGACCTGCAAGTTCCCTCGCTGTCCCCCCTAGCCAAGCACGCGGTGGCCTGGAGTTCACAGGCCGATGGACTGGGCTCGTCCGACCTCGCGCTGGTCACCGCGACCCGGGGTGACCCGATCTTCCATCTGGTCAGCGACGAGGACCATCAGGTCACCGTGCTGAGCACGACCTGGGAGGACGACACCCACCTGCTCGCCGAGGTCTACTTCGACGGCCAGTGGGGAGTGCTCCGGGTGGGGGTCGCACGGACCTTGGACTGGGCTCTCCCGCCCGTGACCGGTGAGGACGTCGACCCGCCGTACGCCCTCCAGCTCCGCTGACCGCGGCCGCTGCGGGACCGGGGACGTCATAGGTTCCGGTCGCCGGGGCGACCGCAGAGGATGACGTCCCCGGCGGACCTGCGGTTCAGGCGACGACCTGGGTGATCGGCTGGGACGAGTCGGCGGGCAGGTCCAGCCTGGAGGGGGGTCGTCCCCGGGTGACCAGCTCCGCGCCGAGCGCGGCGACCATGGCGCCATTGTCGGTGCACAGGCCCGGCCGTGGCACCCGGACCCGGATGCCGTGGTCTGCCGCGCGGGTCTCGGCGAGGGCGCGCAGGCGGGAGTTGGCGGCCACCCCGCCGCCGATGAGGATGTCTTCGATGCCCTCGGTGACGGCGGCGTCGACGGCCTTGCGGACGAGTACGTCGCAGACGGCCTCCTGGAAGGAGGCGGCCACGTCGGCGACCGGCACCGGCTCCCCCGCGCGTTCCCGGGCTTCGACCCATCGCGCGACCGCGGTCTTCAGACCTGAGAAGGAGAAGTCGAAGCGGTGGCGCTCGAGGTCGCGTCGCGACGTCAGGCCGCGGGGGAAGTCGATGGCGACCGAGTCGCCTTCCCTGGCTACCCGGTCGATGTGCGGGCCACCGGGGAACGGCAGGCCGAGCAGACGCGCGACCTTGTCGAAGGCCTCGCCGGCGGCATCGTCGATGGTCGATCCCATCGGATCGACCCCGGTCGTCACGTCGGTCACCTTGAGCAGCGAGGAGTGGCCGCCCGAGACCAGCATGGCGAGAACCGGCTCGGGGAGGGGGCCGTGCTCGAGCTGGTCGACGGCGACATGGGCGGCAAGGTGGTTGACGCCGTACAACGGCTTGCCCAGACCAATCGCCAGCGCCTTGGCCGCGGCGACTCCCACCAGGAGCGCGCCGGCGAGGCCCGGGCCGCTGGTCACCGCGAGCGCGTCGACGTCGTCTAGGCCGACACCCGCGGTCTCCGCGGCTCTCTCGAGGGTCGGCACCATCGCCTCGAGATGAGCACGGCTGGCCACCTCGGGCACGACCCCGCCGAACCGGGCATGCTCCTCGACCGAGCTGGCAACAGCATCGGCCAGCAGGGTGTGCCCGCGGACGATGCCGACTCCGGTCTCGTCGCAGGAGGTCTCGATCCCCAGCACCAGCGGGCCGTCGGAAGTCACGACGTCGAACCTAGACGACCGTCGAGCGCGCGCGACATGATCAGCGCATCGGTGCCGTCCGGGTAGTAGCGACGCCGCCGATCCACGACCTCGAAACCGTGACCCAGGTAGAGCGCGGTCGCGGCGTCGTTGGCCTCGCTGACCTCCAGCATCACCCGCGCCGTCCCCGGACGCGCCCGCGCGTCGTCGAGGGCGGCCACGAGCAGGATCCCGCCGAGTCCGCGGCGCTGGTGGTCGGGGCGCACGCCGATCCGGAGCAGGTCGACGACCTCCCCCTGGGTCGTGGTGACGACGTAGCCAGCCAGGGCACCCTCGTGGTCGGTGGTCACTCGGACCCATCGATCAACGCCGTCGCCACCGAGAAGATCCTCGGGTGGCCAGGCGCCGACACCGAACAACTCCACTTCGAGAGCGCCCAGGGCCGGCGCGTCGGCCGGCTCCCCCGGCCGGATCACGAGACCCGCTTCGGGGCACTCGGCACAGCCGCGTCGGGCCGCCGAAGGTAGAGCGGCTCGGGGTCGAGCAACTCCGCCCACTCCTCGGCGACCACTCTGGCTAGCCACCCCGCGCTGGGGCGACGGGGCTCACGAGCATCAGGGAAGGCCTCGGGATAGAGCACCGCGCCCTCTCCCACGACCGGTCCGCCGGAGGACGCCTCGGCGGGCCGCATCACCCGGGGTCCGTCCAGGCGCACTGCATCGTCGTCGTACGGCGCCAGGTAGACCTCCTTGCGTCGGGCATCGGTGGCGACCTCGAACGCCCCGTCCACGGTTCCGGTCTGCACCGCCTCGACCGCGAGGACGTCGAGCGTGCAGACGCCGTAGACGGGGATCTGCAGGACGTAGCCGAGGGTGCGCGCCGTCACGAGACCCACGCGCAGCCCGGTGAAGGGACCCGGACCAACCCCGACAGCCACGGCCGTGAGGTCCTGACGGACCAGGCCCGCCTCGGTCAGGCAACGCTCGATCAGCGGCGCCAACTGCTCGCCGTGACGCATCGGCAGCTCCGCGCGGTGCTCGACGACGACGTCTGGCCCCTCCGCTAGGGCGACCGTCACCAACGGCGTCGCGGTGTCGAAGGCCAACAGCACGGACCGAGGCTATCCGGATCCGGCGGACGTCATCTCCCCGGTCACCCTGGCGGCAGGTCGCCGGAGCGACCGCTCGCTAGGACCAGCGGGGTCCCCGGGGGCGGACCCGGACGATGCGGGGGTCGAGGCCGTCGTCATCCGTTCCGGCGGCGAGCCCCTGGGCGCGCTCGATCCGGACGTCGAGGTGCGAGTCCGACAGCGTCTCGGCGAGACCCTCGCCCCACTCGACGACGGTGACGACCTCCTCCAACGAGGTGTCCAGGTCCAGGTCGTCGAGCTCGGCAAGACCGCCCAGTCGATAGGCGTCGACATGAACCAACGCCGGCCCGTCGGTGAGGGAAGGATGCACCCGCGCGATCACGAAGGTGGGCGAAGTGACCTCGCCACTCACCCCGAGGCCGACACCGATGCCCTGGGTCAGCGTGGTCTTGCCCGCACCCAGTTCGCCGCTGAGCACCACCAGGTCTCCGCGCCGGAGCCTGGCGGCGAGCTCGCCCCCGAGTGTGCGCATGGCGTCGGCGTCCGGGACGTCGTACGACGTCACGAGCGGCCGTCGCATCTCGAGGTAGGGCACCTGCTGACCGACCTCGGTGAAACCGGCGTTGAGCCAGAAGCCGATCGTGCCCGGCAGTTCCTGGCGAGCAAGGATGCGCAGCTCGGCTGCGTCCGGGCTCGCCTCACAGGCTGCCGACACCAGGACGTGGGCGATGCCGTGGTGCTGGTGGCTCGGCAGGACGCCGAACCGGCGGAGGAACACGACCTCACCTGACGGATCGGGGTCGAGCACCAACGCACCCACGGGTTCGCCGTCGATCTCGGCCAGCAGACCTCCGGCACCCTCCAAGGCAGCGGCCAGGGTGTCCGGTGTCTCAGCGAGCGCCTCAGCGGGTGGATGCAGCGGCGGCCGCGCGGCGAAGGCCGCGTGCACCACATGCCAGACCGCGTCGGCCGCCTCCGGGCCGACGTGTCGCACCCGCACCGTCATGGTGTCTGGCTGCGGTCGATCGCCTGGTTGATCAACGCGTCGAGCTCCGCGTTGACGCTGGCGAAGCGCTCGATGTTGACCATGTGTCCGGCGCCCTGACACTCCAGGAGGTCCGAGCCGTGGATGCGGGCGTGCAGCTTGCGGCTGTGTCCGACGGCGGTGATCTTGTCGGACGTGCCGCAGATGATGGCGGTCGGGACCTTGGCCACGATCGGGCACGCGTCCCAGGTGTCGAGGGTGGCGAAGGCGGGGAAGAAGTCGGCGATCACCTCAAACGGCGTCTGGTCGAGCAGGTCGAAAACGAACTCCAGCTGGTCGTCGGGCACGTCGGAGCCGAAGGCGTAGGCATCGGTCACAGCCAGCGCGAGGTCGTGGCCGCGACTCCGGACCGCATCGACGGCGCGACTCCCGCGCGACAGCGTGCCGACGAGTCGCCGAGCGATGCCACTGCCCAGCCCCGCCGGCAGCATCGGGAAGAGAATGCGACCGGGGTCCAGGCCACCGGCCGTCGTCGAGAGCAGGGCTACCCCGGCGACCTTGGTGCCGAAGAGCTCAGGTCGCTGCTCGGCCAGCGACATGATCGTCATCCCGCCCATCGAATGACCGACCAGCACGACCGGCTCATCGCCGGTGAGGTCGTCGATCACTCGGATGAGGTCCTGGCCAAGCTGCTCGATGGTCGAGTGTGCTTCTGGTGAGCGGCCCGACTGTCCGTGCGAGCGCTGGTCGAAGTAGACCGAGCGAATCAGGCCGCGATAGGCCGCCCGCTGGAAGTGCCAGCAGTCCAGGTTCAGGGAGTAGCCGTGGCAGAAGATCAGCGTGACGGGCGAGGTGCCGGCGCGCCACACCCCCGGCGCGCACTCGTCGACCTCGGCATGGAGCGGCACACCGTCGTCGGCCACCACGGTGATGACCTGGCCACGCAACGATCCCAGCGGGATCTCGAGATCCACCGGCTGGTGCACCACACTGGCCGGCGCCGGAGACGCGCCGGCGGACCTGCGGCGGGTGCTCATCGCTGGTCCTCCTCGACGTACCGTCTCACCATTCGTCCCCCGATCCGGGTGACGATCTCATAGCTGATCGTCCCGCTTGCCTCGGCCCAGTCCTGCGCCGTCGGCTCCCCGTGGTCGCCGGGGCCAAAGACCAGCACCCGCGTCCCGGGCTCGGGCAAGTCACCGTCCAGGTCGACGACGAACTGGTCCATGCAGATTGTGCCCCGAACCGGTCGACGCCGCCCGGCAACCCAGACTTCCGCACGTGAGGAGGCGTGTCGCGGGATGCCCTCGGCGTAGCCCGCCGGCACCAGGCCCACGGTCGTCGGATGTTCGGCGACCCAGGTGTGACCGTAGGAGACGCCCGTGCCCGCGGCGATCGGCTTGGCCATCGCCAGCGGCGTCTGAACGGTCATCGCGGGCCTCAGATCGAGGTCGGGCAGGTGACCGGGGGCCGGATCCAGGCCGTAGACGAGCAGCCCCGCCCGGACCAGGTCGAAGCGGGAGGAGGGTCGGAGTACGGCGGCCGCGGAGTTGGCCAGGTGGCGCACCTCCGGGCGCAGTCCGGCCGCGTCCGCGATCGCAAGCGCTTCGCGGAAGACGCGCTCCTGGGCATCGTTCGACGGGTGTTCCGGGTCGTCGCTGCAGGCGAAGTGGGACCAGATGCCCGTGACGCGCAGCTGTCCCTCCTCCTCCCACTCGCGAGCCTCGGCCACCAGCCGCGGCCAGTCGGCCATCGGACAGCCGCCGCGTGACAGACCGGTGTCGACCTTGAGCTGCACCCGGGCCGCACGCCCGACCGACCGGCCGGCAGCGGCGATCAACCGCAGCTCCCGCCTCGAGTAGGCCGTCATGTCGATGTCCTGGCGCACGGCCTCCTCGTAGGGCACATGGCCCGGCAGGTCGAGCCAGGCCAGGATCCGCCCGGTGTCACCGAGTCTCCGCAGCTCGAGACCTTCGGCCACTCTGGCCACACCGAGCCAGGGCACGCCGGCTGCCCGGACCGCATGAGCCACGGGCTCGAGACCATGGCCGTAGGCATCCGCCTTGACCACCGCCATCAGCTGCGCCGGGGCGACCACCTCGGCAAGCATCGCGCAGTTGTGCCGGATCGCCGACAGATCCACCAGGATCTCGGCTTCGTCGAGCTCCTCCGGCCCCGCCATGTCTCAATTGTCGCATCGCGGTGTGTCGGCACCTGCGGGCAACCCCTGGCGACGACGGCGGGTCGGCTCTGCTCTTGACCCTGGGTCGCCTGCCGGGTTACCGGCCGCCGGTGGCGCTG
>JBDHZT010000110.1:0-12327 GCA_039811985.1 Nocardioidaceae bacterium | reverse complement strand
TGTCGACCCGGCGGCGATGGGCCTGCAACCAGCGGGACACGCGGGCCACGGTGTGGTGGGGGACGTCGAGAGTGGCACGATAGGTCAGTACGTGGGGTCCTTCGGGCGAGTGGATTTCTTGGTCGAAACCAACTCTGAGCCGTGGGGCCCCACGTGCACCTCACGACACGCCAGTCACACTGGCACTACAGTAGATCCGCACCCCCGCGACCGGCCCTGGTGAGAAAACCTCAATGATGGTGGCATCGATGGGATCGTTGACCAGGGCGCGCTCGGACTGAGTCGCATCTACGTCCAGGCCAAGCGCTACGCGGCGGACAACATCGTGGGCCGGCCCGCGATCCAGGCGTTCGTCGGTGCGCTGGCCGGGAACCAGGCGAGCCAGGGCGTCTTCATCACGACGAGCAGGTTCAGCGCGGAGGCTCAGATCTACGCCGATCAGGTGCCCTCTCGGATCGTGCTCATTGACGGCGATCGGATGGCCAGGCTCATGATCCGGTACGGGGTCGGCGTCCAGGTGAAGCGGACAGTCCAGATCGTCGAGATCGACGAGGACTTCTTCGAATAGGCAGGGTCGGGCAAACCACTCCGCTCATATCGTGGCCGATAACCCTACCGACTATTCTGTGAGCATGGACATCCGCGCGGAACGTCGGGCGGCCGGCATGAGCCAGTCGCAACTGGCGCGTGCCGCGCGTGTCTCCCAACCCAACCTTTCCGCATACGAGAATGGCCGTCGGGTGCCGTCACCGCAGGTGGAGGAGCGCATCAGGCGGGCTCTCAGCGTGCCTCCGTCGGAGCGGGTCCGCCTGCACCGCGACCAGATTCGGGCGTTGGTCGCGGCCTATCACGCGACCGAGCCGCGGCTGTTCGGCTCCGTCGCCCGCGGCGAGGACGAGCCCGGCTCGGACGTGGACCTGCTGGTCGAGTTCACCGACGAGGCGACGCTGCTGGACGAGGTGGGACTGCGGCTGGCCCTGACCGATCTGCTCCAGGTCGACGTCGACGTCGTTGCCGTCGATGCGTTGCGGGCGTCGATCCGTGAGCGGGTCCTCGGGGAGGCTGAGGCGGTGTGACGGAGCCGGAGGACAAGGCGCGTGACGCGGGCGACCGGGTCATCGCCATGTGCGACGTCCTGGCGGAACTGACGCGGATGGAGGTGGAGGACTTCGTGGACGACGTGCGCACGCAGTGGGCCGTGGAGATGGGCCTGATCAGGATCGGGGAGGCGGTGAACCGGATCCCCGACAGTGTCCTTGCGCGGTTCCCTGGTCAGCCGTGGCGGCAGATCGTCGCCATGCGCAACTTCGCGGCCCACCAGTACGACGACCTTGACCCGCGCCGGGTCTGGCGGACCGTGAAGCAGGACGTCCCGGCCCTGCGGGCATACCTGACCGATGTCGTGCTGCCGGGGCTGGAGACATGAGCAACTTCGCCTTCATCAAGACCAGCCTGCCGGCCGTCCACGCTGACTGCGTTCGGGCGGAGTCCTACCTGTCCAGCGACCCGGCCGCGGCGTGCTTCTATAGCCGCCGCGCCATCGAGCAGCTCGTCGGGTATCTCTACGACGTGCTGGACCTGCCCCTTCCCTACCAGAACGACCTCGCAGCCAAGATCAATGATCCGGCGTTCAAGGCGAAGGTCGGCGTCGGTATCACGGCCAAGCTCAACCTCATTCGGAAGGTCGGCAACACGGCCGCCCACGAGGACAGGCCGATCCAGGCGCAGACCGCGCTGCAGGTGCTGCGCGAGCTCTTCCACGTCGTCGTCTTCACCGCCTACCGGTACTCGACCGACCCGCAGGACGTGCCGACCGGCTCCCAGTTCGATCCCGCGCTGGCGGCGAAGCTGGCCCCGCTGTCTCGCCAGGAGCTGGCGAGGCTGGCCGCTCAGTTCAAGGCACAGGACGAGGCCCACGCGCGAGCACTCGCCGAGCGTGACGACCTCGCGGCGGCCAAGGACGCCGAGATCGCCGCGCTAAAGGCTCAGATCGCGGCGGCTCAGGCGGTCAACACCTCCCCGGACGACCACGACTACTCCGAGGCCGAGACACGTCGTGTCTACATCGACACTCTGCTGTCCGAGGCGGGCTGGCCGCTGGACCAGCCCCGTGACCGGGAGTACCCGGTCAGCGGGATGCCGAACATGGGCGGCCACGGCTACGTCGACTACGTGCTGTGGGGCGCTGACGGGCTGCCGCTGGCAGTCTTGGAGGCCAAGCGCACGACGAGGAGTCCGCAGGTCGGTCAGCAGCAGGCGAAGCTGTATGCCGACTGCTTGGCGGCCGAGTTCGGTCGCCGGCCGGTCACGTTCTTCAGCAACGGCTATCAGCATTGGCTCTGGGACGACGCGGCGTTCGGGGACTCCGGGTACCCGCCGCGGGAGGTTCAGGGCTTCTACACCCGCGACGAGCTGGAGCTGATGATCCAACGTCGTCAGACCCGGGTGCCCCTGAGCGGCGCGTCCGTGGACTCCAGCATCGTCGAGCGCTACTACCAGACCCGGGCGATCAGGGCCGTCGGTGGGGCCTTCGACAAGCGGGAGCGCGACGCGCTGCTGGTCATGGCGACCGGGTCGGGGAAGACGCGCACGGTCATCGCCCTCATCGACCAGCTGATGAAGGCCAACTGGGTCAAGCGGGTGCTCTTCCTCGCCGACCGGACCGCGCTGGTCACTCAGGCCGTCAACGCGTTCAAGGCGCACCTGCCCGGCGTCGCGACCGTCAACCTGGTGACCGAGAAGAGCGCCGACGGACGGGTCTACGTGTCGACGTATCCCACGATCATGAACCTCATCAACGAGGTCGACGAGACCGGTCGTCGGTTCGGGCCGGGCTACTTCGATCTCGTGGTGATCGACGAGGCCCACCGCTCCGTGTATCAGAAGTACGGGACGATCTTCGACTGGTTCGACTCCTACCTCGTAGGCCTCACCGCCACCCCGAAGGATGAGGTCGACCACAACACGTATCGGCTGTTCCACCTCGAAGACGGCGTCCCCACCGACGCCTACGGCCTGGACGAAGCCGTCGGCGACGGGTTCCTGGTGCCGCCGTTCGGCGTCTCGGTGGGCACCAAGTTCCTGCGCCAGGGCATCGCATACGACGACCTCAGCGACGCGGAGAAGGATGAGTGGGACGCCCTCGACTGGGGTGAGGACGGCCCGCCCGCAGCGATCGACTCCGAGGAGCTCAACCGGTTCCTGTTCAATGAGGACACCGTCGATAAGGTGCTGGCCACCCTCATGACCGAGGGGCACAAGGTGGCCGGCGGTGACCGCTTGGGCAAGACGATCATCTTCGCCAAGAGCCAGGCGCACGCCGAGTTCATCGAGCAGCGCTTCAATAGTGCATACCCCGAGTTCGGTGGGGAGTTCGCGCGGGTCATCACCCATCAAGCGACCTACGCGCAGAACCTCATCGACAGCTTCTCCCAGGCCGAGAAGGCTCCTCATATCGCGATCAGCGTCGATATGCTCGACACCGGGATCGACGTGCCCGAGATCGTCAATCTCGTCTTCTTCAAGATGGTCCGCTCCAAGTCGAAGTTCTGGCAGATGATCGGCCGCGGGACTCGGCTGCGCCCGGACCTGTTCGCACCGGGCCAGGACAAGAAGGACTTCTTCGTCTTCGACTTCTGCGGCAACCTGGAGTACTTCAGCCAGAACCTGCCCGGCAAGGAAGGGTCACACCAGAAGTCGCTCACCCAACGGCTCTTCGAGGCCCGCCTGGGGCTCGTGGTTGCCTTGGAGCACTCCGACAGCGCACCGGACCTGCGGCGCTCAGCCACCGACTGGCTGCACGAGCTCGTCGCCGGGATGAACCTCGACAACTTCCTCGTGCGGGCCCACCGACAGCAGGTGGAAGCCTGGTCACGCCGGTCACGATGGGACACCGTCTCCACGGAGGACGCAGCCGAGGTACTGGAGCACCTCTCCGGACTGCCGTCGACCGTGCGAGACCCCGACGAGGACGCCAAACGCTTCGATCTGCTGGTCCTGCGCCGCCAGCTGGCACAGCGCGACGGCGACGCTGTGGCCTCTGAGCGAATCAGGCCGACCGTCCAGGCGATCGCGGCAGCCCTGCTGGCCAAGACGACCATCCCGTCGGTCGCCGAGCAGGCCGTCCTCCTCGAGTCGGTCGCCGGCGACGAGTGGTGGGTCGACGTCACCCCGCCGATGCTCGAGGTCATGCGGCTCCGGATGCGAGGGCTCGTCCGATTCGTCGACAAGACACGGCACAACCGGGTCTACACCGACTTCGTCGACACCCTCGACGAGGCCGAGCTCGTGGAGCTGCCGCAGGTCACCTCCGGCATGAACTGGGAGCGGTTCAGAGCCAAGGCGCAGGCCTACCTCAAGGAGCACGAGGACCACGTCGCGCTGCAGCGACTGCGTCGCAACAAGCAGCTGACACCCGAGGACCTGGACGCGCTGGCGGACATGCTCGTCGAGGCCGGCGGTGACCAACAGGTTGATCGGGACTGGGTCATCGAACGGGCCGGGGAACTGGGGCCCTTCATTAGGTCGCTCGTCGGACTCGACCGTGGTGCCGCCAACGAGGCGTTCGCCACTCTGCTCGACCGGTCAAGGTTCTCGGTTGAGCAGATCCGGTTCATCTCCCTGATCGTCGACGAGCTCACCGCCAACGGCATCATGAAGCCCGAACGCCTCTACGAGTCTCCATATGTCGACCAAGGGCATGTCGACGTGGTGTTCCCACACGACTACATGGTCATCGTCGACATCCTGCGGGACGTCAATGCCCATGCGGTCCCCAGCGGGGCCGCGTGATCGCATACGTGCGCCCCTCAACTTGGCTCGTCATGGTGAAGGGCGGCCTGGACTCGCCGTCGGGCTGACTCACCCTGGCCGACGATGCACTTGGCGTACACACGCAGGAGGACATCTAACGCTGTGGCCGGCCCATGCGGCCGCCTGCGTGGGGGGTACGCCGGCGTTGAGCCATAGGGACACGGCGGCATGGCGCAAGTCGTATGGTCGCTTGGCGAGGGGCGAGTGGTACTCCTGGGTCGTCAGCGCCTGGCGTCGGGCGAGGTCCCAGATGCGATAGACAATACCCATCGACTGAGGGGTCGAGAACGGCGGTGCCACTGGCTTGCCGGCGCGGCCGGCCCGATTGACGAAGAGCCGCCCGCCGGTGCCGGGTTCGAACTGAGCCATGTGCCGTCGTAGTAGGGCGACAAGTTCGGGCGGTGCTGGAACGTCGCGGGTGGCTTTGAACGAGCGATGCTTGAGTGCGCGATCTTCTGTCGTGTCGCCGGTGTCCGTCCATGCGGTGCCCGCCGTCTGAGTCGATCCCTGCAAGTGGAGGGTGCCCCACGCGTACTCGTCTGCGGGGAACTCGAGGTTGTCCTCGGTCAGGTGCCGGACCTCGGCTGGTCGCAGGGCGGCATAGAAGATGCAGCCGACGAAGGCTTCGAGCGATGGATAGATCTCCCGCTTCGAACCTCGACGTCACCAGCCCATTCTGGAAGGACGAGCGTTCGCTGAGGGCCTGGGCCAGGAGCCCCAGTTGGAGCTGGGTGGTGGCCATGTCGGCCCGGTTGCCCAGCCACTCGAAGATGGTCAGGGCCTGTTCGTAGCGGGTCTGGGCCTGCTGGTAGTCGCCCTGAGCCTGCGCCAGGACCCCCAGACTTGACCGATGCGCAGTGGGGTTGATCGCGTCGATGGTGGCGGTCAAGCCCGGTGGTCGTCCGGCCAAGCATCCGCGGCGGCGGGTCGTGGAGGCGATCTTGTACGTGAACCGGACGGGGTGCTCCTGGCGGCAGTTGCCGCATGACTTCCCGCCGTGGGACACCGTGTACTGGTACTTCCAGCGGTGGGCCGCCGACGGCACGACCGACCGGATCCACGACGCGCTGCGGGACCGGGTCCGCGATGCCGACGGGCGTGACCCGATGGCCTCGGCGGGCATCGTGGACTCCCAGAGCGTCAAGGGTGCCGACACCGTGGGGAGGGACTCCCGCGGGTATGACGCGGGGAAGAAGATCAACGGCCGCACACGGCATATCGTCACCGACACCCTCGGCCTGCTGCTGGTCGTGATGGTCACCGCCGCCAGTGTCCAAGACCGCGACGGGGGACGGCTGGTCCTGAACCGGGCGAAGATGACGATGCCCTCCATCGTGCTGGTCTGGGCCGACGGCGGCTACGCCGGCACACTGCTCGCCTTCGCCCAGCACCACCTACGGGTCGCGGTCCAGATCATCAAGCGCACCGACAAGAAACCCGCCTTCGAGGTCCTGCCTCGCCGCTGGGTCATCGAAAGGACCAACTCCTGGCTGATGCGCACCCGACGCCTGGCCCGGGACTACGAACGCCGACCCGAACACGCCGAAGCGATGGTGAAGTGGACCATGATCGGCCTGATGACCCGCCGCTCGGCCCCCGCACCTGGCCGACAACCCTGGCAGTCCAAGACCACCACATAACCCGCTTTCCCAACACGTACTGAGCCTCGACTTCGATCGATCTCCATGCGTGGCGATTTCTCTTGTGATATGAATTGGACGCCAGAACGGCGGAGGAGGCAGCGGACGTTCTCGTCGATCTCCACTCAATGCGTGATGGCATGGGGTGGTCCTGCGCGATATCAGAATTGACGCTCCTGAAGGGAGCCGTGTTGTGCCAAGACGGTTGGTGTCGCGCACTGTTCGGTACCCGGCTCTCATCGCCTTCATACTTGTCATCGCCACGATCGGTGCCCCTGCGAACGCAGCCACGCCGTCGACGATCGTCACGAACCCGGACACCTTCGTATCGCTGCCGCCCTCTCGGATCCTGGACACCAGGTCGGGAACAGGCTCCGTCGGGCCAGTTGCGCCTCAAGGCACTGTCCGACTTCAGGTTCTGGGACACGGTGGCGTGCCGGCGTCTGGGGTGTCGGCAGTCGCTCTGAACGTCACCACCACCCAAGCCACGAGCAACGGCTACCTAACTGCGTACCCAGATGGTTCAAGCCGACCCACCGCGTCCAATCTCAACTTCGTCGCAGGACAGACCGTGGCGAACCTGGTCATCGTGAAGGTCGGCTCCGACGGCAAGGTGGCCCTCTTCAGCGGATCAACCGGAACGACGCAGCTCATAGCTGACGTCTCGGGCTACTACCGTGCTGATGGGGACACCGGTGCGACAGGTACCCTCAAGGCTCTTTCTCCCTCGCGGATCCTCGATACCAGATCGGCGATCGGTGCCACCGGACCGATCGGACCCGGCCAGACCGTGCATCTGCAGGTTGCCGGACGGGGCGGCGTTCCCAGCGAATACCTTGGTGCAGTTGTCATGAACGTGACTGCCACCAAACCGACGGCCGCTGGATACGTCACCGTGTTCCCCGACGGCACCACCAAACCGACTTCGTCGAACCTCAACTTCAGCACCGGACAGACAGTCCCCAATCTTGTGGTCGCCAAGGTCGGCACCAATGGAAGAGTCGCCCTGTACAACGGCTCATCGGGAACCGTCCAACTCATCGCGGATGTTGCCGGGTATTTTCAGGCTTGCTGTGACAACTACCCAGACGCCCCCCAATACCCCGGCTCCTACGCCACCTTGAACCCGGCTCGCATCCTCGACACCCGAGTCGGCAACGGCGCGAGCGGACCCGTCCAACCCGGCGCAACCGTCCACCTCCAAGTGACTGGGAAGGGCGGTGTCCCCGCCAAGGCGGTCGATTCTGTCGCCCTCAACCTCACCGTGACCCAGCCGGCCAAGAGCGGCTACCTGACGGCATATCCCGACGGCACGACACGCCCGACAGCATCCAACCTGAACTTCTCGACCGGCAAGACGGTGCCCAACCTGGTCATGGCCAAGGTCGGCGCCGACGGCAAGGTCGCCGTCTACAATGGCTCCTCGAGCACGGTACAAATCGTCGCTGACGTCGCAGGGTACTACATCTCTGGCTTCCAACTCGGATCCCTGCTTTGGAAGCCACTCGGCCTGCCGATCGCGAACAACATAGTCCCATCGGGTGTGATCTCGTGCTCGTCAACAACGTTCTGCATGGTTGTCGCAACCGGGGGCGCGGTCTACGTCTTCGACGGCGCGACGTGGCGGACCTCAACACCCATACCAGGCGCCGACGAATACGCAGAGTACGCCAGCGTTGCATGCACGAGCGCGACCTTCTGTCAGGTCATGGACGATCAAGACGGAAGCATCTACGGCTGGGACGGGTCGACCTGGACCCCCCGTTCGGCCTTCGACAACAGCGATCCGGACTCGCGGGTCTCCTGCACCACGACGTCCTTCTGCATGGCGGTGACTCAGATCGCATATGCCACATGGAACGGCAGCAGATGGAGTCAGGCTAGCTTCGGGGAGACGTCGTCCACGCGGGATGTCTCGTGCATCAGTACGACCATGTGCGTACGCGCCGCGTTTGGGATATCAGCCGATCAGACTACGGATGAGAGTTTGGTAAGCCTGTGGGACGGGACGCAGTGGGGTGCGCCAACGATAGTGAACTCAGCCCCCGACAATGACACCGCTGCGTGGAACGGAGCAGTGTCGTGTGCCACGTCCACGTACTGCATCACGATCGACGAACTGGGTCACACGGAAGCCTTCAACGGAACGACATGGAGCGCACCCTCGGCCACCGCCATCTCGGAGACCATCCAGCCATTCTCTCTGAGCATCTCCTGCGCCAGCCAGAACTTCTGTCTTGCGGCTGACGCTGAGAGCTACTACGCCTTCAACGGGCTGAGCTGGACCGACCAGCAGGTACTCGATAAGTCGCTTCTATACAACTCCTTCGTGGACGTCTCCTGCCCCCGAGGTACCAACTTCTGCGGCTATGCGGACATCCACGGGGCGGTGGCCACCGGGAGCCCGAACTGATCAAGTACTTCGCAACCGGGTAAAGCTTGTGTCACCTCACGGTCAAGGGCGTCTGCAGCGAACTCGGCGTCGCTCGCTCGCCCTACGACGGAAGATGAAACTTCCACGGAGCGGGTCGGAATCGGCGCACACCGGTTCTGCGTACGTCAGGTGGCCCTCACTCCTGGGCTGAATCATCGGTCCGGTGACCCGGCGGGACGTCACTGAACGGAGTGTCGGCGTCGGGCACTTGCAGGTCGAGGATGCTCGCCCACCGGTGCCGGTCGGCGGTGTCTGAGCCGCCCGGCGAGTCTCGGACAGTCGGCCCCAAGGATCTGATTTCTTTGGGCTGACTGGAAAGAGGAGCTCGTTGGTTGCGAAGAGGTATTCGCCGAAATTCAAGGAAGCGTGTGTGAAGGAGGTGATTGATAGGTCGCGTTCAATCGCGCAGGTGGCTCGTGAGCAGGGGATGGTGGCTCAGACGTTGGAAAATTGGGTGTCGTCGTATCGGCGGGATCATCCCGAGTCGGTGGCGGCCGAGGCGGAGTTGACGCTGTCGGAGCGGGCGCGGGCTGCTGATCGACCGGGCCCGGGTCCTGGGACGGGACCACCCCGACACCCTGGCTACCCGTCACACTCTCGCCTTCTGGCGCGGCAAGGCCGGTGACGTCACCGGTGCGGTGGCAGCTCTCGAGGAGCTGCTGCCCGACCAGGGGCGGGACCAACCCCGACACACTGGCTACTCGTCACACTCTCGCCCCTTGGCGCGGCCTAGGCCGTCTTGGAAAGGGCGATGATCGCCGATGATCGGCTATTGCGACACCTGACCCCCGGACCCCACGACCGGGCGATTTTCAGGGAGACGACCGTGTACGGTCCAATGCCACGTAGCCTAATTCTCTTGTGAGACGGGAGGCCGCGCGGCGTGTCATACCGTTGGTGTGGCGGGTGTGACTGGTCGCGCTGGTCGAGTTCAGCTTCGAACAGTCCGACCAGACCTACGCGTACCGGCGGGTGCACGCCGACCTGACCCAATGGGGCTACCCGGTCGACGACGAGACGGTCCGGCACATCATGCGGGAACGGGACCTGGTGGCCTGCCAGCCACGGCCGTGGCGCCCCACGACGACCCTCGCCGGCGACGCCGGGTCCACCCCCGATCTGCTCGGGCGGGACTTCACCGCCCAGGAGCCCGCTTCCAAGCTCGTGGGCGACCTCACCTACGTCCGCACCTGGGAGGGCTGGGTGTACCTGGCCACGGTGCTGGACTGTGCGACCAAGAAGGTCGTCGGCTACGCGATGGCCGAGCACCTGCGCACATCCCTGGTCACCGACGCCCTGGCGATGGCGGTGCGCCACGGCCACGTCCGGCCCGGGGTCACCGTCATGCATACCGATTATGCCGAGGTTGTCGTTAAGCCGAGAAGGCGCGAGTTGGCTTGTGTGTGAGGGGTGTTCGCTGGGTGTCTCGGCTTAATGTTTCGGGTCTATCTGAGGCTGTACAGGGCGTGGAGCTGATCGGTGGTGAGCGGCTGGTCGGGGGTGTCGATGCCGGGGGTCGCGGCGGTGATCGCGGATCGCATCATGTCCATCGTCGCAAAGGCATAGAACGTCGAGGTGGTGGTGGCGCTCTGATGCCCCAGCAGGCGCATGATGATCGGCATCGGGATGCCCTGCTGGTACAGGTCCATGGCTTTGGTCTTGCGCAGCAGGTGGGCGTGGATCTTGTCCGGGATCCAGGGGCATCGGGTCCGGGCGATCTGTGCGGCGTTCTTGAGGACGGCGGCGACGGTGTCGGCTGACAAGGGGGGCTGGCTGGCCTGCTCGGGTGGAGTAGAACAGAGGCCGGCTCGTGACTGCTCGATGGTCGCCGGGGTGGAACTCATCGAGATAGATCCTCAGGTGTGCCACGGTCTTGGTCGTCAACGGGATGGGCCTGGTCCTGTTCCCTTTGCCGGTCACGCTCAGGTGCGGCGCGTCGTCGGCCAGGTGAAGGTCGGCCAGGGTCACGGTGGTGATCTCGCTGACGCGGGCGGCGGTGTCGTACAGCAGGATCAGCAGCATCCGGTTCCGGCGCGATGTGGCGGTGGCGCCGTCGTGGGCGGACAGGATCGCACGGGTCTGCTCGGGGCGCAGGTAGGCGATCGGGGCCCGCGGGGTGGGCGGGGCCTTGAGGGTCTTGGCGCCGTGGTGGATCGCGATCAGGGTGATGTCGGTGGCTGCGGCGTAGCTCAAGAACGCCCGGATCGCGGACAGCCGCAAGGTGATGGTGGCCGGCTTGTAGCCGTTCTCGGTGCTCATCGAGGTCAGCCACGTCAGCAGGTGGGGCCGGTCGAAGTGCTCGAACCCGACCTGCTCACGCTGAAGGTCCTCGACCTGGTGCAGGTGGTCCAGGTAGGCCTCCAACGCGATCCGGTAGGCCTGGATCGTCTTGGGTGAGGCACCTCGGGTGGTGGGCAGGTAGGTGTGCAGGTACTCGCGGGCGATGACGAACAGGTCCGGACCGTCGGTGCGGGGGTGAGGTCTGGTCATGACCATCCCACCTCGGGCAGGACCTCGCTGGCCGTGGTGGTGATGTCGGCGTAGTCGCTCATGAAGTCCGCGCTGGTGTGCACGTAGTAATACGTGGACTCGATGCTGGCGTGGCCCATGTAGCGGGACAGGTAGGGCAGCATCGCGCTCACGTCGCGACCGGTGAGCATCCACCGGTGCAGGTTGGCGTAGGCGAAGTGATGCCGGAAGCAGTACGCCCGCGGCTGGGGACCGCTGTCCGGGCGGGCCAGTCCGGCGGCGGACCAGATCCGGTTGAACGCCACGCCGACGCTTACCGGGCTGACCGAGCGGCCGGTGCTGGTGAAGAACACCTGTTCAGGAGCTTGGCGGTGCTCGACCCGTGTGGTGTGTTGGCATTCGGCGAGGATGGCGGCGATGTCGTCGGTGATCGGCAGCCGTCGCGGATGCCTGGTCTTGGTGGCCACCACATCGATCCACCGGCCCGCAGGGTCGAGGTGCTCGGTGCGCAGGTTGCGGACCTCGCCGGTGCGCAGGCCGCAGGAGTGCATCAGGGTGAAGAACGCAACCGCCTGCCACCGCCACGGCGAGGCGCACTCCAGGGCCCGGGCTGCGGTGAAGAACGCCTCGATCTGAGCCGCGGTGAGCAGATAGGGCCGGGCGGGGGTGTACGCGCCGGCCTTCCACGCATCAGAGAGGACATACGCGTCCGGGTCGTGGTGGGTGCGCATCCACCGGCCGAAGTCACGGATGTAGGACATCCACGACCGGTACGAGCTCTGGCTCTGTTCCAGCCGCGCGGTGACCCAGCCCTCCACGCTGGCCTGGTCCAGGCGCTGCACGTCGTGCTGGAGACAGTACGCGTCGAACTGTCTCAGGTACCAGATCCGTGACCGGCCATGAGAAGCCCTATGTCAAGCCGCCTCGGTTTGGGTTTTGAGGAGGCGTTGGAGTGCTCGGTGGTTTTGGGGG
>JBDHZT010000109.1:0-12541 GCA_039811985.1 Nocardioidaceae bacterium | reverse complement strand
CTCAGGCAAGGCAGTCGTCGCCGGTGAGCTCTCTGGCGACCACACCACCTGGTCGGCCAGCGACCGGCTGGAGCCGGCCCGTTCCTATGTCGTCCAGACCGTGGCCCGCAATGCCGACGGGAAGGTCCGCCGGTCGACGACCCGCTTCCACAGCCAGGCCCTGACCCTGGACCAGCAGACCTATCCGTCGGTGGCACCGCTCCAGGGCGAGACCGTGGGCGTCGGCATGCCGGTGATCGTGACCTTCGATGTGCCGGTCACCAACAAGGCGGCCTTCGAGAAGCACATGACGGTGACCAGCACGCCCGCCCAGCGCGGCTCGTGGCGCTGGATCAGTGACAACGAGGCACACTGGCGCCCGGCGAAGTACTGGAAGGCCGGCACCAAGGTGAGCGTGCAGGTCGACGTCAACAGCGTCCCGGCCGGCAACGGGATCTACGGCCAAGAGGACCGGGACGTCGAGTTCAACATCGGTGCGGCCAACATCTACCGGGTCAACGCCCAGACCGACCAGATGAAGGTCTTCTCCAACGGCAAACTGCTGCGCACGATCCCGATCACCACCGGCAAGCCCGGGTTCACCACCCGCTCCGGCACCAAGGTGATCATCGAGAAGTACCGCACCAAGCGGATGAACTCCGAGACCGTCGGGATCCCCCAGGGCAGCGCCGACGCCTACGACATCGACAACGTCGAGTACGCCATGCGAGTGACCTACTCCGGTGAGTTCATCCACGCCGCGCCGTGGTCGGTCGGCTCCCAGGGCTACGCCAACGTCAGCCACGGCTGCACCGGCATGTCGACAGACAACGCCGCCTGGCTTTACGCCATGTCAAAGCGAGGCGACGTCGTCGAGTACACCGGCACCGACCGGGGGATGACGTTGACCAACGGGTACGGCGACTGGAACCTCTCCTTCGCCGACTACCGCCAGGGCTCTGCCCTGCACTGAGGCTGGCTCCCTTCGCGGGCCGCTTGTGTCGGAGCGTGCAGTTTGACCTAGGCACCTACAGAGGCATATTCTGCTTCGAGCATTGCCGAACGGGGCGGGCCAACGATGCAACTACGGGCACAAGGTCCTTCTAGCCTTGATCAGTGCTTCACTGCTTGTAGTCGGCTTGGCCAGTCCTGCCGCAAGCAAACCAACGCTCGGCAACGGCAAGTGCAACGCGAATGAAGCTTGTGCTTGGCAGTTTGATCGTTCAGGATCGCTCGCCGACATCAAGGCATGCCACCCAGATTGGTACTGCGGTGTCGGAGACTTCAGTGATTGGTGGTACTACAACACCAGCGTGAGTCCCGACAATCGGACCTCGTCAATGAGAAGTCGGGGAACGAGTTTCGACTACACAGTTTGGGCTCAACTCAAGCACGGAGGCGGAGCGCATATATGCCAGGCCGCAGGAACCTTCCTCAGCGAGGACCTTGTGCAGGCGCTTGACTTCGACAACAAAGCCAGTTCGATGTGGAACACGAACTTCTTCTCGGATTGTCAATGACCAGGGGGAGCGCATGACTGCGACCGGCCCAACGCGGAGCGTGGCACTGGTCGGCACTGTTCTTGCCGTCGGTGTGATAGTCGCCAGCGCCTCCCTCCTGCGCGATGGCGTGTCCAATGATCGCGCGCCTTTCTCCGCCACCACGATCAAGGGCCCAAACGCCGAGTTTTCGTTCGGTTCGCTCCAGTCTGACGCCACGCAGCGGAAGGTGGCCACAGCGCGGCACAACTTGGTCGCTACCTGCATGGCGGCACGGGGCTTCACTGAGACGCCCTCGGATGAACCAGCCACTCCGGCTGAGGAGAAGTATGCCGTGGAGTACGCCCTAGCCGATATTGGGGACGACATCACTACAGACAAGCTGCCGCCACCAAGAGCAGTGACACTTCCCGATGGAACCCAGTTCGAGGTCACAGCGACGTGGACCCCGAAGACCTGCACCTATCAGGCCTATGACGCTCTCGGAGGTGATCCATTCCTCCGAGAGGCCCTACGACAGCAGATCATGATCTATCAAGCGGAGGCCGCTCCGGTCATCGAGACCGAGTTGAGCAGCCAGGTGGATGCATGGGCGGACTGCGTTGGAAATCCTGACGTCACGTCAGCGGACTTGCTCCGTGCGATCGACGGCGCGACCGCACGTTCGGACCTTTCGCAAGAAGCTGCAGAAGCCTGCATTTCTGACGAGATGCGGGCGCAAGCACTTGAGGCGAGGTCGGTCGCCGAGTTCGCCGTGGCCAATCAGCATCACGAGATTGTCTCGGCTTGGGCTGATCTCTTGGAGCGGGAGGCGCTCGCGGTCGACGCTCTGCCTCGGCAGGACTAGCCGCAGTCCGCAACCTCGTTGAGGGCAGTGATCCGGTGAGGATGACATGCCGGTAGCATGATTGGCGGCGATCCAGACATGCTCACCGTGACTTGAGCGCGACCTAACGCACCGTCAACCCGCCGCTGGCATTCCCGGGCCACATGCGTCACAATGATGCACACAACGTCATATCTGTCACTTGATGATCGTTCGTCACCGCACGAGACCGCTGGGGAAGGCGCATCTCCGCGCTGGTGATGAAGGAGGTCTCGGTGACCGCAAGCGCAGCTGTTCGTCCGACGACGAGGGGCGTTCTCTACGTGCACTCCGCGCCGTCGGCGCTGTGCCCACATATCGAGTGGGCCGTCGGCGGCGTCCTCGGCATGGCCGCCAGCATGAACTGGACACCGCAGCCCGCCCAGTCCGGCAGCTATCGAGCCGAGCTCTCCTGGATCGGAGGTGCCGGCACCGCCGCCGCGATCGCTTCAGCGCTGCGTGGTTGGAGCCACCTGCGCTTCGAGGTGACCGAGGAGCCCACTCCGGGCAGCGAGGGGGCGCGCTTCTCCTGCACGCCGGACCTCGGGGTCTTCCACGCCGTCACCGGCCTGCACGGAGACATCATGATCCCGGAGGACCGGCTCAAGGCCGCGGTTGTGCGCGCCGCGCTGGGCGAGGGAACGCTGGCGGGCGAGATCGACAAGCTGCTCGGCAAGCCGTGGGACGACGAGCTCGAGACCTTCCGGCACGCGGGCGAGGGCGCCCCGGTGCGGTGGCTGCACCAGGTGGTCTGAGCCGCGGCACCAGGCGCAAGCCACCGGGTTCCCCTCTCGTACGTCGTCGGGGTTGGTCGCCGGGCGACCGATTCGTGTGATCGTTCGGGGGCAGGTGCGGGCCTCGCCGGCTCAAGGTGGGTGTGGCTTCGCCGGGGAGCAGGTCGGTGTTGTTCGCCTGGAGCGGGTGGATGGATGGCCGCGTACCGACCGGCCCCGCTGCCTCTTCGGTGGTCATGGCGGACGTGGCTTCGCCTGGGAGCCAGGTGAGTGGTGGCCGCGCGTAGCCGACCGGCTCCCGCCGTCAAGGACCGTCGCTGCGCTCCGGCCACTTCGTGGCGCCCTGGCGGGCGTCCTTGACCGCCGGGTCCCTGACGGTCGGCTCCACGGCGCGGCTGTCGGCACGGGCTCCGCCCGCGCCGCCGCCAAGCGGCCACCCCCGGTGAGGCCCATCAGCTCCCTTGTCGGTCCCCGGTGACCCATCTCCGGCGGGTCTGTGGCATCTGCTGCTCCCCTGCGGGTACTGAGTACCTCGTCTACCAGGCCCTCAGCACCCACAACCACGCACCAGACGGGTCCGAGCACCCACCAACGCCGCACCAGAGGGGTGGTTCTGCGGTTTCGGAACAATCGCCGACGCTGTTTCGGAACAAACGATGCCCCCAGGCGCCCCGGGGCCTCTGCGACCTCATCGTTTGGGCGCAAACTGCAAGGATCCCAGTGGTTTTCGTGCAGTTTCGGAACAATCGACGACCCTCCAGACGACACGGAGCCGAGATCACGCCGATTGGCCCGAAACGACAACACCGATTGGACCCAAACGACATCCCCGCCACCCCGAGGACGGGCGGGATGCAGTATCGGCACAAACGACGACCCCAGTGGCCCCCGCCGAGGGACCGCGAGTCGGAAAGCAGCAGGAACGGAAAGGACCACCGTCCCGGCCTAGCTGCCTGTCGGTCAGCACTACAGCAGACCAGCAACCCCGGGAGCAGCCGAAGCCGAAGGCCCCCGAATAGCCGCCCATGTCAGCACCACAGCCGACCAGCAACCCAGGGCAGCAATCGAGACCCCGACCCGACTACCTCAGAGTGGGATGTTCCCGTGCGCGCCGCGGCGGACGCCCTGGGCCTGGACGGCGTCGTGGATGGCGTGGGCGATCGCCGAGCGGGTCTGCGTCGGCTGCACCACCTCGTCGACGACGCCGATCTCGACGGCCTTCTCCACACCGCCGGCAATCCGCTCGTGCTCCGCGGCGAGCTCCGCCTCCACCTGCGGTCGCAGGTCGGGGGCGACCTCGGCCAGTCGGCGCCGGTGCAGGATGCGGATGGCGGCGACCGAGCCCATCACGGCCACCTCGGCGCCCGGCCAGGCGAACACCTTGGTGGCGCCCAGCGCGCGTGAGTTCATCGCGACGTAGGCGCCGCCGTACGTCTTGCGGGTCACCAGGCTCACCCGGGGCACGACGCACTCGCCGAAGGCGTGCAGCAGTTTCGCGCCGCGCCGCACCACGCCGTCCCACTCCTGGCCGACTCCGGGCAGGTAGCCGGGCACGTCGACCAGCACGATCAGCGGGATACCGAAGGCGTCGCACATCCGCACGAACCGGGACGCCTTCTCGGCGGAGAGCGAGTCCAGACAGCCTCCGAGCCGGAGCGGGTTGTTGGCGACGACGCCCACGGTGCGGCCGCCGAAGCGTCCGAGAGCGGTGACGATGTTGGGTGCCCAGCGCTGGTGCAGCTCCTGCATGGTGTCCTCGTCGAGCACCGCGTCGACCAGCGGGTGCACGTCGTAGGCGCGCTTGGGGGACTCGGGGAGGTAGGCCGCCAGGTCACGGTCGACCACCGCGGTGACGTCGAGGCTGCCCTGGGCGCCGAGCAGCGAGGCGAGATCACGCGCCCGTTCCAGGGCATCGGCCTCGCTGTCGGTGAGCACGTGCACGACCCCGGAGCGACGGCCATGCGGCTCGGGTCCGCCCAGGCGCAGCATGTCGACGTCCTCGCCGGTGACCGAGCGCACCACATCGGGGCCGGTCACGAAGATCCGCCCGTCCGGACCGAGGATGACGATGTCGGTCAGGGCGGGGCCGTAGGCCGCACCGCCCGCAGCCGGGCCGAGCACCACCGAGATCTGCGGGATGCGGCCCGACGCCTGGGTCATCGCCTGGAAGACCCGGCCGACGGCGTGCAGCGAGAGCACCCCTTCCGCGAGCCGGGCACCGCCCGAGTGCCACAGACCGATGATCGGAACGCCATCGGTCATCGCCCGGTGGTAGGCGTCGACGACCACAGCGCAGCCCTGGTCGCCCATGGCGCCGCCCATCACGGTGGCATCGGAGCAGAAGGCGACGACCGAGGTGCCGTTGACCCGCCCGATCGCGGCGAGCATGCCCGAGTCGTCGTCTGGGGTGATCAGCTCCAGGGTGCCCGGGTCCAGGAGCGCGGCCAGTCGGTGCCGGGGGTTGCGCGGGTCCTGCTCGCGGGGCAGCTTGGCCGAACGAGGGGCGGGGACCTCCTGGCCGGTCGCGGTCGCGGTGGCGGTCATCAGACGCTCCCGAAGGCGACGGCGACGTTGGCGCCGCCGAATCCGAAGGAGTTGTTCAGGGCCGCGATGTCGCCCTCCGGGAGGGGCCGCGCCTCGGTCGGGATGTCCAGCTCCACCGCTGGGTCGAGATTGTCCAAGTTGATGGTCGGCGGGCTGGTGCGGTCGCGGAGAGCGAGCACGGTGGCGATGGCCTCCAACGCACCAGCGCCGCCGAGCAGGTGTCCGGTCATCGACTTGGTGCTTGTCACCACACAGTCGTCGACGGCGGCACCGAGCACGTGGTGCAGCATCAGCCCCTCGGCGATGTCGCCCTGCGGGGTCGACGTCGCGTGTGCGTTGACGTGGCGGACGTCCGACGGCGCGATCCCGGCTGCCTCGATGGCCTGCCTGATGGCTCGCGTGCCACCACGGCCCTCGGGGTCGGGTTGGGCGATGTCGTGGGCATCGTTGCTGATGCCGGCGCCGAGGGCGAGTGCGTAGATTCGGGCGCCTCGGGCGCGGGCGTGCTCCTCGGACTCGAGCACCAGCACGCCGGCGCCCTCGCCCAGCACGAAGCCGTCGCGTGCGACGTCCCACGGTCGGGACACGGTGGTCGGGTCGCCCTGGTTCTTCGAGAGCGCCATCATGTTGGCGAACGCGGCCATCGGCAGCGGGTGGATGGCCGCTTCGGTCCCGCCGGCGATGACGATGTCGGCGCGGCCGAGCGCGATCATGTCGATGGCCATCGCGATCGCCTCGTTGCCCGAGGCGCAGGCGGAGGTCGGAGCGTGCACGGCGGCGCGCGCGGTGTAGGCGAGCGAGACGTTGGCAGCCGGAGCGTTGGGCATCAGCATCGGCACCGCGAGCGGCGAGACCCGGCGAGGTCCCTTGTCCCGGAGCGCGTCGTAGTTGCTGAGCAGCGTGGTGACACCACCGATCCCCGACGCGATGCTCACGGCCAGGCGCTCGGGCACCACGTCGGCGTCATCGAGGCCGGCGTCGGCCCAGGCCTCTTGGGCGGCGACCATGGCGAACTGGGAGGAGCGGTCGAGGCGGCGTGCCTTGACCCGCTCGAGGATCTCGGTGGGCTCGACAGCAACCCGACCGCCGATCTGGACGGGCAGGTCGGCGGCCCACTCGTCGGTGAGATGCCGGACACCGGAGGTGCCCGCGAGGAGTGCTTGCCAGGTGCTGGGGGCGTCACCGCCGACGGGCGAGGTGACGCCGAGGCCGGTGACGACTGCTCGGCGAGAGGTCATGGGTGACTGGTGTCCGATCCGTGAGGTGGTGAGGGGGTGTGGTGGCGGCGGGATTCCCGCCGCCACCAGCAGAGGTGCGGTCAGCCCTGAGCGTTCTCGATGAAGGCGACGGCGTCACCGACGGTCTTGAGGTTCTTCACCTCGTCGTCGGGGATGGAGACGCCGAACTTCTCCTCGCACGCGACGACGACCTCGACCATGGAGAGCGAGTCGACGTCGAGGTCGTCCACGAACGACTTGTCGAGCTGAACGTCGTCGGCGTCGATTCCCGCGACCTCGTTGACGATCTCGGCGAGGTCTGAGCGGATCTCTTCGGTGGTGGCCATGTGGCTTCCTTCTCTTTCTGTGGTGGGTGATCTGACGGTGGTCGATCTGGGTGGTCAGGGGACGAGGACGACCTGAGCGGCGTACGCCAAGCCGGCGCCGAACGCGATGAACAGGGCGAGGTCGCCGCTCTTGGCCTCGCCGTCGGCGATCATCCGGTCGAGGGCGAGCGGGATGGAGGCGGCCGAGGTGTTGCCCTGCTCGGCGATGTCGCGGGCGATGTGGACCCTCTCGGGCAGCTTCATCGCCTTGGCCATGGCGTCGATGATGCGCATGTTGGCCTGGTGGGGGACGAAGACGTCCAGGTCGTCCGCAGAGACGCCGGCTCGGTCCAGCGCCTGCTGGGCGACCTTGGCCATCGTGAAGACCGCCCAGCGGAAGACCGGGTTGCCTTCCATGATCAGGTGCGGCATTTGGCCAGACCCGGGCTGCTCCGGCGTGCCGACGACGTCACGCCAGTCCTCCCGCTGCCGGATCAGGTCGAACTGTTCGCCGTCGGAGCCCCAGACGACGGGGCCGATCCCCGGAGTATCGCTCGGCCCCACCACAGCAGCCCCGGCACCGTCGGCGAAGATGAAGGCGGTGCCCCGGTCGTAGACGTCGGTGAGGTCGGAGAGTCGCTCGACGCCGATCACCAAGATGTGCCCGGCGCTGCCGCCCCGGATCAAGTCCGAGGCCATCGCGACGCCGTGGCAGAAGCCCGCACAGGCCGCCGAGATGTCGAAGGCCGCGGCTTGGTTGGTGCCCAGCTCATGGGCGATCGCGGTGGCCACGGCGGGGGTCTGGAGCAGGTGGCTGACTGTCGCGACGATCACGCAGTCGATCTGCTCGGCACTGACGCCGGCGCGCTCGAGCGCGATGCGTGAGGCGGCGACCGACATCATCTGCACGGTCTCCTCCGGGGTGGCCCAACGACGCTGTCGGATGCCGGAGCGCTGCTGGATCCACTCGTCGCTGGAGTCGATCGCGTCGATGACCTCGGAGTTGGGAATCACGCGGGAGGGCCGATAGGTGCCGATGCCGAGGATCGTGGCGTGCGGTGCGCCCACCTGGGGAGTGATGGTGGTCATCAGGCGCTTCCCTCCGGGTGCAGGCGGACCAGCGGCTGGCCCGGTGAGACCAGGTCGCCGTCCTCGACCAGCCACTCGACGACCTGCCCGCCATGGGGGGCAAGGACCTTGGTCTGGTCGCGGAGGCTGGCCACGGAGCCCACTATGGCACCGGCGGGCAGCACATCTTGCTCACGCGCGGTGTCGTCGAGGTGGAAGGTGCCCTTGGCGGGCGACACCACCATCCGCCAGGTGGGAGTGGTGTCGATGACCGACGGTTCGCCGTGCCGCTCGCAGAAGGCGCGCGCGTCGTCGAGCTGGTCGGGGGTCTTCAGCGCGAAGGTCTCCACGCCTTTCATCGCGCGGCGAGCGATGCCGGTCAGGGTCCCGGCCGGTGGCATCTCCAGCAGGCCGGTGACACCGAGGTCCAGCATCGTCTCCATGCACAGGTCCCAGCGGACGGGGTTGGCGATCTGCCCGACGATCCGCGCGACCACTTCACGGCCGTCGTGGACGACCTGACCGTCCTTGTTCGAGATCACCGGGGTGCGCGGATCGTGGGTCGACACCGAACGCGCCAGACGGGCGAGGTGGCCGACCGCCGGCTCCATGTGTCGGGTATGGAAGGCGCCGGCGACACTCAACGGCGCCAGCCGTGCCTTGGCCGGCGGGTCTTCCGCGAGGGCGGTGAGCTGCTCGAGGGTACCTGCGGCCACCACCTGGCCCGGACCGTTGTCGTTGGCCGCGGTCAGGCCGTGTCGCTCGATGGTGGCCAACACCTCCTCGCGGTCACCGCCCAGCACTGCCGTCATCCCGGTGGGGGTGGCGGCTGCGGCCTGGGCCATCGCCTTGCCACGCTCGCGGACCAGGACCATCGCCTGCTCGGCGGTGATCACGCGCGCCCCGGCCGCGGCGGCGAGCTCGCCGACGCTGTGTCCGGCCACGCCACCGATCTTGCTGAAGGCGTCCGCGGGGTGCGGGAACAGCTCCAGCGCGGCGAGCAGCGGGGTGGCGACCAGCAGCGGTTGAGCGATCTGGGTGTCGCGGATGGTGTCGGCGTCGGCTTCGGTGCCGTAGTGGGCGAGATCGAGCCCTGCCACGGTCGAGAGCCACTCCAGCCGGGAGGCGAAGACGGGATCTTCGAGCCAGGGAATCAAGAAGCCGGGGGATTGGGCGCCCTGCCCGGGCGCAACGATCACGAGCACGAGACCACTGTGCCGAACCTCGGGGTGGGAGGCGGACTGCGAGACGCACGAAGGCGACCATAGATCTTTGTAGGAACCCTACAAAACGTCGTCCTCGGGGGAACGGCCCGACTGGCGGCCCAGCACCAGGGCGATCTGCAAGGTCAGCGCCGCCCGCGGGTCGGTCGGAGAGAGGCCGGTCAGATCGGCAACCTGACGCAGGCGATAGCGCACGGTGTTGGGGTGCACGAACAGTGCCCGGGCCGTGCCCTCGATGGTGGCACCCGAGCGGAAGTACGCCCCCAGGGTGTCTGCCAACGCACCGCGAGCGCTGACCAACGGCAGATAGACCTCGTCGACCAGATGTCGCCGGGCGTGACCATCGCCGGCCAGGGCGCGCTCGGGAAGCAGCTCGTCGCTGCGCACCGGACGCGGTGCCTCGGGCCAGCCGGCGGAGGCGCGGTACGCCGCCACTGCCGACCGCGCGGACACGTGCGCGCTCTGGAGATCGTCGGCCAGTGGGCCCACGACCACCGGCCCAGGGCCGAACAGGCCGACCACGGTCCGCGCCGCGGCGAGAGGGCCCGCCACCCCACCGAGCACCACGGCGAGCCGATCGCCCTGGATGGCGCAGAGTGCGTCCATGTCCTGCTGCCGCGCCAGACGTCGTACCTCGTCGAAGATGTCCGTGGCAGCGCGCTGCACCGGCGTCGGGCCGAGGACAACGACGACCGGTCCGTCGGCCGTCCAACCGAGTGCGGAGGCGCGGGAGAGCACGCCCTCGTCGGTCTCCGAACGCAGCACCGCGTCGACGACCAGGGCCTCCAGCCGGGCGTCCCACGCGCCGCGCACCTCGGCCGCCCGGGCATACACCTCCGCCGTGGCGAAGGCGACCTCACGGGCATAGCCGGAGATCGCGCGATGCACATCCGGCGCGTCGGCCACCTCCACGATGCCGTCGACGTTGTTCTCGACGACCTCGATGCTGAGCCGGATCAGGTCCACGGTCTGCTGCAGCGTGATCACCCGGGTCAGCGCCCGCGGTGCGGCACCGAACACGGTCGCCGCGATGGCGCGATCACCCGGTGAGCCCGCCTCGTGGACGTACCAGTCCACGAAGCTCTTGATGCCTGCCTGCACGATCAGGCCCACCCAGGAGCGCTCCTCGGCGGACAGCGAGCGGAACCAGGTCATCTCCGTGTGCATGCGGGTCATCGCGGTCGTGCTGAGCGCTCCGACAGCCCGCTGCAGCGCCGTCGCGGCACGCTCGCGAGACGGCGCGACGGGGTCTGCGGACACGTGGGAAGGCTACAAGAGTCGGCGGGCCGCTGTCGGACCACGAGGGCAGCGTGATTGACTGACGCCACTTCACGGCGGGTCAGTGGATCCGGCGTCAGATCATGGGGGGTCGACCGTGGGCTGTGTCGCCGAGCAGGTGCGCTTTGCGACCGTGCACGGGCACCGCCGCGCCTACGTGCGCGTCGGTTCGGGTCCGGCGCTGCTGTTGCTCCACGGCCTCGGCTGCGATCACACCACGTGGGCGCCGGTCATCGAGTCGCTGGCTCGTCGCTACACCGTCATCGCTCCCGACCTGCTCGGCCATGGTCAGTCGGCGAAACCACGGGCCGACTACAGCGTCGGGGGCTATGCGAACGGCATGCGGGATCTGCTCGCGCTGCTCGGGATCGAGCGGGCGACGGTCGTCGGACACAGTCTCGGCGGGGGCGTCGCGATGCAGTTCGCGTATCAGTATCCCGAACTCGTCGAGCGATTGGTCCTGGTCGCGCCCGGCGGGTTCGGCCCCGAGGTCACCGCGGCGTTGCGTGTCGTCACCACGCCGGGGTTCCACCAGATCGCCGGTCTGCTGACCTTGCCGGGGCTGCGTCACATCGGCGTGCACGGCATGCGCGTCCTCGGCGGCTCTGGGCTTGCGCGCACCCGCGACCTGGGTGAGGTGGCGGCCATCTTCGACTCGATGAAGGACTCGCGCACCCGCACCGCGATCCGGCACGTGGCGCGAGCAGTGGTGGACTGGCGGGGCCAGATCATCACGACCAGCGATCGGGCCTATCTGACCGATGACATCCCGATGTGCGTGATCTGGGGTGAGCAGGACCGGGTGATCCCCGCGAAGCACGCAGAGACGGCACGGACTCTCGCTCCGCACGCGACCGTGGCGTTGGTGCCCAACGCCGGCCACTTCCCCCACCGGGACCATCCCCAGCGGTTCGTGAAGATCCTGAGCGACTTCGTCCGACGGACCCGACCAGCGCAGTTCAACCGGGACGAGTGGCGGGCACACCTACGCCGTGGCGGCGACGTCGAGCTGCACCGTGCGCAAGCGGGCCACGCGCCCGTGCAGCCGCTCGACCACGTGCCGACGGCCTGACGATGCGCTGGGCCGACGTGCGGACTGTGCTGGACGGCCTTTTCGAGCGTGGGGTGACCTACTGGGTCGCCGGAGGTTGGGGCGTGGCCGCCCTGGTCGGTCGACAGACCCGGGAACACCGCGACCTGGACCTGCTCGTGGACGCCGAGGCGATGCGGGGCTGCCTGGACCTCCTGGCCGAGCTCGGCTACCTCCCCGAGACCGACTGGCTCCCGGTGCGGCTAGAGCTGGCGGCCGGCCACGGCCGCTGGGTCGACGTGCACCCGGTCGTCCTCGACGACGAGGGCAACGGCGTCCAGGCCGGCCCCGACGACACGACGTACGACTATCCCGCCTCGGTCTTCACCATCGGCCACATCCGCGACCGCGACGTACCCTGTCTCACCGTGGCGCACCAGCGCCTGCTGCACAGCGGCTACCCGCCGCGCGAGCAGGACCTGCACGACCTCGCCCAGCTCCGCCGCGTCGCTCCCGCGGAGTGACGCCGGCCGGCTGCCGGTGTAGCTGCGCGGGGAGGCGGTGCTCGGCTCTTGGCCGCTGCCGGGTTGCTGGTGGTCTGGTGTGCTGGCCGACAGGGCAGCGACCGGAGAGATCCCGGGCGGCTGAGGTCGCTGTCCGGGTGCTGGTCGTCGGTGGTCACTGCTGTCACCGTTTTCACAAGGTATGTCGGTAGGCCTGCACTTACCTCGGTGAATGACGCACGGTAAGTGCAGGCATCACCACATACCTTGTGAAA
>JBDHZT010000108.1:0-12632 GCA_039811985.1 Nocardioidaceae bacterium | reverse complement strand
CCTAGACGACCGGACGCTCGGTCGCCGAGGCCCGAGCGGTGCCGCGCCGCAGAGCGGTCCCCCGTTCCGGCGCCGCTCGGACCTGGCGCGGGCCGGGGAAGACCCCGACCCGCCCAGCGAGTATGGACCGGGTGCCAGAGGGGCTGGTACACCCCTGTGGGTGGGGAATGCCCCCGCGTCCGGCGCGTAGGGTGACCAGGTGAGCCTGCGGATCGCAGTCGTGAACGACTACGAGGTGGTCGTCCACGGTGTCGCGGCAATGCTGCGGACCTATCGCGACCGCATCGAGGTGGTCGAGCTCGATGCGACCACCGAGGTGATCTCCCCGGTGGACATCGCCCTCTACGACACCTTCGCGCAAGCTCAAGGCGACCAGGGAGCCGTGGCCGACCTGGTCGGGAATCACGCCGTCCGTCAGGTGGCCGTCTACACCTGGAACCTGGACCAGGATCTCCGCCAGGCCAGCCTGCGGCAGGGCGCCGCTGGATACCTCTCCAAGCGACTGCCCGCCAAGGACCTGGTGGAGGCACTCGAGCAGATCAACGCCGGCGCCGTCGTCGTCAGTGAGGAGGCGACCGGCCGAGCCCTGGTCGGCGGCGACTGGCCCGGCCGCGAGGAAGGGCTCACGCCACGCGAGTCGGAAGTGCTGGCCCTGATCACCCAAGGCCTGACCAACGCGGAGATCGTCGAGCGGACCTGCCTGTCGATCAACTCGGTCAAGTCCTACATCCGCACCTGCTATCGCAAGATCGAGGTGACCACGCGCCCTCGCGCCGTCATCTGGGGCCTGGGTCATGGGTTCGGCCTCGACCACTCCCGGGCCCTCGACCCGGACATCCCGGGCAGCGACACGCCTCGGGGGCTGGTCGGCTCACCACCGACGTAGCTGAGGCCATCGCTTCGCGACGCGGCGCAAGCCAGGCGGGGCCGACCCGGATCCGGATTCCGTAGACCTTCCGGGGCCAGAATGCCTCGCAGACGTTGTTAGGCTTCGCCGGTGGCCAGTCGATTCCGGTTCTCCCCCGTGCCCGGCGGCGGCGAGTCGGATCCGTGGTTCCGGATCGGGACGCTCGACGTCAACACGACGACGTTCACCACGATCGCAGCCTCGGCGATGTTCGTGGTGTTCGCGCTCGTCCCCTCGCTCTTCGAGGTTCTGCTGCTCGACCCGTTCCTGGTCTGGCGGTCCGGCCAGATCTGGCGGGTGGCGACCTGGCCGATGGCCAACGACATCTCCTTCTGGTCGGTCATCACCATCTTCTTCTTCTGGTACTTCGGGTCCTCCCTCGAGCAGACCCTCGGCCGGACCAAGATGGCCAACCTGCTGGTGTGGGTCACGCTCTGCCTCGGCGTGCTGACCGTCGCGCTCTCGATCCTCTTCCAGGGCGCCTACCTGGTGCGCTTCGGGCTGGGCACGATCGGGCTCATCGTGCTGCTCCTCTTCATCGCGGAGAATCCCCACATCCGCTTCTTCTTCAACATCCCCGGCTGGGTGATCGGCGCGATCTTCGTGGCACTACCGGTGTTGTCCTACCTGTCCCAACGCGACTTCGTCGGGCTCATGGACTTCGTGGTGGGCCTCGCCCTGGCCGCCGTGGTGGCGCGGTCGCTAGGCCTGCTGCGTGACTACCACCAGATCCCCGATCTCGCCTTCTTCCGGCACCGCCAGCCACGCCAGGCACGCCGCTCCCAGCGCCGCGGCACCGTCGTGTCCGGACCGTGGACCGGCTCCAGCAGCCAAGCGGCGAGCGACCGGGCCAAGCTGGACCACCTGCTCGACAAGATCAGCGCGACCGGCATGGACTCGCTCACCAAGTCCGAGCGCAAGCAGCTGGAGGTGCTGCGCCGACGACTGCGCGGGGAGTGAGCAACGCAACGCCCCTTCTCGGCCCGCATCGGTGTCGCTGACGCCCCGGCAGTGCCACGATGAAGAGGTGAGCACGACACTCCAAGACGTCGCTGGCAAGAGGGTGTTGGTCACCGGCGCGGCCATGGGCATGGGACGACTCTTCGCCGAGCGAGCTCTTCGTGAGGGGGCGGCCACCGTGGTGCTCTGGGACGTCGACAAGGACGCCCTGGCGCAGACCCGCGACGAGCTCGACACCGACGGCGACCGGGTGCGCATCGACGTGGTCGACGTGTCGGACCGGACGGCGGTCGAGAACGCCGCGGCCGCCGTACTCGCCGACGTCGGCACCGTCGAGGTGGTCGTCAACAACGCCGGCGTCGTGCGCGGCAACCACTACTTCTGGGAGACCGACACCGAGCATGACACCGAGTTCACGATGTCGGTCAACGCGCTGGGGCCCATGCTGGTCGCCCGCCAGTTCCTGCCAGCGATGATCGAGAGCGACGCACCATGTCGCTTGGTCAACCTTGCCTCCGCAGCCGGGTTGACCGCCAACCCGCGGATGGCGTCGTACGCCGCCTCCAAGTGGGCCGTCGTGGGTTGGTCGGAATCGGTCCGCCTCGAGCTGGAACAGGCGGGACACCAGCACGTGCGGGTGACCACGGTGTGCCCCTACTACATCAAGACCGGCATGTTCGACGGCGCCCACTCGGCTCCGTTGCTGCCCCTGCTCGAGCCGGAGGACGTGGTCGCCGAGACCTGGTCGGCGATGCTGCGCGGCAAGTCGTTCGTGGTGATGCCCAAGACCGTGCTGCTCAGCGAGGCGGTCAAGGGCATCGTTCCCGGCGGCGTGCGCGACTTCCTCGCCGACCGTGTGCTCGGGATCTACCACACCATGGACGACTTCCAGGGGCGCCCCGAGCAGCAGTCCTAGACAGTCACCGGTGGTCTGACGTGCTCGGCTTCTGGCCGTCCGGGGCTTCTGGCTGTCCGGGGCTTCGGACGGAGAGGCTCTGGGTAGTCAACGTCGCTGTCGGGGAGGCGGTCCGCGGGTTCGGCTGCTGGCCGGCTTGCTGGTTCGCTGTGGTCACTCCTGTCGCTGCTTTCACAAGGTATGTCGGCGTACCTGCACTTACCTCGATGAACGACGCACGGTAAGTGCAGGCATCACTACATACCTTGTGAAAGCAGCAACCCGGGTGACCCCGGCCCATCTCCCGCGGCGCTGTGGTGACCCCGGCCCATCTCCCGCGGTGCTGTAGTGGGTTGGGACCCCGGAATACGAGGCACTTTGCCACTACAAGACCGCGGCAGACGCAAGAACACCGCGGCAGCAGGCCGACCGGACGGCGACCCGGACAGCGACCCGTGCCACCAGCCGCCTCTCCGGTCGCTGCCTGTCGGTCGTCACCCAAGGCGATCAGCAACCCGGCAGCAGCAGCCCAAGCCGCGGCGGCGCCCGTCCGGCGTCGGGTGCCATGTCGGCCAGCACACCACCCACCTGCCCACGGCGCACAGGCCCCCAACGCAGACGCGACGCCCGCTCAGGGCGCGGTCATCGTGATGCGCACGGCGCGCCCGTCGACGCGGCCCTTGGCGACCGCGCGGGCGGTGGCGTCGCTCCACTTGATCCGCAGCCGACCGGTGTGCGCGCCGGCCAGCCGGACCTGAGCCTGCACCGTGCCGTCGCGGCGCACCCACGTCACGTGGCCAGAGACCGCGACGTCGCGGACCAGGCGCAGTCGATGCATCTGGAAGGAGACGTGGGACAGGCCAGCCGTGGTGAAGGTGCCACCGCGCAGACCACGGCCGTGGGTGCCGTACATCGCGAACCAGCGCGGGAAGAGGTCGCCGACGGTGTGCACGGCGGCGGCCGCGGCGCGGCGGGCAGCGGTTCGGCCGGACCCGGCGGGCACGGGGAAGCCGCGTGCCTTCCGCGGGAAGGAGGAGACCATCCGCACGGCCGGATTGGCATCAGCAGCACACGAGGTGTCGCCGGGGTCGCGCGTCCGGACGAACCGGCGGACCACCTTGGAGGCGCAGCCGGCGTAGTCGGCGAGCGCCGTCACGTGTCCAACGTTGGCGACCTCCACGAAGTGCGAGTTGGGGAAGTTGCCCGCGACCACCTGGGCACCCCAGGGGGAGGTGATGGAGTCCAGATCACCGACCAGCACCAGCGTCGGTGTGGTGGGGTAGGTGGTCGGCTCCGGCACCGCCGGCACCCAGTGGCTCGGCTTGCTCCACGGCAGACAGGTGTTGTAGTCCGCCCAGTCCGAGGTCAGCCAGTCGGTGATGGTGAACGGCGCGAAGATGCCCGGGTTGGTGTGTCGCAGATCGGTGACCGCGTCGTCGTACTGCTGCCGGCGCGTGGCGGGCGACGCCGACCGGTCCCAGAGCTGCGGATAGTCGTTGCAGGCGACGGCGAGGTAGGCGCCCTCGGAGTACTCGCGCACCGGGCCACCTCCGCCGTAGTAGCCCTGTTCGGCGGCGATCCTCAGCAAGGGTGCGTTGTCTCCGGCCCGCCAGGCACGTCGGGCGGCGTCGAGCTCCTGGTAGACGGTCGTGCCATAGGTCGCCGTCCCCATCAGGTAGGCCAACTCGCCGGGATCGACTCGAGCACGACGACGTGTCCCGTCGGCGTCGTACGCGTGTCCGCTGATCGGATGGTGCCGCAGCCGCTTGGCCGCCTTCGCGAACCGCCGGACCGGATCGCCGCTGCACGAGGCATCGCGTCGACAGACCCGGCGGAACGACGCCCGCAGGGCCTGGTTGAGATCGGGATACCAGGGATCAAGTCCGGCGACCGGGTACGCCGCGTCGAGGGTCAGCGTGCGGACCCGGTCGGGGTGTCGCACGGCGAAGGTCTGACCGAGGAAGGTGCCGTAGGAGTCGCCGTACACATCCACCCGGGGGATGCTCAGGTGGTCGAGCACGGCTGCGAAGTCGTCCGCGGCGAAGGCACTGCCGTAGACGTCGCTCGCGTCCCCGAGCTGCTTGGCGCAGCGGCGGGCGTTGCGCAGGTAGTTGCCGCGATAGGACTGCAGCTGGGGACAGTTGATCGCCCCCGAGCGCCCGGTGCCCCGGGCGTCGATCAGCAGCAGGTTGCGCTTGGCCAACAGCGGCCTGAAGAGCTGGAGGTAGTAGTCACGGCTGCCGGTGGTGGCGTAGCCCGGACCGCCCTCGATGGCCAGGATGGTCCGGCGGGCGTGGCCATAGTCGGCCGGGTAGAACTCGTAGCCGATCCTGATCCGACCAGCGCCGGGGTCGTTCGGATCGAGCGCCCTGCGGATGTGGCCGACGACGGGCTCATCCTTAGCCTTCGGGACTCGCTCGGAGATCGGCCTCGGCTCGACACCATGGTTCCGGGAGCCATCAGGAGACCCGCTGGGTGCCGCCTGCGCGGGTACGCCGGGCAACGCGATCAGCCCGATCAGCAGTCCGCCGATCCAGAATCCGCGCGCTCCGCGGACCACCCCAGCCGTCCAGATCCGGCGCATGCCGACCCTCCCACAAGAAGTAGTACGGTCCCGACTAGCTGGCCTTCGGTCGCGATGAGGCGCACGAACCAGCCAATCGGGACCGTACTACTTCTCGGAGCCGTGGTCTCCTGGCATGACCTTCGCCGCCGCATCGGCGAGCTTGTCCTTGACCACCGGCGCCTTGTCACGGGCCACCTCGGCGGCCTGCTGAGCGGTGTTCACCGTGAGATCGGCCGCCTGGTGCGCGGCTTGCTGGACGCGAGGATCGTCTCGCACGTTCCGCGCTGCGCGCCGGATCTGCTCGTAGCGGTGGCGACCAGCACGCGAGCCGAGCACATAGCCGATCACGAGTCCGATGACGAAAGACACCTTGCCCATCACATTCCTCCCCCTTGCGTTGGCTGGCTGGCGCCCACACTCGGGGCGCGGTCCTGAGGTACCCACACGCTCGCCCGGTCACGCATCCCCTGCCAGGATGGACAGCGGGGGCGATGAGATGGCCAGTCAACGACAAGTCCGCGGAGTCAGAGGTTCCGCCGGTAGGCGCGGCCGCCGCGAGCGAGCCCGAGTCGTCTTCCGGCTGATCCTGCTGATCGGGCTGATGGCCTCGTGGTCGACCGCCTGCAGTGGTGAGACAACCAACGTCGGCGATCGGGATAGCCCCACCGCAGAGGCTGGCGTCGAGGTGGTGGCCGACCATCTCGAGGTGCCGTGGGGGGTGGCCTTCCTGCCCGACGGTGACGCGCTGGTCAGTGAGCGCAACAGCGGACGACTGCTCACGGTCGATCCTGGCGGGTCGGTGACCGAGGTCGGCACCGTGCCGGACGTCGCAGCCGAGGGTGAGGGTGGCCTGTTGGGCATCGCAGTCTCACCAGACTTCGCCGACGACGGCTTGGTCTTCGCCTACCTGACCACAGCCGACGACAACCGGATCATCAGTTTCCGGCTCGACGACCTCGCGGCTGGGAAGGCCACGGTGACACCGGTGGTCGTGGGCATCGAGCGCAACACCGTGCACAACGGTGGTGGGCTGGCCTTCGGACCCGACGGCCTGCTCTACGCCGGCACCGGCGACGCCGGGGACTCCGACCATGCCCAAGACACCGACAGCATCAACGGCAAGATCTTGCGGATGACGCCGACCGGGCAGCCGGTCGAGGACAACCCGATCCCCGGATCGCTGGTCTACAGCTGGGGACACCGCAACGTGCAGGGGCTGGCCTGGGACTCCCAGGGCAGGCTGTGGGCAACCGAGTTCGGCCAGGACACTTGGGACGAGGTGAACCAGATCCTCCCTGGCAACAACTACGGCTGGCCGCTGATCGAGGGCCAAGGCGACACCGAAGGCGGACGATTCACCAATCCCGAGGTCGTCTGGTCCCCGGCCGAGGCCAGTCCGTCCGGCGCCGCGATCGTGCACGGCACCGACGGCGACACGCTGTACGTCGCCGGACTGCGCGGCGAGCGACTGTGGCAGATCCCGATCCGATCCTCCGGTCTGGGTGAGCCGGTGGCGCTGCTGACCGGCGCCTACGGCCGCCTCCGCGCAGTGGCCGCCACGCCCGACGGCGGCGTATGGGTCACCACCAGCAATCGCGACGGCCGCGGTGACCCAGCCGATGACGACGATCTCATCCTGCGCCTGGAGTAGCCCCTCCCGGCGGATGTCATGGGTCCCGGTCGCTCGAGTGACCGATTGCCATGATGTCCCCGACAGCGGACAATCGTCCTCTCAGGGGGGACGAAGATGGGGCTTCAGATCACCCGGCTCTGGACGGGTTTGGCGTTGGTCGGGTCGGGCGTGCTGATGTACGCCGCCGCGGGGCAGCGGTGGGCCGGCGCCTGCCCCTGGTGGGGTGGCGGCTCCACGCGAGCGTGCGACCTGCGCTCAGACCATCGCTACGACTTCTTGGTGCCCACCGAGCCGCGGGCACCCGTGGGTCACTCGGCAACGCTCGGTGGCCTCTCATTGGTGCTGCTCGCGGTCGCGCTCGTCACCTTGCCGTGGGCGATCTCGCGGCGGCGTCCCGGTCCTTTCGCGGTCACCGTGACAGTGGGGGCGGCAGCTGCGACGGCTCTGGTCGGTGCCCAGACACTGCTGTCTGGGATGACCGGCGCGGTGGTGAAGCTGCCGTTCTCGGGCCCGGTGACGCTGCTCTGGCTGCTCGCACCGGTGGCGCTCTTCGGCTGGCTCAGCGGAGCCGGCCGTGGTTGGGCACGCGCTGCCGCCGTGTTCTTGATCCTCTCGGCGCCACTGGTCGCGGGCTTCAGCTACGCAGTCGGCTCGTTCGACGCTCAGCCATGGTGGGAGGCAGTCTGCGGGACCTTCACGGTGTTCGCCGGGCTCTGCCTGCTGGTTGCCGTCGTGCGGCTCGCCGCAATCCCATCTCCGGCTGGTCCCTCGGGTGGCCTGATCACAGGCCCCAACGCCGAGACGTCATAGGCTCCGGTCGCCCCGGCGACCCTGGAGGATGACCTCCCGCGCGCTCAGCCGCCGAAACGAGCGGGCCGCTTCTCCAAGAAGGCGGCCAGGCCCTCGGCGAAGTCGGCGCTGGCCAGCAGTCGGCCCTGGCCAGCCTCCTCGCGGGCCAACGCAGCCTCCAGATCGAGGGTGGCCGCATTGATCGCCGCGGTCGTCGTCGCGGCGGCAGCGGGCGCGCTGGCGGCCAACTGGTCGAGCAGCGCACGGCAGCGGTCGTCGTACTCCTCCGCGGGCACGCACTCGGCGACCAGCCCCCACCGCTCGGCAGTGACGGCGTCGACCTTCTCCCCGGTGAGCGCCATCCGCAGCGCCTTCGCCCGTCCGATCGAGGCGGCGACCAGGGCGGTGGCGCCACCGTCGGGCATCAGACCGATCTTGGCGAAGGCCAGCACGAACGCGGCGCGATCACTGGCCAGGGTGTAGTCGCAGGCGAGCGCGAGGGAGACCCCGACGCCGGCGGCGACACCGCCGACCAGCGCCGCTGTCGGAGTGTCGACCGACGTGAGGGCGCGGATCACGTCACCGACGGCGACCAGCGTGGCATCGTCGGGCGGTGTTGCCGAGGTCGGATCGCCAGCCCCCAGGTCGGCGCCGGCGCAGAAGCCCCGACCGGCTCCGGTCAGCGCGATCACCCGCACCTGTGAGTCGCCGTCGAGCCGCCTCGCAGCCGCGGCAACCTCGGCGAGCATCGCCGCGTCCACCGCGTTGAGGCGATCCGGAGCGTTCAGCGTGATCCGGCCGATCGCTCCCTCGACCTCCACCAGCACACGCTCGTCGCGGTGACCAGTCATCGCGTCTGTCATCGGGCGACCTCCTTGAGAGCAGCGAGTACGGCGGTTCAGCGACCCGCGCCTTTCGCATCCGGGCGGCTCCGACGCTATCGGCCGAGCAGACACCGACGAACGACGGGCTCACCCACGCTGTGTCTCGGCGTCGGCCTGCCTGACGGCACCGTTGGCGAGCAGGGCGTCCACCTCGGCCTGGCTGAACCCATGGTCGAGGAGGTAGGTCGTCGTGTCGGCACCGATCACCGGTTCGGGGCCCGGGTCGCGCCCGGGCGTGTCGGAGAAGCGCGGAGCGACCCGAGGCACGGGCCGCCCATCGAGCTCGGCGAAGGTGCCGCGAGCCACCAGATGAGGGTGGCCCGGTGCCTCGGCAAGACCGAGCACGGGCGCGACGCAGGCGTCGGTCCCGTCGAAGACCTCCAACCACTCGTCTCGGCTGCGGCTGGCGAACGCCTCCGCGATCGCGGCCCGGTGTCGCGGCCATGCCGCGACGTCGTCTTGTCTCTCGGCGAACTGCAGCCCAAGGCCGGCCAGCAATGCGGCGTAGAACGGCGGCTCGAGAGCGCCCACCGCCACGAATCTGCCGTCTGCACAGGGATAGGTGTCATAGAACGGTGCTCCACCGTCGAGCAGGTTGGCTCCACGAACATCGCGCCAAGCACCGCCGTTGAACAGCCCGTAGACCATCGTCGCCAGCGATGCCGCACCGTCCACCATGGCCGCGTCGACCACCTGCCCGCGGCCGGTGGTCTGCCGTGCATGGAGGGCCGCGAGGATCCCCACCAGCAGATACAAGGTGCCCCCGCCGAAGTCGGCGAGCAGATTCGCCGGAGGCCGAGGCTGCTCCGGCCCACCGGACAGGTGCAGGACCCCCGTGATGGCGGCGTAGGTGATGTCGTGGCCCACCCTGTCCGCCCATGGCCCCGTCTGACCCCACCCGGTCATCCGCGCGTAGACGAGCCGCGGGTTGCTGGCCAGGCACTCCTTCGGGCCGAGGCCGAGCCGCTCGGTGACTCCGGGTCGCAGTCCCTCGATCAACACATCGGCCTGATCGGCCAACCGGCGTACGACGTCAGGCCCGGCCGCCGACTTGAGATCGACCGCGATGCTCGGTCGTGAGCGGCGCAGGCCGTCCGGGAACCAGTCGAGCGCCCCGGGTGCGGCAGCCCGGTCGACACGGACGACATCGGCTCCGAGCTCGGCGAGGATCAGCGCGGCGAGCGGCGAAGGACCGATGCCGGCCAACTCGACCACGCGGATGCCCGTGAGAGGGCCAGCCCCAGAGGGCGCGGAGTCCGAGGAAGGTCGCTCATTCACTTGATCCGTGCCGTCATCCGCGCTCGTGGTCACCCGCCGATCATGCCGCAGCCGGACCTCGGCCTCACACCGGAGGCAGCCAGGCTAACCTGGGTCCACGGCGACCGAAGGGGCATAGAAGTGACTGGGACACAGAAGCTCACCGGAGCGTTCTTGCTCGTGGCGACCGCAGTCGGCTTCGAGCTCGAGTGGTTCTGGCTCTTCGCAGCGGGTGTCATCTTCTTGGTCGGGTGGGGTCTCGCCACCTTCACCAGCGCGCCGAAGCGCTGACCACAAACAGACGCGGACGCGGTCAGGCGGCGCCTTCTGGCTGGCCGACCTGCTCGATCTCGTCCTCCTTGTTGGAGATCAGTGGCCGCAGCCATCGGGCATCCGGGTCGGCGTCGATGAACACCGCCTTGGCGAGCAGCGTGAGCGGGATGGCTAGGAGCGCACCGAGCGGGCCGATCACCCAGCTCCAGAACACCAAGGACACGAAGGTCAGCGTGGTGGACAGGCCGAGGGCGTCGCCGACGAACTTCGGCTGGATCACGGTCTGGATGACCACGTTGAGGAGGCAGTAGATCACGACCACCGTGATCATCATGCCCAGACCGCCGTCGAGGAGGGCCAGAACCGCCGGCGGGATCAGCCCGATCACGAAGCCGATGTTGGGGATGTAGTTGGTGATGAAGGCCAGCAGACCCCACAGCACCGGAGCCGGGACGTCCAAGATCGCCAACGCCACGGTGTCGAGCACCGCCACGATCAGACCGAACACCGTCGAGACCGCGAAGTAGCGGCGGGTGCCGATGGTGAAGTCGTCGATCGCACCCACGATGGCGGGGCGCACGCGGGCCGCTGAGCCGAGCAGGCGCGGGAAGGTCCCGCCGTCCATCGTCATGAACAGCACCAGAGCGAGGATGAAAGCGAGGTTGGAGGCCACCGAGGCGGCACCACTAAGGATCGACTCGATGAGCCCGATCAGGCGGTTGGGGTCGAAGGACGAGACCACGTGCTGGATCTCCTCCTGCCCGACGCCGAAGCGCTCGGCCCAGTCGGCAAGATCCTGCAGCCGCTCGGTGAGGGCATCTTGATAGGCGGGCAGGAGTGTCGCGAATCTGGCTGTCGACACGACCATCGCGACCACCAGCGCGGCCATACCGAGGTAGACCACCACGATGCACACCAGGGTCGCGGCCCAGGTCGGCAGGCGTCGGTCCAGCCAGCGTCGCAGGGGGTGCGCCATGATCGTCAGCACGAGCGCCATCAGGGCCGGGCCGATAATGCCGTGAGCGGCCTTGATGCCGGCCACCACGATCACCGTGGCCGCCAAGCCGCCCATCACCAGCACCGGCCTCGGCAGGAGCGGTGGGGTGGACGCATCGTTCGTCGACATCGGGTTCCGTCCTTCGTTGTCACTGCCCGCCAACGGGTCCATTGCGCTCTACTGTGGACCCGCGAGGTGGTCAGCAAGGGTTCGGCACACCGAGGAGGGGCTGTGGATGTCCACGGGCGCCGACAGCGGCGATCGGCCAGGCTGCGCGCCCGCGGTGAGCAGATCCGGGCCCGGGTCGAGGCGATCCCGTTCTTCGGCAACCTGATCAGCAGCTTCGTCCGAGTCGAGTTCATCGACCGGTGCATGCTCATCGCGGCTCAGGGGATGCTCGCGCTGGTGCCGATGTTGGTCGTGGTCGCCGCGTTCTTCCCGCACCTGACCGCACGCGGGCTGGAGGAGTTCGGCGACATGACCGGACTCGGCCGCGAAGGCACTCGGGTCGTGCACTCCGACGTCGACATCAGCGAGGTCAAGGCCAACACGGGCCTCATCGGACTGGCGATCACCTTCTTCTCGGCGACCAGCTTCGCTCGCGCCGTTCAACGGATGTACGAACGGGTCTGGCAGCAGGACTACGTCGGCGGGGTCGCGGGCTATCGGCGGCGGTTCGTGTGGCTGGTCGGCTGGCTGCTGATCCTGCAGCTCTTCGCCAGTGCGACCCGCGTCTTCCATCCGCACGGACTGGTCCTCGACATGGTGCGGCTGGGGTTGCAGATGGTCGTCCTCGGCGTGATCTGGTGGGCGACGAGTTGGATGCTGCTGTTCGGCCGGGTGGCTTGGTCCCGGCTGTTGGTGGGGTCTCTGCTCACCGGGGTGCTGCTCGTCCTCTACAGCCGGGCCTCGACGTTGGTCATGCCGGCCTATGTGACTGCCAATGCCGATCAGTTCGGCACGCTGGGGGTCATCTTGTCGATCTCGACATGGCTGATCGGCTTCGCGGGCATCCTGGTGATCTGCTCGGTGGTCGGCCGGGTGCTCACTGAGGACCCGACCGTACGACGTCTGTTCACGCTGGGCTGGGAGGCTCTGCTGGCCCTGACCTCGGGGGGTCGGCGGCAGGAGCAGGGTGAGACAGCAGTTCCACCAGCAGCAAGATGACCGCGACCAGTAGGGCCAGCCAGAGCGTGTAGCGCGCGGTCGGGTGGTCCCGCAGCACGTAGGCGAGCAACGCCCCCGCCAGGACCGCCACCCGGATCGGGGTCCGGTAGGTGTCCAGCACGACCCCGAACCGGCCCGTGTCCAGTCCGACCGACCCGCCTCCACTCCGCGCCGCGCCGATCGCGCGCGCCGTGCCGCGTCGCAGCCCGGCGGGGGCCGCCCCCGGCCCGCCGAGCCAGGCGATGAAGGCGATCGCCAGCCCCAGCGTGAGCAGAGCGCGAAGACTCACCCGCAGGAAGCGGGT
>JBDHZT010000107.1:0-12676 GCA_039811985.1 Nocardioidaceae bacterium | reverse complement strand
AGTGGGTTGGTCGACCAGATCTTCTTCCAGTGCGCGACTGGGAAGTCGGCGAAGGCGGTGATGTCCTCGGCGGCCTCACGCAGCATCTGTTCGACCTTGCCGAACTGCCGGCCGAGCATCGTTGCGATGACGTCGAGCTGTTCACGGACGTGCTCAGCGTCGGGCTGGACGAAGATGGTGCGGACCGCTGCCGCGACCATCTCGGCGGAGCCCTTGGGGACTTGGGCGAGGACGTTGCGCAAGAAGTGGACCCGGCATCGCTGCCAGGCCGCACCGATCATCACCGCGGCGATCGCGGCCTTCAGCCCGGCGTGAGCGTCGGAGATCACCAGCTTGGTGCCCGACAGCCCGCGGGCCTTGAGCGAACGCAGGAACGCGGTCCAAAACGCCCCGTCCTCGGAGTCGCCGACCGCGAACCCGAGGACCTCCCGCCGGCCGTCACCCGACACACCGGTGGCGACCACGATCGCCTGGGACACCACCCGGGACCCCTTACCGCTCCGCGCGCCGCCGACCCGGGCCATGGGAGTAGGTCGCATCGAGGAACACATAGGGGAACTGCTGGTCGGACAGGTCACGGTCGGCGAACGAGGCGACCTGTTCGTCGAGGTCGGCGCAAATCCGAGACACCTCGGACTTGCTGATCCCGGTATCGGCACCCAGCGCCTTGACCAGGTCATCGACCTTGCGCACGCTCGTGCCGGTCACGTACGCCTCCATGATCACCGCGAACAAGGCCTGGTCGATCCGGCGACGTCGCTCCAGCAGGCAGGGGAAGAACGACCCGGTGCGGAGCTTGGTGATCGACAGATCCAGGTCACCGGCCGAGGTGGTGATCGTCTTCGACCTGGTGCCGTTGCGCTGGGTGATCCGTGCATCGCTGCGCTCATGTGGCTCAGCACCAATCAGCGCCGTGGCCTCGGCATCGATCAGCTGCTGCAGCATCACCTGCAGCGCGTGACGAATCACCTCGGTGGAATCGGAAGCCTTCAGCGCATCGAGCACCTCGAGCAAGGCAGACTGGGACAGGGCCATCGTGTGGTTCTCCTTCGAAAGATCCTTGGTCGGTTCTTCCGAAGCCTCACACGGTGGCTCCTCAACATTCGGGAGCCAGACCGGGAGTTACACCACCACGCGGGACGCCACCTCCCGCGGTGCTGTGGTGGCTGAGGACCCGGTAGACGGGCCACTTTGCCACCACAAGACCGCAGGAGAGGCAAGAACACCGCGGCAGACGCCGACCCGGGCAGGCCAAGCGACCACCAGCGACCCGGCCGACAGCCACAGCCACCTGCTGCCCACCCGACGTCGCTGCCCTGTCGGTCGTCGCCACCAACGGCCAGCAACCCGGACACCGACCCCGACCAAGAGCAGCGCTCATCCGTCGTCGGTGCCCTGGCGGCCAGCACCACAGACCGCTAGCGACTGACTGCTAGGTGACGAGGTCGGCCAGGGCGCGCTCGAGCCCGGCGTGGCCGGTGTCGACCACGGTGAGGGGCAGGCCGAGCCGCGCCGCGGCGGCCTCGGCGAGGGCGTGCAGTTCCTCGTCGGGGTGCTGGGCCAGCCACACCACCCGCGTGTAGGAGCCGAAGTAGTCGTCGCGCAGCTCCGGCCACCGGTCCAGGCCGAGCTCCCGGATCACGGTCCGCTCGAACGAGCGGACCAAGAAGTCGGTGAAGACGTAGGTGCCTGGCTGCTCCTGGAAGTACGCCGCCAGCCGCTCGGCACCGCCGTACACGTCATAGCAGTGCAGGCCGGGCAACCGCTCCACTCCGAGGTCCGTGCAGACCTCGTCCAGTGCGCCGTAGGTGCCGCAGTCGGCATAGCCCACGACGACCCGCCCGTAGTCGTCCTGCAGCAGCCGGGTGGCCAGCGCGCGCACCTCGCCCGCGATCAGGTGCGGTTGGTTGTGCAGCAGCGGCGGGAGCGGGTGCACGTCGACGGGCCAGCCACGCCGCTCCGCGATCTCCGCGGCCGGCTGGGCGAGGGCGCCGCAGGCCACCAAGGCGACCCGGGTGGCGCGGTCCTCAGAAGGCGAGCTGCTCGACGAAGCGGTCGTTGAAGTCGGGTCGATCAGAGAGCTCGACATAGCTCACCTCCTCCAACAGCGCCGCCGCCCCAGCCCGCTCGCGCTGGGACAACAAGACCATTTTCGCGCCCTCACCGGCGACGTTGCCGGCCGAGACGATGCGGAGGGTGGGCAGGGTCGGCACCAGTCCGATGCGTACGGCGGCCGCGGGCGACAAGTAGGACCCGAACGAGCCGGCCAGGAGCACTTGCTGCACGTCGGAGTGACCCAGGCCGAGCTCCTCGAGGAGCAGCGTCCAGCCGGTGGAGATCGCCGCCTTGGCGAACTGCAGCTCGCGCACGTCGCGCTGGGAGAGGTAGACGGTCTCGGCGACGGGGGTGTCCGGGGCAGGTCGGTGCAGCACGAACACCCGCTCCTCGCCCACCTTGGCCAGCCGGTCCGCCAGCGCGGGTGCGAGGTCGGCGGCGACCTCGTCGGTCACGAAGCGTCCCGAGGAGTCCAGCAGTCCGACCCGAACCAGCTCGGCGACGGCATCCACCAGTCCTGAGCCGCACAGGCCCTTGGGCTCGACGTCACCGATCACGCCTAGCTCGACCGGCTCCTCGCCACCGAGCCGGATCACCTCGATCGCACCGTCGGCGGCGCGCATGCCGCAGCGGATGGCTCCGCCCTCGAAGGCGGGCCCGGCCGGGGCGGCGGTCGACAGGATCCGGTCGCCGTCGGAGAGAACGATCTCGCAGTTGGTGCCGACATCGATGAACAACCGAGTCCGCTTGTCGCGGTCCATCCCGGTCGCGAGCATGCCGGCGACGATGTCTCCGCCGACGTAGGCGCCGAGCGAGGGGAAGACGACGGCGGGGGCACGCGGATGCACCGCGAGGCCGAGATCGCTTGCCTTGATCGATGGGAACGACGCCGACGACATCACGAACGGCGCCACGCCCAGCGGCTCCGGATCGATGCCCAGGGCGAGCGCGACCATGGTCGCGTTGCCTGCGAGGGCCACCTCGTAGACCGAGAGGGGGTCGACGTCGGCTTCCTGGCACACCTCGGCAGCGAGCTCGGTGAGCGTGTGAGCAGCGGCCGTGCGCAGCCGTTCCAGCGCCTCGGGGTCCAGCATGGTCGCACTGATCCGGCTGATCACGTCTGCCCCGAAGGGCTGCTGCTTGTTGAGCATCGACGCGACCGCCATCGGCGTGCCGGTCTCGAGGTCCAACAAGGTGGCGACCACGGTGGTGGTGCCTAGGTCGAAGGCGATTGCGCGACGCACGCCGGAGGTGTCGCCGGCCTCGACGTCGATCAGCTCCTCGTCGACGACCACCGCGGTCACCTTGAAGTCGCTGCCGCGGAGCACGCCGGGCAGCCGACGCAACACGTCCAGGCCACAACGCAGCTCCAGGTCGTCCACCGCGTCTTGGAGGCGGACCAGGTCGGTGCGCTGGTCGGCGAGGCTGGGCTCGGCAAGCTCGACGTACCGCTTCTGCACGGCGGGCCGCAGGATCACCTGACGCCCGACGCCGACGGTGGCGGCCTTCGGGCGGGTGGTCAGGGGAGGTACGGCGACCTCGAGGTCGTGCACCGCGGAGACCAGGCAGGCCAACCGCCAACCCTCGGCCAACTGATCGGCGGAGAAGGTCCGCTCGTCATGGCGGGTGATCGGTGGGGGCGGGCCGTCGATCTTGACCCGACACTTGTGGCAGGTGCCGTGCCCACCGCACGTGGAGTCGATGGCGATGCCGTTCCAGGACGCGGCGTCGAAGACGCTGACGCCGGGCGGCACCCGGACCGGACGGAGGGTGGGCTCGGCGCCGGGGCTCTGCTCGATGGAGAAGCGCAGGTCGACCCGACCGGTGCCGTCGTGGGTTGCCGGTGCCGGTGCGGTCGGGGCGAGAAGGCCCTCGCGGCGTACCTCGTCGAGGGTGAAGTCGGGGGGATTCTGCTCGGGAGGGCTCACGCCGACGCTTCGGCCGCCTTCTTGGCCCGAGACGAGCCGATCCACGCCATCCCCCACTCGTCGTGGTTCAAGAACAGGTCGGCTGCCTTCACCGCCTGCACGATCTCCGGTGTGCGGACGTCCATGATCGCGCTGGTCAGCCCGACGGTCATCGCCATCGGCAGCCAGGTGGCGTTGAGCGCGTGCCGTTCGGGCATACCGAAGGAGACGTTCGAGGCACCGCAGGTCATATTGAGTCCGAACTCGTCGCGCACCCGCCGCATGGTCTCGAAGCCCGCCACCCCCGACGAGGTGTCGGCGCCGATCGGCATGGCCAGTGGGTCGAGGACGATGTCCTCGATGGCGATGCCGTACTCCTTGGTGGCCACGTCGACGATCTTCTTGACCAGGTCGAGCCGCTTCTCCGGCTCCATCGGGATCTCGTCGACGTCGTTGGGTAGCGCGATCACGGCGGCGTCGTACTTCTTCACCAGCGGCAGCACCGCCTCCATCCGCTCGTCCTCGGCGGTGATGGAGTTGACCAGGGCGCGGCCCTGGTAGACCGACAGCCCGGCTTCTAGCGCCTCGACCACCGAGGAGTCGATGCAGATCGGCTTGTCGCTGAGCTGCTGGATCAGGGTGATCGCCTTGGCGAGCAGGTCGGCCTCGTCGGTCAGCGGCACGCCCATGTTGACGTCGAGCACGTCGGCGCCACCGGCCACCTGGGCGGCGACATCACGCTCGATCGCCGACAGGTCCCCGGCCCGAAGCTGCTCTTGGAAGATGCGGCGGCCGGTCGGGTTGATCCGCTCGCCGATCAGGCAGAAGCGGTGGCCGCGACCGATGACGACCTCCTGGGTGGCCGACCGGAGCCGGGTCTCGAACGGGGTCACTTCGGCGCTCACGGTGGTCCTCCTAGGTCTGGCGGGTCGGGTGTGACGTCATCGGCTCCGGTCGCCGGGGCGACCGATCGCTATGACGTTGACGGGGTGCGGCGGCGCGATGGTCAGGCGGGGACCATCGACCGGCGCTGGTCGAGGAGCTCCTTGGCCCGCTTGACGGTGGCCGAGGCGTCGGCGGCGTATCCGTCGGCGCCGACGGCGTCGGCGTACTCCTGGGTCACCGGTGCTCCACCGACCATGACGATCACGTCGTTGCGGATGCCGGCCTTCTCCAAGGCGTTCAGGTTGGCCTTGAACATCGGCATGGTGGTGGTGAGGAACGCCGAGAAGCCGACGATGTCGGGCCGGTGCTCCTCGATGGCCGACACGAACTTCTCCGGCGCCACCTGCACGCCGAGGTCGATCACCTCGAAGCCGGCACCCTCGAGCATGATGTTGACGAGGTTCTTGCCGATGTCGTGGACGTCGCCCTTGACCGTGCCCATCACGAACTTGCCGATCGTCTCCACGCCGGTGTCGGCCAGCAGCGGGCGAAGCACCTCCATCGACCCCGCCATCGCCTTGCCGGCGATAAGCATCTCGGGCACGAAGAAGTCGCCGCGCTCGAATCGCGCACCGACCTCCTCGAGGGACGGGATGAGGGCGTCGAACAGCAGCGTCTGCGGCTCCATGCCCATGCCGAGTGCCTCGTTCGTCAGCTCGAGCACTCGCGGACCATTGCCAACCAGGGTCTCGTCATAGAGGCCGCGCAGGATCTCTTCGGGGGTCATGCGACACCTTCCTTGGGGGAGTGGCCCAGCACGGCGGTGAGCTGGGCGGCTTGGTCGGTCAGCAGTTGAGCTAGGGCCTCGTGTCGGCCGGCCAGGCGTGGGGTGGGTCCCGAGATGCCGAGGGCGGCGACCACCTCACCGAGTCCGTTGAAGACCGGTGCGGCGACGCCGGCGAGGCCGACCTCGAGCTCGTCGACCGTGGCGGCCCAGCCCTGACGGCGTACGTCGTTCAGCGCCGTCGCGAGCTCGGCTCGATCGGCAATGGTCCGGTCGGTGAGTGCGATCAGGGAGCCTGTCATCCGGATCACTCCGGCAGCGAGCAGCACCTTGCCCAGCGCCGAGGCGTGGTTGGGCACCTCCACGCCAGTCCAGTCCCGGGTGCCCAACAAGAACGTCGAGTCCACCTGGGCGACGTGGAGCACGGTGTCCCCGCGAGGGATGCCGAGGTTGACCGTCTCGCCGGTGATGTCGCCGAGCGCACGCAGCACGGGCTGGGCGACGCGGGCCAGCTCCACCGACTCGTAGCGCGAGGCGAACCGGGCGAACAACCCGCCCGCGACGTACTCCCCGCCTTCGGTGCGCTCGACCAGCTGGGTGCGCTCCAGGGCGGTGAGCAGGCGGCTGACGGTGGACTTGGGCAGTCCGGACCCCTCGGCCAGCTCGGCGAACGCCACCGGCTCGTCGGACTCGACCACGGTGGACACCAGCAGCGCGGCGCGATCGACGGCTTGGGTGCCGGTGGCGGCGGTCATGCGGAGCTCCGGTTCCATGATGTGGAATGCAGGTTCCACATCATGGGGGATGTGGCCGGGCTGAGTCAACCGGTGGGCGAGAGGCTGATTCCGAAGAGAGATCGGACGGGGTCTGGCGGGAGAGCGGCCCGGTGTGCAATGGTCGGGCGGAACTGTTCCATGATGTGGAATCACCATTCCGCATCATGGGGCTAGACTCCGCTTCACGCGTCGTACCCCTGCCGTACTCCCCGGGAGAGCCCATGTTCGTCAACAAGATGCCCCGCTACGAGATCCTGTCCGAGGAGGCCGTCGCCACCTTGGACAGCGGCTGGCGCCGGTTGATCACCGAGATCGGTGTGGAGTTCATGGACCAGCGGGCTCTGGACCTGTTCGCGCAGGCGGGCCAGAAGGTCGAGGAGAACACCGTCTTCCTCGACCCGGACTTCGTGCTCGAGCAGGTGGCGAAGGCCCCCCGGGAGTTCGATATCCAGGCCCGCAACCCGGAGCACTCGGTGCACATCGGTGGCGACTCGATGGCCTTCGGCGCCGTCTACGGACCGCCGTTCGTCCGCGAGGGGGAGGTGCGGCGCGATGCGACGATGGCCGACTTCTGCAACTTCACCAAGCTGGCCCAGTCCTTCGACGCGCTCGACTCCGCCGGGGGTGTGATCTGCGAGCCGAACGACACGCCCCTGGACTCGCGCCACCTCGACATGATCTACGCGCTGCAGACGCTGACCGACAAGATCTACATGGGCAACGTCGTCTCCGGCACGAACGCCGCCGACACCATCAAGATGACCGAGATCCTGTTCGGTTCCCGGGAGTCCATCGAGCAGACCCCGGCCACGATCTCGTTGATCAACTGCAACAGCCCGCTGCGCTGGGACGACCGGATGCTCGAGGCGCAGTTCGAGTACTCCGCAGCCAACCAGCCCGTCGTCCTCACCCCGTTCTTGCTGATGGGCGCGATGTCGCCGGTCACCATTCCCGCGGCCCTGGTCCAGCAGATCACCGAGGCCCTCTCGGGCATCGCGCTCTCGCAGCTGATCCGGCCAGGTGCGCCGGTCGTGTTCGGCTCCTTCCTGTCCAATATCAACATGCAGTCGGGCTCACCCACCTTCGGCACCCCCGAGTCCGGCATCGGGCTGCTCTGCACCGGCCAGATCGCCCGCCACTTCGGGCTCCCGTTCCGCACCGGTGGCGGGCTGACCTCCTCGCAGGTGGCCGACGCGCAGGCCGGCTACGAGGCATTGATGACGATGCTGCCGACCTTCCTCGCCGGCGCCAACTGGGTGATGCACTCGGCCGGCTGGCTCGAGGGCGGCCTGGTCGCCGGCTACGAGAAGTTCATCGTCGACGCCGAGATCTTGCAGATGCTCCAGCACGAGTTCACCCCGCTGGAGATCGACGAGGCGTCGATGGCCTTCGACGCGCACCAAGAGGTCGGCCATGGCGGCCACTTCCTCGGCGCCATGCACACCATGGAGCGCTTCCGCACCTGCTTCTACCGACCGTTCTTGTCCTCCTCGGACAACTACGAGCGCTGGATGCGCAACGGCAGTGCGGACACCAACGCCCGGGCAGGGGCGATCTGGAAGCAGCGGCTGGAGGACTACGAGCAGCCGCCGCTGGACGACGCCATCCGCGCCGAGCTCGAAGAGTACGTCGTACGCCGCCGCGCCGAGCTCGGCGACTGATCCTTTCGAGGGCGGCCTGTCGCGGAGATTGGTCGCCGGAGCAACCGGAGCCGATGGCGTTATCCGCTAAAGGCCGGCCAACCGGCTAACGTTGCGCCATGGGCAACGCGAGCGCGGAGGGTGCAACCGTCCAATCGGTTGACCGCGCACTGACGATCTTGGCCGCGCTGGCCCGCTCGGGAGAAGCGGGGGTCACCGAACTGGCCGCAGACCTGGGGGTGCACAAGAGCACCGCCTTCCGGCTGGTCGCGACCCTCGAGAGCCACGGGCTGGTCGAGCAGACGGAGGACCGCGGCAAGTATCGCCTCGGGATCGGCCTGCTCCGCCTCGCCGGGGCGACGACGGCGCGGCTTGACGTCGTACAGGAAGCGCGGCCGGTCTGCCGCAAGCTCGCTGCCGACACCGGCGAGACGGTGAACATCGCCGTGCTCGCCGATCGAGCGGCCCTCTACCTGGACCAGGCGTCCGGATCGAGCGCCCTGCAGATGCACAACTGGGTGGGTCAGCACATCCCGTTGCACGCAACCGCCAACGGCAAGGTCCTGCTCAGCGGCCTCGACCCCGATCGACTCGAGCAGGTGTTGGGGTCACTGCCGGCCTTCACCGACATGACGATCACCAAGAGGGGCGAGCTCCGCGCCGAGCTCGACGGCGTGCTGGAGCAGGGCTATGCGATCGCCGTCGACGAGCTCGAGGTGGGCCTCACCGCCGCGGCCGCTCCGCTGCGCAACAACCACGGCGACGTGATCGCCTCGATGAGCGTCTCGGGACCCACCTTCCGACTCGGCGAGGAGCGCATCTCCCAAGTCGTCAAGCTCCTGGTCGCTGCCGCCGACGAGGTCTCTCACCGGCTCGGCTACGGCCACTACTGACCCAGCGGTACGACGACCCGCAGCGCCGCCGCCTGAGGCGCTATCGGGCCGCGGCGGAGACGTCGTCGTCAGCGCCGCGCAGGCACCACAGCGCCCACAGCAGCATCAGCAGGTCGTGGCCGACCATGAAGCCCCACAGCAGCCCACCGTGCAGACCGGTGACCTTGAACATCAAGTCGCCGACCGCGTGGATCCCGGCCAACAACCAGAGCGCATTGGTGCGCCAGCGGAAGATCGCAAAGCCGACACCGAAGCAGAACGCACCGACGGACTGGGCGGCGCTGATGGCCGCGGGTTGACCGAAGGCGATGTTGGCGAGGTGACTGACACCGAACAGTGCTCCACTGATCAGCGCGGAGCGGCGCAGACCGACCGAGCGGAGGCTGTCCACGATGACGCCTCGGTGCCAGAGCTCCTCGAAGACGCCGGTGGCCGCGTAGCCGCACAACAGCACCAGGGTCATGGAGAGGGCCGGGAAGTCCAGCCCCGTCACCAACGGAGCCAGCGCCACGGCGGCTGGCACGACCAGGATGCCCGGCGAGCGCCAGGTTTGCGGGCCGGCCGCAGCCACTCGACGCCAGGCGCGCGCCCGACCGACGACCAGGAGGGCGCCGACCATCACGACGAGGACCGCGACCAGCCGCCACCGCAGCTCCTCCTCGTCGTCTCCGGTCGGGGCGAGCAGCCCGATCGCCGTGGTGGTCACGACGGGGGCGACGGCAAGCAGGACGGCGGTGCGGATCGGGTGCGGTCGCCCGACCCACCAGGCCGAGCTGGCTCGGCTGTCGAGGTCGTCGGTGCGCCGTGTCACGTCGACGCTCCTCGCGGTTGGGCGAGCACGTGGACCTCCAGCCAGCGGACCAGGATCAGGAGCAGCAGGCCGTACATCGCCGCGTTCGGGAAGAAGAACGCCACCGCCGTACAGAGTGCGAACACGGCGGTGGTCAGCCACGCTTGGTCCAACCGGTTGCTGTCGCCGACAGCGTGACGGGCGACGACAGCGAGCCCGGAGGTGAGAGCCGACAGCACCAACATGGTGCCGACGTAGATCGGCGCCGTCGTGGTGTTGAGGTCGTGACCGACGAGCGCGGTAGGGAGCGGCAAGAAGGCGACCACCAGCAGCCACAACATGTTCAGCCGGTCGAGCCACGGCAGGTCCTCGACGCCGGCCTCCGTCAAGCGCCGGTGGATGGTTCCGTGCGCGGCCCAGAAGGCGTAGATCACCAGGAACGAGATGACGAACGACAGCAGCAGGGCGCCCTGCTCGCTGAGGAGCTCCGAGAGTGAGTCGACCCGAGTCTCCCCGGAGACCTCGACCAGCGGAAGGATCAGCAGCGTCATCGCGATCGCGACGACCGCGTCGGTCAACGTGATCGACCGCTCCACTCCGGGCCCGAGGGGCCGCCTACGCTCTTGCACGCGTGAATCCTGGCACATCGCCGCCCTGTCGCTGCTTGTCGTGGCCAGCTCTTTCGCAGCCACCCGAGCAGCAGTTCGGACCCGGATGGGGCGCCCGGATGGCCAGGTGAACAATGGGTGAACAGCGGCCCCCCGACTTGGCAACGGGCCGGTGAACAACCCAAGGTGTGACCCGTGACTGCAGCGCTCCTGGTCTTGCTGTTCGTGATCGCGACCGCGTTGTTCTTCGACTTCACCAACGGCTTCCACGACACCGGGAACGCCGTGGCCGCCTCGATCGCCACGGGGGCGCTCAAGCCGAAGGTGGCCGTCGCTCTGTCGGCGGTGATGAACCTGGTCGGTGCGTTCTTGTCGGTGGCCGTGGCGCTGACGGTGACCAATGCGGTCGTCAGGATCCAGGGCGACGATGGCGCTCCGATGCCCGAGCTGGTGGGCAACCATGGCCACGCGCTGCTGGTGATCCTGCTCGCCGGGCTGGTCGGCGGGATCTTGTGGAACATGTTCACCTGGTTGCTCGGACTGCCGTCCAGCTCCTCGCACGCCCTCTTCGGCGGCATCATCGGCGCCACCATCGCGGCCCAGGGGTGGGACGGGGTGAAGTGGTTCGGGGACGGCACCAAGATCGACGGCGTGGTCGGCAAGATCGTGATGCCGGCGGTCCTCTCGCCGGTGATCGCCGGGGTGATCGCGCTGACCGGCACCTTCCTGGTCCACCGGCTCGCCGGCAAGGGTGACCCGGAGCGCACCGGCAACGGCTTCCGGTGGGGCCAGATCGGAGCCGCATCCCTGATGTCGCTGGCCCACGGCACCAACGACGCCCAGAAGACGATGGGCGTCATCACACTGGCCCTGATCGCCTACGGCTCTTGGGACGACACCACCTCGATCCCGTTCTGGGTCAAGGTGATCTGCGCGTTGGCGATCGCGATGGGCACCTACCTCGGTGGTTGGCGGATCATCCGCACCCTGAGCAAGGGCCTGGTCGACATCACGCGCCCTCAGGGGATGGCGGCGGACGGCGCCTCCTCGGCGGTCATCTTGACCTCCAGCCACCTTGGCTTCGCACTGTCCACCACGCAGGTCGCCAGCGGCTCGATCCTGGGCAGTGGCGTGGGCCGCCCCGGGGCACACGTCCGCTGGAGCGTCGCCGGCCGGATGGTGCTCGCCTGGCTGCTCACGCTGCCGTCGGCGGGGGTGGTCGGTGCGGCCATGTGGGTGGTGGGACATCAGATTCCGGGCGTCTGGGGACCGCTCGCGGTGATGGCGCTCCTGCTCGTCGGCGCCGGGTCGATGTACCTCCGCTCGCGCCAACACGTGATTAGCCACCACAACGTCGGCGAGGTCTGGGACGGCGGTCCGCAGGTCCGCAAGTCCTCGAGCCGGGTCGCCTAAGAGCCGAGAGGAGGAGACGAGATGGAGACACTGCGCCTGGTCTTCAGCGCCGCCTGGGAGATCTTGTGGGTCGGCCTTCTGCTCGGCGCGGGCCTGCCCGCGGTCTTCGCTGCCGGTGTGCGACTCCTAGCGGGACCGGCCGCCCCGGTCGCTGAGGACGACAGTGAGGTGGTCCGACGACCGGGGTTGCCCCAGCGGGTGCTGGCCGGCGTCTGCTTCGCCGTGGTGTTGTACGGCGTCGCGGTCGGCATCTTGATCGTCGTCGGTGGCGGGATGGGCAAGGAGGTCACCTTCGACCACCTGATCCCCGCGTTGGTGCCGAAGTCATGAACCACGAGCAGGAGATGGCGAAGGAGCGACCCGATGAATAGAGCGGCCGCTCTGAGTCGCGCGCTGGGCTGGGTCCACCAGGCCTACCCCGACGGCGTACCTCCCGAGGACCACGCCGGGCTGCTGGCCCTGCTGGACACCTATCTGTCCGGGGACCAGGTCGCCGCCGTCGCCACCCTCCTCGGCAGCAAGCCGGGTCCGGCCGCCACCGAGGAGGTGGCTCGGGTGTCCAGCCGGCTGGTCGCCGGAGGGTGGCCGCTGGCCAATCCGGCCGACGACGACGATGGCGGCGAGGACGGCACGGTGCTCGGCCGCGCGCTCGGCGGTGTGGTCACCTGGCTCCGCGCGGGCTATCCCGAGGGGGTGCCGGTCAATGACTACATCCCTCTGGTGGCGATCCTCGAGCGCCGACTCACCAAGCGCGAGGTCAAGGCTGTCACCAAGGAGCTCAAGGCCAACGGGCTGCTGTCTCCGGACGCCGACGACATCGGCGACGCGATCAGCAACCTGATCCACGAGGAGCCCTCGGCCGAGGACATCGCCCGGGTCACCGCTCATCTGCGCAAGAAGGGCTGGCCGGTCGAGCTGGACTGAG
>JBDHZT010000106.1:0-12971 GCA_039811985.1 Nocardioidaceae bacterium | reverse complement strand
GGCGGCCACCCGCCGCAGGTCGACCGCGAAGGCGCCCAGGTCCGAGACGCGGTCCTTCAACAGATAGCCCACGCCACCGTCGAAGTCCTCCATCAGCCGCAGCGCGTGGTGCACCTCGACGTATTGCGACAGCAGCAGGATGCCGACCTGAGGTGCGAACGACCGGATCGTCGCCGCTGCGGCGATGCCCTCGTCGGCCAGCCCGGGCGGCATCCGGAGGTCGGTGACGACGACGTCGGGCGGGTCGGCTCGCACGAGGGACACCAGCTCGGTCCCGTTGCGGGCCTGAGCGGTCACCTCGAAGCCGATGTCGGACAGGATGCGCGCGAGTCCCTCTCTGAGCAGCACGGAGTCGTCGGCCAGGATCACGCGCACGGTGGTCCCCCTGCTTCGACCGTGTCGGCCAGGGGGAGTACGACGGTCACGGTCGTGCCCGACGTCCAACTGTCGACGGCGAGACGACCGCCCAGCGCGGTGGCGCGATCGGCGAGGCCCTGGAGTCCACCGCCCACGCGGAGGACGGCACCCCCGCGACCGTCGTCGCTCACCTGGACGACCACCTCGCCTCCGTGCCGGGTGACCTCGACCTCGACCACGGAGGCCGCCGAGTGGCGGCTGGCGTTGGTGAGGGCCTCAGCCACCACGAAGTAGGCGGCGGTCTCCACCTCACGAGGCGCGGCCTCGTCGAGGGTCACCGAGAGACGCACGGGGATCGTCGAGCGATCGGCCAGCGCCTCGAGCGCAGCGGCGAGCCCGGACTCGGTGAGGACCGCGGGATGCACGCCGCGCGCCAGCTCGCGCAGCTCGGCGGTGGCCTCGAGGAGCTGCTCGCGGGCCGCCTTGAGCTGACCGGCCATGGCAGGGTCGTCGGCTCCGGCCTCCAGCGAGCCGAGTGACATCGCCAAGGCGACCAGGCGTTGTTGTGCCCCGTCGTGCAGATCGCGCTCGAAGCGTTTGCGGGCGTTGTCCTCGGCGTTCACGATGCGGCGCGCGGTGTCGCGCATGACCTCGGCTTGGCGTTGGCGGGTGATGACGACGCCTCCGGCGATGGGCACGATCGGGATGGAGAGCAGACCGAGCAGCGGGGAGAGGTCGAAGGCGACCAGCCCGATGACCATCAGCGTGGTCGTGGCGAGGATCGCGACGACCAGGGTGCGCAGCTGCCAGCGCTCCTCGCGCGACCCACGGCGCCAGCGCACGACCACCGCGGCGACCGGCAGCAGCTGGAAGAGCAGGAAGAAGCCCTGCAACGGACCCCACACGGTCGCGGCGGCGCTCGCGCCGGGCAAACCCTCGAAGGGATGGGGAGCCACCACCCCGGTGAGGTCGTAGTCCGCCGGCCACAACACGTTGAGCAACGACATCAACCCGGCGATGCCGAACATCGCCCACACGACCGGACGCCACCGTGGCGACGGCAGCCGGCCGTCGGGGAAGCAGGCCATGGTGTAGGAGAACAAGGCGATGGTCAGCGCCACCGGCCACACCCCGAGCCAACCCAACCAGGACGCACCGGGAAGGGGCCCGTCGGCGAGACCGTACTGCCGCCCGAAGAAGAGCACAGTCTGCGCGAGGCCGACCGCGACGAACAGCCGCCCCTCGCGATGGCGGGGCTTGACCTCGACGACGTAGAGCCCGACCAGGGTGAACGAGATCGCCAACATCCCGTTGTGGAGATTGCCGAGCTCGAAGCCCAGGGAGAACCCACCAGCCACCAACGTCAGCGCGACCAGCGCGACGACGACGGACATGCCCCGATGCTGACACACCCGCCGGGCGAGCGTAGGAGGGAAATCCCTGGAGCTTCCGGCGGGGCGAGGCACGCCAGGACGCGCCGACGGGCGTCACAGCAGGTCGTGCAACCTGTCGACGAGGGAGTCCTTGACCGCCTGGGTGGTCGCCTCCGTGATCTGCTGGTTGAGATCGTCCTGGTCTTGCACGTTGGCCAGGAGCGAGCGCAGGTCGAGGTTGTCGATCGTGCGCAGAAGCACGTCGTCGGTCCTCAGCGCCCCGTCCACCACCGAGTCCGGGAGCACCCGGATCGCTGCCACGAGCAGCGGGTCGAGGTCGGTGGCCGCGAGCGCGTCGTCGACCAGGTCGGAGGCGGGTGGGAGGGTGCCGTCCTCCTTCATCTGCTCGACGGCGTCGCGGAGGCCCTCGCGCAGCGCGTCGATCTGGGCGTCGGTGCGCAGGTTGCTCTGGGCCAGCTCGAGCGTGAGCGCCTCGCGGCTGACGTGGAGTCGGCAGGCGGCCTTGTCGAGACCGATCATCACCAGGCGCTCGGTGAGCCCGTCGATGCCGTCGGCCTGCGAGGTGACGTCACGGTGGGCACAGGGATCGGCGGCCGCCTTCGGCGCGAACGATCCGCCGCCGTTGGCCACCTGGACGCCCAGCACACCGAGGACGAGCAACACCGCCGTGGCGGGCAGCCCGATCCAGCGAGGCACGGCGGTCATCGCGCCCGCCTCCAGTCGGGTGCGGTGACGGTGAGCAGGGCGAGCAGCGCGAGGGCGGCGCCGATGAGGAAGGAGTCGCGGAACGCCCAGGTGGCGGCGCGCTCCACCTGCTCGTTGAGGTCCCGCTCCAGCTGCTCGGCGGCGGGCTGCTGGGCGGGGTCGAGGTCCAACGATGCGAACGCGCTGTGCAGGTCCGGGACCTGGCGCTGCTGGTCCGACAGCACTCGGCCGAGCGCCTCGGCGACCGCGATCTTGTCCTCCGGCGGCAGCGGCGCATCGAGCACCAGCGACGTGATCGCCTCCTGAGCAGGCACCTGGGCGTCCATCAGGTCGGCGGTGAAGACCGGGGTCAGAATCGCCAGCCCCAGCACCACGCCGAGGTGGCGCGCGCTGATCGTCCAGGCTGCGTGACTCGCCCGGGGCAACCGCAGCTCGATCGCCTGGGAGGTGAGCTGGTCGAGGGTCAGGCCGAGCCCGAGGCCGACCAGGATCTGTGGCGCGACGGTCCAGGCCAGGTCGGCCGAGGGTGGGATCGCGAGGGCGACGAGGCCGCCGGTGATGAGGAAGCAGCCGACGGCGACCTCAACGACGTGCGGAGGTTGCCAGACCCGCGCGAGCGGACGCGCGGCGAGCGCCGCGACGGGCACGACCGACACCGTCAGGGCCGCCACCGCGGGGGAGCGGCCCCAGCCTTGGACGAGGAGCAGCACGACCAGGAACAGCGCCGCGGTGAGCGCTGCGGACAGCAGCGCGAGCGTGATGTTGGCGCGTACGGCGGGACGGTGGCGATCTGGTGGCGTGGTGTGCTCCGCCCGCACACTGAGGGCCGCCGGCACGGCGAGGATGGCGAACGGCACCTGCACGATGAAGATGGACTGCCAGGAGATCGCCTGGGTGAGGATGCCGCCGGTCACCGGGCCGGTCGCCGTGCCGATCACCCCGGCCGTGATCCAGGTCGCGACGCCCCGCCGCTCGCCGTACTCCTCGACGAGCAGCTCCAGGCAGCCGACCAACGCCAGCGCCCCGCCGATCGCCTGCACGCAGCGAGCCACGATGAGCACCTCGATGGAGTCCGCCAAGGCGCACCACGCCGACGAGCCGGCGAACACCGCGATCCCCACGGCGGTGAAGACGTGGGGACGGGCCTTCGGCAGGATCGCTGCCGCGGGCACAGCGCAGAGACCGAGCACCAGGTTGAAGGCGATCAGCACCCAGGCGACCTGTCCCACGGTCGCGTCCAGGTGGATCAGGATGTCGGGCAGCGCGAGCGTCACGATCGCCGAGTCCGCGAGCACGAGTGCCACGGTGACGGCAAGGAGCAGACCCACGGCACGACGCACGGGGCCATCCTCCCAGCGGCCTCATGTCGGCAGTGCGCCGAGTGGCGTTCGGGCTGTCAGTCGGGATCGCGGGCTGCGCGCAAGGCGGCCACCGCCGCGTGCGGGTCGGGCACGGTGATTGTGACCGTGCGGCCGTTCGCCAGGCGAAGTCGCAGCGCCGGGCCGCTGCGCACCGTGCAGACGGTCCGGGTGGGCGTCCACCAGAATCCGAAGCTCACCGCCCACCACGGAATCGTGACGACCGAGGCGTCCGCGATGTCGGCGAGGACATACCTCATCCGGGGCCAGCCGACGATTCCCCAGTGGACGCTGACGCCCTGCGAGCCGCAGGTGGCGCGCACGTCGGAGGCCGTCGCGACCTCGGCCAGCACGCCGAGCAGGACGAGGCTCGCGACCACGAGCCCGGTCTGCTGGGCCGAGCCGTTCTCGCTGGCGAAGGCCAGCCCGAGCAGCGGGACGTTCAGCAGCGCGGTGACGACCACGGCGGTCCAGTTGGTCTCTCGCCCGGTGTAGATGGTCGCGTTCATGGCATCTCCTTGATCAGAGCGATGACGTCGGACGAGTCCAGTCCGTAGCGACGGGCCAGGTCGACCGTCGCTTGTACGGCGTCGCGCACCGGCGCGAGATCGCCAGCCCGAGGGGTCCCTGCGATGCGCGCACCGCGCCCGCGGCGGAACTCGAGGATCCCGTCGTCGCGGAGCTGTCGATAGGCAGCCAGCACGGTGTTGCGATCCACGGAGAGCGCCGCCGCGAGCTCGGCCGCAGGCGGCAGCTGCTCGCCGACGGACAGCTCCCCATCATGCAGTCCGCGCACGACCGACGCAGCCACCTGATCCTGCAGGCGCTGCGTCGACGAGTGATCGATGGTCCATCGCATAGTGCTAATGGTACTAGCACCATCGCCAGGTGTCGAGGTTACTTCGATCTCTCGGTCCCGCGTGCTCATGCCGAGCGCGATCGGTCGTCGCCTGCCACCACTGGCAATCTGGGTGGCGCGTGATCATCCGCCGTGTCGACGTCGGGCTAGGCCTTGACCGACCTACGCTGGCGTGATGGCCGATCTGACGGAGCCCTGCCCGAACTGCGACACACTGATGCGCTGGGAGACCTCCCATGAGCGCTGCGACGGCTGTGGCTACATCAGACCGTGCTGTGAGGGCGCTCCCTGCCACTAGCTCCGTCAACTCAGGGCCGGGTCATGCGGGCAATGCGCGCTGCGCTCTCGATTGATCTCTGACGAAGTGGGCAACCGGGCCGCAGGTTGCCTGGCCCTCATCGATGAGGACTGGTGTGAGCGGGTCGAGGATTGAACGTCAGACGGGTGCTGCCACGGAGAGATCGCCGGCTTCGGCGGCTTCGCGTGCGCTGATCTGACGGAAGAACACCGAGATGTCGGTAATCTCGTCGATGCGCACCCACGACCAGAAGCCGGGGCGTCCGGCGACCGCTACGCCACCAACCTTCAATCGGGAGGGGTCCTTGGGCAGGCGCGCCATGTTGCGGTCCTCGTCATCGACCATGTTCAGGTCGGCGTCGATGTCGATCTGGATCACTGCTGCGCCTCCTCTCAGCGGATGTTCTGCACGAAGTGCGGGTTCTGTTCAACAGTGTAAGGCGTGTCCAGGAAGCGGTCGACGAGTTCGGTGGCGCTTCCAGCCGTGATCCGCACGCTCCCGGAGTCGCCGGTGATAACCGCGCCGTCTGTTGCGTCGTAGTGCGGCTCCCGCCCGCTGGCCACGAGCCGTAAGTCATGGCTGTCTAGATCGCCGGCCGAGTACAGCCCGACGCGGTAGGCACGGGCGACCTTCTTGGCCATCAACCGGTCGAGTGTCCACACGGCTCCGACCAGCCACAGCGAGAGCCCGAAGTAGCCGAACTCGTCAAAGTTGTAGGTGACGTCGGCCACCAGGGCATCGCGGTCGTAGTCCCTGCCGTCGGGATAGACCTCGAAGAGCGCACGAACCAGGACCGCGTGGGCAGGCAACGGAGGCACGTCTCGGATCGCACGGCTTCGGGCCATGCCCCAATCGTTCCAGCGCCCTCCGACAACGGCCCTCCGGCACCCGTCAAGGTCCTGGTACCCCAGGACCGAGTCACGCAGGCAATGCGCGCTGCGCGGAGTGCTCTCGATCGATCTCAGACGAGGTGCGGGTGGCGATCCGGAACTTCAGGAACAGGGCGTCGCGGAGCGCCTCCACGGCGCTGTGCAGTTCCTCGTCGGTAGGTGCGTAGATGTCGATTGCGAGTTGCTGGCCCGGGTAGTCGAGCGTTGGCTCTACCTCGACAGGTCGTAGGCGAGGACGAGAACAATCTCGTCGAGGTGCAGCCCGTAGCGACCAAGCGCGAGATCGAGCCCGGCGTGGGCTTCGTCGAGGGTGGCAACCGTGCCGCGCAAGTCGAGGACTCGGCGGGCGTGCTTGCGACACTGGCGGATGCGCTGTGCGATTGCGTTGGCCGACGTGTCGGCGGCCTTGGTCTGGATGGTCACCGTGACGCGCCCACTGCGTCGGGGTCCTTTGGTGCTGTCCTTCGCGACGCCTCACTGAAAGCACCGGGCAATCACGGTCCCGAGGCCTTGCCGCCGTCCCTGCTTCCTTTGGGCTGAACCAACGATCTGGGTCGTCGGCAGGCGCGATCAGACCCTCATTACCAGGTGCAGCGGCCGCCCCCATTCTATGAGGAGAACGATCTCTCGGGTCTGGTCCGGTGAATCGCGGAGCTCCTCGATGACCTCACCGCGCCCAAGTGACCTCCGATGATTTGTGCTTCAGGTGGTCGGTATCCCTCAGCGGGTGTCCTCAACGACCGGTGGCGGTCATGCCATGCGTCGTTTGAGGAGGGCCACGCGGAGTCGGTGCAGGCGGGGCATCAGACCGTAGATGACGATGGGGACGGCAACCGTCGCGAGGACGAAGGTCCTCAGCACCGTGCCGAGGTCTGCCAGCCAGGGTCGCAAGGCGACATTGAGCACGAGCAGGGTGGGGAAGACCGCAATCCAGATCATCAGGGCGAGTTGGTGCTTGGTCGGCGGCCCGATCGGCGCCGGCCGCTCGTCGGGGCTGAGCGAGGCGTTGGCTGGGGTGGTGGACATGACGTTTCTCCTGCGGTTGTTGTGGTGAAGTCGTGGGGTGGTCGCGAAATGACAGGGCGGCCGTCAGCTCGGGCCGCTCGGCAGAGGGCTGGCCGCCAACGAGATGTCCTCTGCGACGAGGTCGGCGTTGATGGCGATCGCGGCTGCGGAGCCCTCGCCGGCAGCGGTGATGACTTGGGCGCGTGGGTTGGTGACGTTCCCTGCAGCCCAGACGCCGGCGACGCTGGTTCCTCCGGCGCCGTCGACGGTCACCCAGCCGTCGTCGCTCGTGGCGCAACCGAGCGTCTCCAGCAGGTCATCGTGGGGGACGAACTCGGGACGCACGAACACCGCGGCGCGGTGGACGAGCTCGCCCGGAGTGAGCTCGACGCCGAGCAGTACGTTGTCGGCGACGACGAGGCGCGCGACCGGACTGTCCACGATCCCGATGTCCCGTGATGCGAGTCCGGCCCGGTGGTCGGGGGAGAGGGGAGTGCCGTCGGTGAAGAGCAGTACGTCGTCGCTCCACTGCCGGATCAGGTGCGCATGGGTGACCGCTTCTGGGGTCCCGCCGAGCACGCCGAGGGCGGTGTCGCGCACCTCCCAGCCGTGGCAGTAGGGGCAGTGGAGCAGGTCTCGGCCCCAGCGCTCCCGCAGTCCGGGGATGTCGGGGATGCGATCACCGAGCCCGGTGGCGATCAGCAGGCGGCGGGCACGCAAGGTCTGGCCGTCAGTGAGGGTGACCTCGAAGCGGGGGTGTTCATTTGAGGTGGAGGTGCGCGCGACGGCACCCACGTCGGCGGCGATCACCTGCCCGCCGTACCCGATGACCTCCTTGCGGCCGGCAGCCAGAAGGTCGCCGGGTGGAAGACCATCGGACCCCAGGAAGCCGTGCATGTGCGCAGCCGGAGCGTTGCGCGGCTCGCCCGCGTCGATGACCGCCACCGAGCGGCGGGCGCGGGTGAGGACCAGGGCGGCAGAGAGGCCGGCGGCGCCGCCTCCGACGACCACCACGTCGAGTTGGTTCATGGTGAGGATCTCCTTCGGTGTCGAGGTCACGGGCTCAGCGCCACCGGTCGCCGTCGGACCGCACGAAGGAGCGCCAGACGTAGGTCCAGGGGATGACCGCGAGAATGACCACGACCAGCGAGCAGTTGATCAGGACGTCCTGGGTCGCCGGGTCGAGGTCGCCGGACGCAACTTTGGGCAGGGCGACGAGCGACAGCCACAGCACCTTCCAGAGTGCCTCGAAGAGCAGGATCGGAAGCATCCGGACGGGGTAGCGCAGTCCCAGGAAGGCAAGCAGGGACATCGCGGTGAGCATGCACACCGTGACGCCCTCGTAGAGCGGTCGGCCATGGGCGTCGGGCAGCAGCGGCCACTTCACGAGCGCGAGCCCGACCCCCATCAGGAGATAGCCGGCGCGCATCAGGTGAAGACGCGTGACCGAGAGGTCGACAACCGCTGGGGCAGCCAGGGGAGTCAGCGTGGTCATGGGGCCCTCCGTGGTCAAGTGCCGGGCACGGCGCCTGGCATCCATGACGGTAGGAAGGGCAAGGGCCCGGGACATCACCACGTGATGTGACCCGATGGTGATTGCGCGGCACCCTCGCTCTGGAGCCCTACGCTGAGCCCATGTCTGTTCCGGGCGCCAAGCTGCGCGCCCCGCTGCCTCGCCGCGACCTGGTCGCGCGGCCCCGGCTCATCGAGCGGCTGGCTCCCGACCCGGGAGAGATGCCACGGTTCGTCCTGATCGCCGCTCCGGCCGGCTTCGGCAAGACCACCTTGATGACGCAGTGGCTGGCTGCCCTCCCGGAGTCCCATCGAGTCGCGTGGCTGTCGCTGGACGCGGGTGACTCGGACGTCGGACGCTTCCTCGCTCACCTCGTCGCGGCTATCCAGCGCACCGACCCCGGGGTCGGCGCCGACGCCCTTGCGCTGCTTGCCGCGGACCGCGGCGCGGCGAGCGACGAGGCCCTGGTGAGCCTGGTGAACGACCTGGAGATGTTCTCCGGGCCGATGGTTCTCGCCGTCGACGACTATCACCTCGTCGACGACACGGCGGTGGACGCTGCGGTGGGCTTCCTCGTCGACAACCTGCCGCCCCAGGTGACACTGGCGCTCACCACGCGCGTCGACCCGGCGCTCCCACTTTCACGCCTCCGGGCGCGCGGCGAGTTGGCCGAGGTCCGAGCCGCCGATCTCCGGTTCACCGGAGGTGAGGCGAGTGCGTTCCTCAACGACCTGATGGGTCTCGAGCTCGATCCGGAGCTGGTGGCGGCGCTGGAGGCTCGCACCGAGGGCTGGGCGGCCGGCCTCCAGCTGGCTGCGCTCTCGGCGCGGAGCACGACCGACGCCATCGAGGAGTTCGTGGCCGCGTTCGCCGGGACTCATCGCTTCGTCCTCGACTACCTCGTGGAGGAGGTGCTGGAGCGACAGCCCGACGACGTGCGCGGCTTCCTCCTCGACACCTGCGTGCTGGATCAGCTCACCGCCCCGTTGTGTGATGCGCTGACCGGCCGGACGGACGGTCAGCAGATGCTGGAGCACCTCGAACGCGCCAACGTGTTCGTCGTGCCCCTCGACGACCATCGGGTGTGGTGGCGCTATCACCACCTCTTCGCCGATGCCCTGCGCGCCCGCGTCGCCTCCAGCGACGCTCAGCGGGTCCAGGCCCTGCATCGCGCTGCCGCGCAGTGGTACGCCTCTCGCGGGATGCTCGACGACGCCATCCCGCACGCCATGTCCGGAGCGGACCCCGAGCTGACCGCGGACATCGTCGAGCTGGCGTTGCCCGGTCTGCGGCAGCGACGTGAGGACCGGGCTCTGCGCCGCTGGTTGAAGGCCGTCCCCGAGGACGTCGTACGCCGTCGCGCGCTGTTGGCGACCTCCTATGCTTGGGTCAAGCTCTCTGAGGGGGACGTCGCCGGCGTGGAGCCGTGGCTCGCCTTGGCCGAGGCCACCTTGGGCGAACCGGACCGGGCGACGGGTGTCCCGGCCTCGGCCGAGCTCGTGCCCCTGGTGCAGATGCGGGATCGGGAGCTGGCGCAGCTGCCGTCGATGATCGAGGTCTACCGTGCCGCGACCGCCCAGGCACGCGGCGATGTCGACGCGACGGTGGCGCATGGCCGTCGGGCGCTCGACCTGGCCGAGCCGGTCGACCATGCCTCGCGAGCCGCTGGCGCGGGTTTCGTAGGTCTGGCCGCCTGGGCCGCCGGCGATCTCGAGACGGCGGTGGACACCTTCAGCGAAGCGGTCGCCAGCCTGCACGCCGCAGGTCTGATCGCCGACGAGCTCGGTGCGACGGTGGTGCTCGGCAACATGTGGCTGGCCCGAGGATCGCCGGTCGAAGCGCGCCGACTCTACGAGCGAGCCCTCGCCATCGCCGACGAGCGCGCCGGTCCCGTCCTATCCACCGTCGGCGACGTCCACGTCGGGCTGGCCGACGTGTTTCGCGAGCAGGGCGACCTCGTCGAGGCGGCGCAGCATCTCGAGCTCGCGCGAGAGCTCGGTGACCGCGCGTCGCTGCTGGAGAACCGGCACCGCTGGCGCACCACGATGGCGGGTCTGCTGCGGGCGGAGGGCGATCTCGACGGGACGGTCGCCATGTTGGATCAGGCCGAGGCGCTGTTCTTGCCGGGCTACTTCCCCGACGTGCGTCCGATCGCTGCCGTCAGAGCGCGGGTGCGCATCGCCCAGGGGCGTCTGGACGATGCGCGGTCTTGGGCTCGCGACTGCGGGGTGGCGGAGACCGACGCCGCCGACTATCTCGCCGAGTTCGACCAGCTGACGCTCGCCCGGCTGCGCATCGCCGAGGGCAGGCCGGCCGACGCGCTCGCCGCCGTGGACGGGGCGATTGCCGCCGCGGAGGCACTGCGTCGGCGAGGCAGCGTCGTGGAGGCTCGGGTGGTGAAGGCGCTCGCTCTGGATGCTGGTGGCGAGGCCGTCGCGGCAGCAGCCGAGCTCACCACCGCACTGGAGCTCGGGATCCCGGTCGGCTACCGGCGGGTCTTTCTGGACGAAGGTGAGCCGATGACGAGACTGCTTGCCGCTGTCGGCCGCAACGCGCCCCCCGAGCTGGCGGACCACATCGACGAGTTGCTCGTTGCCGCGGCTGAGCGCCCGACCGTGCGCACGCCGGCGCTGACGCCCTCGGGCGAGGAGCTCAGCGAACGCGAGCACGAGGTGCTGCGCCTGCTCGCCACGGAGCTGACTGGGCCGGAGATCGCACGTCAGCTCTTCGTGTCGATCAACACGCTGCGCACGCACACCAAGCACATCTTCACCAAGCTCGACGTGAACACGAGGCGGGCGGCGGTGCACCGGGCGGCGGACGCCGGTCTCCTCTGAGCACCGCGATCCGTTGGCTGTCGCCGGGTCATCAGGCCGGATCACATCATGTGGTGATGTGGGCACACCGCGTCGATTCCTAGCGTCCTGACCAACGCCGGCGACGACACCCGGCCTGGACCCAAGGAACCGACATGACCATCACCGAACGCGGCCTCGCGGCCACCGCAGGCCTCTGTGCCGCAGCAGCGGGCGCCATCTTCATCGGCGTCCAGATCAACCATCCTCAACTGGATGCCACCTCGATCCACAGCACCGAGGTCATCGTGCGAGACACCATGAAGGTCCTCATGGCCGTGCTGTCGCTGGTCGGCATCACCGGGATGTATCTCAGCCAGGTCGCTCGCAACGGCGTGTTGGGTCTGGTGGGGTACGTCGTGTTGGGCGCCGGCTATCTGCTGATGATGGCGACGACTTTCGCAGCGGCCTTCGTGTTCCCCGACATCGCTGGCACGAGTGAGCACTACGTGAACGACGTGCTCGCCGTCATGACAGGACGGACCGGAAGTGCCGATATCGGGGCGATGCAGACCATCAACCAGGTCCAGGGCGCCGCCTATCTGGCCGGTGGGCTCCTATTCGGCATCGCGCTCTTCCGCGCCCGCGTGCTGGCGCGCTGGGCGACCGTGTTGTTGGCCGTGGGTGGTGTGGTCACGGCGGTCCTGGCGGTGATGCCGGATGCGTTCTATCGGCTGCTGGCCTTCCCCAACGGCATCGCCATGATCGGGCTGGGCCTCTCGCTCTGGCTCGGTCAGCGCAAAGCGGCCACCGTTGAGCCATCATCCGTCGCTCCGGCACAGGTCTGATGGCGACCACGAGGCTGGGATGGCCGGTGCCGGCGGCGCTGATCGCGCTCTGCGCCATCCCGCTCGTCGCCGGCGCCCTCCGCCTCCTCCAACTCGCCGGTGGCCCGTCCGTGATGCCCACCGACGACCGGTTCGCCGGGTTCCCGGTCGCACTCGTGGCGCACATTGTGGGTGCGGCTGTGTTCGTGCTGGCGGGAGCGCTCCAGCTCGCCACGCGATTCCGTCGCCGACACCTCACGTGGCATCGGCGTGCCGGCCGTGTCGTGGCTGCGGCCGGTCTGGTGGTGGCGGCTTCCGCGCTGTGGCTGACGCTCTTCTATGCACCTCAGCCCGGCACTGGGGAGCTCTTGTTCGTTCTTCGGGTGGCGTTCGCCTCGGCCATGGTGGGCTGCCTCGTCCTGGGCTTCGCTGCGATCCGCCGCCGCGACATCGCCGGGCACCGTGCCTGGATGATCCGTGCCTACGCCATCGGCGCCGCGGCGGGCACCCAGGTGTTCACCGAATCGATCGGTGACGCCGTCCACCTCACCGGCGTGCTGGGCGGGGACTTGGCCAAGGGCGCCGGCTGGGTGATCAACCTGGCCGTCGCCGAGTGGATCATCCGGCGGCCCGGCCGCGCCTCACGGACACGGGCGGGCGCGACGACCGATCACGTGGTGCGGGCTCGATGACGGCCGCCCTGACGTCGTACACGATCGAGGTCGACGGCCACCTCGACGACCACTGGTCCGCTCGGCTGGGCGACCTCGTGATCGCCCGCAACGGCGATGGGAGCAGCACCCTCACCGGGCAGCTGGTCGACCAGGCTCAGCTCCACGGAGTCCTGGTCGGGCTGTGCAAGATCGGCGCCACCATCCGTGAGGTGCGTTCGTCGCCCCTGCTCGATCCTGCGACGAGCGTGCTCACGCGTCCCTTGCGCACGGAGCGCCTCACGCTGCGCCCGGCGCGG
>JBDHZT010000105.1:0-13097 GCA_039811985.1 Nocardioidaceae bacterium | reverse complement strand
CGGTTGGGCCGTTCTCGGTCGGGGGCGTGGAGTCGACGGCCGGGTCGTCGACCCTGGGCTCGTCAGACATCTGTTGCACTACCTCGGGTTCGCATGCAGGAGCAACCTGCGGACACGGCGAGGGTGCCATGTCTTGTCAAATGATGGAGGAAGCGCGCCTATTAGCAAAACCCAGGCGTCGACCGCAAGCCGATTCTTAGCCTTCTCTCATGGCCCACCCCTCGACGATTCGTGGGCAGCCTCAGCGCAGGGTCCGAGCCATTGCCCAAGACGCCAGGCCGAGCAGAGCAGCTCCCGCGGCGGTGAGCACGAGGATCGCTGGCCACACCTGACCGAGCCCCTCGCCCTCGACGAGGATCCGCCACAAGGCGTCGTTCATCCAGGCGTGCGGGGTCACGATGAAGGCGACCGTGCGCAGCGTGTCGGGGAAGAACTCCAGCGGCTGCATCGACCCGCCGAGGGCGCCGAGCACCAACGACAGCAGCAGCCCCACGGCACCAACCTGCTGCTCACTGCGCCCAAGTGTGCCCAGCAGCATCGCGGCGCCGGTTCCGACCAGCGACATGGCGACGCATAGCAACGCCACTGCGCCCGGCGCCACCCAGTTCACGCCGAAGAACAGCATGCTGCCGAAGAACACGATCGCTGCCTGCACCATGGCCACGGCGAAGCGACCCAGCGCCTCGCCACCGATGATGCTGGAGACTCGCACCGGCGCTGCACGCATCCGACGCGTCACACCCAGCTGGCGGGTGGTGAGCAAAGCCGTCGCTCCGGTCAGCGAGGTCAAGAAGATGAACAGGCTCAGCTGGCCTGCCGCCAACACGGCACGGATGCCCGCCACCGTGTCGCCCGTGTCACCGACCTGATCGACCGACACCTTGATCGGCGGCACACCCTCGGCTGCTGCGTGCACCGCGGCGGCAGCCTTTTGCTTGCTCACGTCCGCGTCCTGCGCGACCACCTGGATCACCGTCTCCCTGACCCCTGCCTCCTGCACGGCCGAGGTGAAGACGGTGCGGAGTTGGGTGCCGTTGCCGGTGCCCGGGTCATACCAGCGGTACGTCGTGCCGTCGGACGTCGCGTCGACCACCCAGCCGACATCGAGGGTGTTGCGCGCGACGTCGTCTCGCAAAGTCTGGGCATCGGCGACGTGGACCACGGTGACGTTGGCGTTGGCCGCCATCCGCGCCGTGATCGTGCGGCTCGCCGCGGTCGGGTTCTCATCCACCACGCCCACCCGGTAGTCACCGCTGTCTCCCCGAATCGCGATCCCCAGGGAGAAGACGATCAGCAGCGGCAGCACGACGACGAAGAACAGGTTGGCCCGCTCGGCGAAGAGCCGCTTGAGGTTGGTCCGTGCGATGGAGAGCACGACGCTCATGGAGCTCGTCTTGGGAGTGAGGCTCACGGGCGCACCGTCCGACCGGCGAGCAGGAGCCCCGGCACTCCCACGATCACGGCGAAGGCGAGCAGCGCCGCCACCGGCGGCAGCGCGTGCGTCCAGCCCTGCCCGCCGGAGAGCCGGACCAGGCCCTCGTTGAACCAATAGTGTGGCGTGAGGCGGGTCGCGATCCCGGCCAGTCCGCCGGCTCGGGCGAGGGAGAAGAACGAGCCGCCGAGGATTCCCAGCACCAGCGCGAGCCCGGACTGGATCGCGCCGGCCTGCTCGGCACTGCGGGACAGGCCGACCACGCAGGAGACCGTCGCGACCGCGGCCAGCACCCCGGAGACCACCAGCAGCGCCACCCCGAACGGGTTCCCGAAGGTGGCACCCAGCAGGGTGCTCGCGAAGAGCAACAGTGCCGTCATCGATGCCAGACCCAGCACAAAGCTGACCAACACCTTGCTGATGACCACCTGCCACCGGGGCACCGGCGCTGCCAGGATGCGCGGCAGGGTGCCGAGTCGGCGCTCCTCCAGCAGACCCAGCACGCCGAACTGAACGGTGAAGAACAAGAAGAAGGTGGCCATCCCGGCGCCGACCTGGGTCTTGGCGTTGATCCCATCGGCACCCGTGGCGTCGACCACCTGCGCGGGCGCAGGACGGGCGATGACCGAGGTCGCTACCTGAGTCGGGTCGGTGGCCGCGCCCAGCGCCTCCTCAGCGGCGACGCCCTGCCGGACGCCGTCGACGGTGATCGCGGTGGAGCGGGTGACTGCCTCGACGATCGCGCCCGCGATCGGCGATCCGGCGTCCGCCAGGATCGTCACCGCGTCGCCGGAGCGGGTCACAGAGATGCCGGCGTCGACCTTCTCGTCGTCGACCGCCGCACGCAGCGCCGCCTCGTCGTCGTACTCCCGAGTGCGCAGGGTGCCGTCTCGCTCCAGGGCGGCCAGCGGGCCATCGGCCAGCGCCGAGGCCAACGGCGAGTCACCGAGGACGACCCCCACCGGCACCTTCTCGATGTCGGGGCCTTGGGCGAGCATGGACAGCACGGTCATCAGGGCTGCGGGTGCGAGCAACGCCAGCACGATCGCGGAGCGGTCACGCAACCGTGCGCGGAAGTCGCGTGCGAAGAGAGTCAGCAAGAGCATGCCGGCGATCAGTCCCGCAGGGCGGTGCCGGTGATGTGCAGGAACACCGAGTCCAGCGTCGGCTCCTCCACGCGGACATCGGTGACGACGGCTCCACTCTCGGTGATCGCCTGGACGATCATCGGCAGCTGGGCCGAAGCATCTTCGACCATGCACACCACCGTCCGATCGTCGGTGGCGGTGACGTCGACGAGGCCAGACCGCCCGCTCAAGGTGGCCCGAACACCAGCCGCGTCGGAGGCGACGGCCACCGTGATCTGAGCGCGCTCCTCGACCAGCGCCACCAGCTCACGCCGAGTGCCGCAGGCCAGCATCCGGCCGTGGTCGACGATCCCGACCCGGCGACACAGCCGCTCGGCCTCCTCCATGTAGTGGGTGGTGTAGAGCACGCTCATGCCCTGCTCGCCGAGGGCCGCCACCGCCTCCAAGATCGCGTTGCGGCTCTGCGGATCGATGCCCACGGTCGGCTCGTCGAGGATCAGCAGGCGGGGGCGGTGCAGCAAGCCGGCGGCGATGTTGAGCCGGCGCTGCATGCCACCGGAGTACTCCTTCACCCGGTCGCCCGCCCGGTCGGTGAGGCCGACCAGGTCGAGCGTCTCGGCGATCCGCTCCCGGGCGGGTGCGCCGGATAGCCCGTAGAGCCGCCCGAAGAAGGCCAGGTTGTCGCGACCGTTGAGGTCGGGATAGAGCGCGATCTCCTGCGGCACATAGCCGATCAGCTCACGCCCCTCCACCGAGCCGGGGCTGATCTCGACCCCGTCCACCCGGATCGAGCCGGCGTCGGGTGCCAGCAGTCCGCAGATCATCGAGATGCTGGTGGTCTTGCCGGCGCCGTTCGGACCGAGGAGCCCGAAGGTCTCGCCGACCGCCACGTCGAAAGAGAGGTCGACCACGGCCTGCTGCGCGCCGTACGACTTGGCCAATCCGGCGACGGCGAGCATGGGCTCCCCCGCCGGCACGAGCGTCGGACCTGGCCTGGACTCAGCCACTATCGCCTCCCGGAGCGTCAACCTGGGCTTGTCCATGACCATACCCAGACGGCCGGGTGGGCATGCTGCGTCCAAGGTCGACCGACTGGTCGGCGGCCGTGCCATCGTGGCCATACTGTGTCGCCATGGAGGAGACCGCCGCGGGAGCGCCTGATCGCAGGCCGCGCCTGCACTTCACCCCGGAGCGAGGGTGGATCAACGACCCGTACGGCGTGCTGTGGCACGGCGGTCGCTACCACTACTTCTTCCAGCGGATACTCGACTCCACCGAGTGGCGGGTCACCCAGCACTGGGGCCACGCGACCAGCCCGGACCTGGTGCACTGGACGGAACTCCCCACCGCGCTGGCACCAGGTGACGATGACGGCGGGATCTGGTCCGGCGCGGTCGTCATCGACGAGAGCGGCGAGGCAGTCGCCTTCTACACCTCCGCGCCGGTTGATGCTCCGCAGCTCGGACGGATCAGGATCGCCCGGCCGACCGACGAGAGCTGGACGAGCTGGCACAAGGGCGACGTGGTCGTCGTACCCCCCGACGGGATCGACCTGGCCGTGCTGCGTGACCCGTTCGTCCTCCGCGATGGCGACCAGTGGCGGATGGTCGTCGGTGGGGGCACCGCCTCGGGCATCGCGCTCGCCCTCTCGTGGACGTCCCCGGACCTGACCGCCTGGACTTATGACGGCATCCTGGCCTCTCGACCGTCCACCGAGGCCGATCCGGTATGGACCGGAACCGCCTGGGAGTGTCCGCAACTGCTCCGCGTCGGCGATCGGTGGGCACTAGTGGTCTCGGTCTGGGCGGACGGGCTGACCCACTATGTCGCCGGCGTCGTCGGGGACCTCGTCGATGGCCGATTCGAGTCGACGGGCACGTGGCAGCGGCTCACCTATGGCCCGTCCCACTACGCCGCCTCTGCCTTCGTCGACGCCGAAGGCCGGCCCTGCCTGCTGCACTGGCTGCGCGACGTTGCGGATGTGCCGGCGGGCTGGGCCGGTGCCCACTCCGTGCCGCACGTGGTCGCGCTGGACGGCGAGCGATTGGTGCTCGAGCCCCACCCGGCCGTCGCCGATGCCGTCCACACCCTCGACCTTCCCGCGAACGGCACTGCCGTCACCACCCGAGTCGGCGACGCCACCCTCGAGGTGGGCGACGGCATCCTCGCGATGAGCCGAGGTGGGGTCACGTTCTCCATGCCCTGCTCCGGCGATCCCGTCCGCATCCTCGTCGACGGCCCGGCCGTCGAGATCTTCAGCCCCGACGGAGTCGCGGGCCTGGCTATCGAGCCCTGATCGTCGCCTTGCCGGACCGTTCGAGTTAGTACGGTCCCGATTGGGTGGTCTCAGCACGAAGCTCACCCCAATCGGGACCGTACTAACTCCGAGCGGGGCGTTGGACGCCCGCGTCGCGGGCAATGACGACGGCTTGGACACGGTCGCGGGCACCGAGCTTGGCGAAGACGTGTCGGACGTGGGTCTTGACGGTGGCCATGCTGATGACGAGCTCGTGGGCGATCTCGGTGTTGGAGAGCCCCGCACCGATGAGGGCGAGAATCTCCCGCTCCCTGTCGCTGAGGTCGGCCAGGCCGGGTGCTGCAGGCGTGGTGGGAGGGCGTCGAGAGAAGTGGTCCATGAGGCGCGCGAGGATGGCCGGCGCGATCACCGGCTGCCCTGTTGCGGCGCGGTGAACGGCGTCCAGCAGCCCGTCTGACGTCACGTCCTTGAGCAAGAAGCCCACCGCGCCGGCACGGATCGCGTCGACGACGTGCTGGTCGGTGTCGAACGTGGTCAGCACCACGACGGGTGGCCCGGACGCTTCGGCGATACGGCGGGTTGCTTCGACGCCGTCGACGCCCGGCATGCGCAGGTCCATGAGGACCACGTCGGGCCGCAGCCGCTCCGTCGCCGTCACGGCACCGGCGCCGTCCGCGGCCTCGCCGACGACCTCGACGCCCCCGAGCTCGAGGATCGTCCTCAGCCCGTGGCGCACGAGGTCCTGGTCGTCGACGATGAGAACGCGAGTCATGTCCGACCCTGGTGAGTGGGGCCACTGGCCGGCGGGGTGGGTCGGGCGGGGATCTTGACCTGTACGTCGAAGTGGCCGTCCGCGAGCGTGGTGGTCAGGGTTCCGCCGAGTAGTTCGGCACGATGACGGATGCCGGCCAGGCCCCGGCCGGGCGCCGGCGTGATCGCGAGGGCGTCCGTGGGGTTGGTTGACCGGAGCTCGACGGTGCTGGGCGACCAGTCGACGGCGAGTGCCACCGGACGTCCGGGAGCGTGTTTGCCGGCGTTGGTCAGGCACTCGCGCAGGATGCGGTTGACGGCGAGCGTGATGGCCTCCTGGTCGGCGGGTGGGGTGCCGGTCACCGTGAGGGTGTTGTCGATGCCGGCGGCGCGTGCCCGGTCCGCGAGCTCCGAAGGGCTCTCGGGTCCAGGGTGGCCCTGGCCCGCACAGGGTGCGAGCACGTCGAGAACCGCGCGGATCTGGGTCATGGTGTGATGGGCGGTGGCGCGGATCGCCTCGACCGACGTAGTGGCCTGCGGCGCTGAGACACGCAGGGCTGCGGCGGCGGCCTCCGCCTGGATCGCGATCAGGGTCACGTCGTGCCCGACGACGTCGTGGAGCTCCTGGGCGATGCGTGAGCGTTCGAGGTCGACCGCATCCTGCTCGGCCCTGGCCCGCTCCGCGCGCAGCTGGTCGGCCAGGGCGGCCAGCGCCTGTTTCTGGCGCCGTTCGTGACGAACCGCCAGTCCGGCCAGGACGGGTGCGACGACCGCGAGCACGCCGCCGATCGCGGCCACGGGTGCCTCGGGACCGAGGAGCGTGCCCACCACGGAGAGCGCCGACGCCCAGGCCGTGACCGCGACAACTGCTCGCAGCGGGCGCCCGTGCGTCCCCAGGGCGAGAAACTGCACGATCACGACCACGAGGCCCAAGACGGGGAACCCGTCGAGGGGGATCAGCCACGAGACCGAGGCCACCAGGGACGACTGGATCGGGAATGTGCGTCGCCAGGCCAGGGGCAGGGTCGACATTGCGACGAACAGCTCGCCGCGCCCGGCACCCGCGATCGGGAACACCTCCACTTGGGTCAGCCCGACCACCAAGAACGCCACCGCCAAAGCAGCGTCGAGGCGGGTGGTGCGCAACCGGTGGATCACGAGGCGAGGCTAGTGCGCACGTCGGGTGCGGAGCATCACCCCGCGGGCTGAGTGACCGCGCGGCGCGGGATGAGCCTGAACCCGCCCTCGGCTCGATGTGCGAGGGCCAGGTCGGCTCCTAGGTTCCTGGTCTGTCGGCTCACTCGAGCCGCCCATTCAGCCCGGAAGGAGCTCATCCATCATGTCCACCACTACCCCGTCCACAGCCACACCTGTGACACCCGCGTCGGCGGCGACGTCCCCCGTCCCCATCGGCGCCGACGGACGGCTGACCCGGATCAGTGCCAGGTTCGGCCTGGCGTTCACGATCTGCCAGCTGGCCGTGATGATTGGCATGTCGATCTTCGTGCTGCCGAAGGGCGGCACTCTCGGAGACACCCCGACCCACTGGGGCCACGACGTGCTCGGTGCCGAGACCTGGTATCGCGCCGGCAACTATGCGTTCGTCCTGGCCGGCACCCTGCTGATCGGCTTCCTCGGCGCCGTCCACGTCAAGCTCCGCAGAGCTGATGCCTCAGGCGCACTGGCCGCGATCGGCGTCGGCTCGGGCGTGCTCCTGGCCCTGATCTGGCCCTACGCAGCGGTCCTCCACGACGTGGCGCTCGACGTTGCCACGAAGGGGACCGATGTCCGCATGCTCGCCGGCTGGGACTCCATCGCGCCGTACTCACTAGCCTTCTCCGTCCTCCCGCGGCTCTTCTTCATCGCCGTCATCGTGGCCGCGCTCCGGCTCACCGGCGAGGCGGTCTGGCTGCAACGCATCGGGATCGCGCTGCTGCCGGTCAGCCTGATCGCCACGGCGACGCTGATGTTCGGTGGACTCTTCCCGATCCTCGCGCTGAGCACCCTCGGCTACGAGCTGTGGGTCGGGGCGGTGGCCTGGCACTGGATCAGGACGAGCCGGTGACCGAGTCAAGTCAGGTCAAGTCAGCAGGACCGGGCGGTGATCCGCCAGCCATGAGCAGCGACGGCATCGGGGTCGTGGCGGGTGGCGTCGTCCCGGTCGAGGGTCTCGCCGGCCGTGGCCGGCACCGGGTCGTCGCTGAGGTTGAGGTCCAGACTGAGGGTGTGGCGCCCGTCGCTGACCGAGATCGTGGCGTGGTCGCCGCGCAACGCGGTGGTGGTGGCAGTGGCGGTGTGGAGCCAGGGGTTGCGGCGACGCAGTCCGATGAGGCGCTGGTGCAGGCGGAACACGTCGGTGTCGGCGCTTGCGAGGTCGGCCGGGGCGGCGGGGAAGGCAGGACGAACGGCGTCGTCGCCGCCGGCGCGATCCTCCTTCACGCCACGGAGGGCGTACTCGTCTCCGGCGTAGACGGTCGGGGTGCCGGCCAACATGGTCAGTAGCACGATCGCGTGAGCGAGGTGGCGGTGGTCCTCGATGCGGCTGGCGATGCGGGTGACGTCGTGGTTGCCGATGAAGGTGGCGGGCACGAAGGTGGCGAGCATGTCGTTATGGCGACGCAGCGCCCAGGCCAGCTCGTGGAGGTTGCGGTCGTTGATCGCCGACCAGATCGCCTTCCACAGCTCGTACTGCGTGCAGGTGTCGGCGGTGGAGTCTCGGACGAACCCGGCGTAGTCGCCGTGGATGACCTCAGCCTCGAACCAGACCTCCGGGTGGCTGCGGCGCACCTCGGGAAGCACCTGCGTCCAGAACGCGGTTGGGACCGCGTAGGCGGCGTCGAGCCGCCAGGCGTCGGCGCCGCGGTCCAGCCAATGCCGCATCACGTCGATGACGTAGCGGCGCACCTCGGGCTCGTCGTGGTTCAAGGTGAGCAAGGTGTCGTGTCCCTCGAACGGCACGAAGCCGTTGTCGTCGGACCTCAGCCATCGCCCCGCGGGGCTGGCCGAGCCGTCGCGGAGCGCGGCCACCGCTCGGGGGTGGTCGCGGCCGACGTGGTTGAACACTCCGTCGAGCTGCACCCGCAGGCCACGGGCATGCGCTTCGGCGACGAGGTGGTCGAAGTCGTCCTCGGTGCCCAGGCGGGGGTCGATGCGGAAGTGGTCGGTGGTGTCGTAGCCGTGGCTGGTGGAGGTGAAGATCGGGCCGAGCGCGATGCCGGAGGCGCCCAACTCGACCACATGGTCCAGCCACGAGACGATCCGCCGCAGCCGCTGCTCCTCGGGTAGCGCGGGAGCGGTCGGCGGGGCCGGGTAGGCGTCGGCAAAGCCGAGCGGATACAGCCGCCACCAGATCGCGTGACGCACCCAGCCGGGTTCAGGCATGCGAGCCGCCGAGCCGGTCCAGGATGCCGGCGGCCTCGGCAAGCACTCGGAGCTCGTCGGCATCCAGGCCCCCCAGCGCCTCGGCCAACCATCGGTCTCGCAGCGCCATGTCGGCGTCGAAGGCCGCCCGGCCCTCAGCTGTCAGTCGCAGCACGCTGCGCCGGCCGTCCACGCGATCCGGAGCCCGCACGATCAGACCGGACTCCTCCAGCTCCGCCAGCGGCCGGGACAGCGACTGCGGATGCTGCCGCTCGTCGGCGCTGATCCACGACGGCGTGCTCTCGCCCTCGCGAGCGAGGTGACTGAGGATCGCGACCTTGTTGTTGCTCAGCGCGGACCGGTCCCGCTCCACCCGCAACCGGCGGGCCAGACGCAGCACGGCCGAGCGCAACGCCGGGACAACGGCCTCGACGGTGGCGTCAACGGTCATGCTTACTACGCTATCACTTACTATTTCGATACGTGATCGCGTAGCAATCAGGGAGCGACGGATGACCCGATTGACTCGACGGCTGACCGACGGGCTCGCTACGAGTGCTCGCGCTGGGCGGCGACGATCAGGAAAGGCCTGCGCGACCAGAGTTCGTGCCTTGAGCATTGGGTGCCCCAGGTAGGAGTCGAACCTACGACCTTTCGCTTAGGAGGCGGCTGCTCTATCCACTGAGCTACTGGGGCGCGGCCGACCTAGAGGCCTAGGACCGGCCGTCGGTCATCTTGTCACGCCGGCTCGACGACCTCGAAGTTCATGCCGGCCCGCTGCAGCCTGGCCAGCAGGCTGTCGCCCATCGCCACGGCGGTGGTCACCTGTCCGGCGGTCTCGGGGTTGTCGTCGAGCGCGAGGCAGAGGGCCGACTCGGCCAGCATCTTCGCCGTCTCGCTGTAGCCGGGGTCGCCGCCCGAGACGCGGGTGTGCACCACCTGGTCGCCGTCCTCACCGACGAAGTCGACGGTGAACCAGGACTTGTCCCGGCGCTCCTGGTCCGGCCCCTCGCCGCTCTGAATCCGCCCCATCAACAGGTCGCGCGTCAGCTCGATCCGCGCCGCGACGCCGAGCAGCCCGACGGCGGTGGCACCACCAGCGGCATAGCGCAGCGTCTTGGTGCCGGCGTAGTGGGAGTAGCGGAAGTCAGGACCGTACGACGCCAGGGCCGCACCGCTGCGGGCGACGATGATCGGATCGATCGTCGGCAACGGGAGCAGCCAGTAGCCCAGCAGTGGATCGCGATGCGGCTTCCCGGCAACCGGTCGTGAACTGCGACCGGCGGGCCTGCCCTCGACCCGACGACGGGTGGCGGAGGCCTCCTTCATCTGTCGGCCGCGAGACAGCGCCGTCATCGCGGAGTGGAAGGTGCCACCGGAGAACGAGCCGTTCGACCGCACCACCCCTCGCAGCTTGATCGGTTCCTCGTCGTCGAGTTGTTGCACGGTGAAGTAGGCGCCGAGATCGTGCGGCACGGAGTCGAAGCCGCACGCGTGGACGAGCCGCGCCCCGGTCTCCACGGCGGTGGCGTGATGGTTCAGCCACATCCGGTCGACGAACTCGGGCTCGCCGGTCAGGTCGACGTAGTCGGTGCCGGCCTGCGCGCACGCGGCGACGACCGGTTCGCCGTACTTCAGATAGGGACCCACCGTCGAGATGACCACCCGCGCCCGGCCGGCGAGCGCGGCCAAGGAGTCGGCGTCGGACGCATCGGCAACCAGCAGGTCCGGCGCGTTCGCGTGCTCGACCGACAGCTGGTCAAGGACCTCGGCGAGCTTCTCCTCGTTGCGTCCCGCGAGCGCCCAGGTGAGCCCCTCGGGTGCGTGCTCGGCGAGGTATTGCGCCGTTAGGCCACCGGTGAACCCGGTCGCCCCGAACAGCACGATGTCGAACTCTCGGTCTGCAGCCATGAGTCCATGGTGACAGGCCATCGCGGCTCCCGATCCACCGCTCCCGAACCGTCCACCGCCAGGGAACCGCACCGATCAGCGGCACGTCTGATCGAGGAACAAGCAGTCCGTTGCCGACCAGCTCAGGGGGAGATCATGGCCGGAAGTGCTCGTAACGGAACCGTCCGTACCAGCGTCGCGGCCGCCACCGCAGCGGCCCTGCTCACTCCGCTGCTGGCGGGCTGCCTCAGCGATGCGGAGTCAGCCGGAGGATCGCACCCGGACGCGACCGACCTGCGGCTCGCGAACGCCGCCCTGCGCTCCCCCGCGACCTGCGACGAGCTGTTGGATTGGTATGTCCGCCACGGCGTCAAGCAGGTCACTGCCTGGGGTTGGAACGGTATCTGGCCCACCGAGCTGACCTATCGGGACCAGGTGGCCCCTCTGCCGACGGCAGCCGCACCGGCCCCGCACCGAGCGCAGGCGAGTGACACCGGCACCAACGTGCAGGAGGCCGGTGTCGACGAGCCCGACATCGTCAAGACCGACGGGCGCATCCTGGTCCGGGTCGACGGCCGCGAGCTGACGACGTACGACGTCACGGGCGACCGGCCCGCGCTGCTGGACCGGATGCGGCTCCCCCGCCGCATCGACAATGCCGAACTGCTGCTCTCCGGAGACCAAGTCCTGGTCCTCGGTGGGGCCGCCGCCCGCGTCACCGCGAAGCCCCAACCGATGCGGCTCATCCCCACCGTCGACACGACCGCTCTGATCGTCGTCGACATCACCGACCCCGGCTCGATGAAGATCGCCGACACGTTCACGGTCGACGCCAGCCTGGTGACGGCGCGCCAGACCGACGACGTCGTGCGCCTCGTGCTGAGCGCCCAGCTGCCCGATCTGGACTTCGTGAGCCCGGGCAAGGGTCACGGTGACCGCTGGGCACTGCGTCAGAACAGGCAGATCGTCCGAGCCAGCAGCATCACCGACTGGCTGCCCACGCTGACGTCGTCCTCGGGCGATGGCGCCGACAAGCGCCCCCTCCTCGACTGCTCCCAGATCGCGATCCCCAAGGCCGAGGCAGGCCTCGGGACCATGGTGATCTCCGGCTTCCACCTCGACGACCCGAGCTCATGGACCAGCACCGGCGTGACGACCTCCTCACAGACCACCTATGTGTCAGCCGACCGCCTCTATCTGGCCACCGACGGCTGGGAGCCCTTCGGACCCGGACCGTGCTGCGTGTTGACCGACATCAGAATCGTCCCGAAGCCGCAGCGCACCCGCCTCTACGCCTTCGCGCTCGGCGACGTCGACGCGACCTATGTCGCCTCGGGCATGGTCACCGGGACGGTGGCGGACCGCTGGGCGATGGACGAGGCCGACGGGGTGCTGCGGCTGGCGGTCGGCCCGACTATCGGGATGGGGAACGCGAATGCCGTGGCGACGCTCGCCGAGCGCGGTGACCGGCTCGTCGAGATCGGTCGCCTCGACGGCCTCGGGCGAGGCGAGCAGATCCAGTCCGTCCGCTGGTTCGACGACCTGGCCATCGTGGTGACCTTCCGCCAGATCGATCCCCTCTTCGCCGTCGACCTCAGCGATCCCGCGGAGCCCACGCTGCTGAGCGCCCTGAAGATCCCTGGCTTCTCCGACTACCTCCACCCGCTCGGTCAGCACCGCCTGCTCGGCATCGGCGTGGCGGCAGACCGGCGTGGCGTCACACACGGCGCCCAGGCTGCACTCTTCGACGTCGACGACCTGACCGACGTGCACCAGCTCGACGTCACCGGTTTCGGTGGCCGAACCGAGGCGCAGGCCGGCAACGATCCGCGGCAGTTCACCTGGCTCCCCGACCAGCGCACTGCCCTCACCGTCCTCTCCCACAACTGGGGCCGGCGAGCCTCCGTCGCGGTCATCCACGTCGAGAACGGTCAGCTGCAGACCTGGACCCGTGACATCGACGCCCGCTACCGCGTGGATCAGGTCCGCCTGATCCCCCTCTCCGACGGCCGCGTCGTCCTCTCCGACGCAGACGGCGTCAGCTTCTTCGACCTCACGCCGGGTGAAGGCTGACACTGTCGGGGCTGGCTCGCCCCCTGGCCGCCGAGACTCGTGCCGCACCGCCGGGTGAGCGCCGCTCTTGGTCGGGGTCGGTCGCCGGGTCGCTGGTCGTCGGTGGTGACGACCGATAGGGCAGCGACGACGGGTGAGCGCTGCTCTTGGTCGGGGTCGCTCGCCGGGTTGCTGGTGGTCGCCTGGCCTGCCCGGGTCGGCGTCTGCCGCGGTGTTCTTGCCTCTCCTGCGGTCTTGTGGTGGCAAA
>JBDHZT010000104.1:0-13101 GCA_039811985.1 Nocardioidaceae bacterium | reverse complement strand
GGCCCACTCTCCAGCAACGCCTTGAAGCCGTCCTCGTCCAGGATCGAGACACCGAGTTGCTCGGCCTTGTCGGCCTTGGAGCCGGCGCTGTCGCCGACGACGACGTAGTCGGTCTTCTTCGACACCGAACCGGCGGCCTTGCCACCTCGGCTGACAATGGCCTCCTTGGCGGAGTCGCGGCTGAAGTCGACCAGGGAGCCGGTCACCACGATGGTCAACCCCTCGATCGTCCGCTCGACCGACTCGTCGCGCTCCTCGGCCATGGTCACGCCGGCGGCCGCCCACTTCGCCACGATCGCGCGATGCCAGTCGCCCTCGTCGCCGTCGAACCAGCGGCGCACGCTGGCGGCGATGGTCGGCCCGACCCCCTCGGCGGCGGCGAGCGCCTCCTCGGACGCCACCTGCACGGCCTCGAGCGAGCCGAACTCCGTGGCGAGCGCACGGGCGGCGGTGGGGCCGACGTGGCGGATCGACAGCGCCACCAGCACCCGCCACAGCGGGACCTGCTTGGCGTGGTCGAGGTTGGCCAGCAGCCGTTCGCCGTTGGCCGAGATGACCCGGCCGTCTACCGCCACCTCGGCCTCGGTCTTCTTCGCTGCTCGGGTGAACAGCTCGGTGCGCATCAGCTTGTCGTGGTCGAGGTCGAAGACGTCCCCCTCGTCCTCGATCACGCCGGCCTCGAGCAGCGCGGCTGCGGCCTCGACGCCCAGTCCCTCGATGTCGAAGGCGCCCCGACCGGCGACATGGAAGATCCGGTCGAGCAGCTGTGCCGGGCAGCGGCGGTGATTGGGGCAGCGCAGATCCTTGTCGCCCTCCTTCTCCTCCACCAGCGTGGTGCCGCAGGCGGGACAGACGGTTGGCATCACCCACTCGGGAAGCCCCTCGGGGCGAAGCGCGAGCACCGGACCGAGGATCTCCGGGATCACGTCGCCCGCCTTGCGCAGGATCACCGTGTCACCGGGGCGGACGTCCTTGCGCTTCACCTCGTGGGCGTTGTGCAGGGTGGCTCGCTCCACGGTCGACCCGGCGACCTTGGTCGGCTCCATCACCCCGAACGGGGTCACCCGGCCGGTGCGGCCGGTGTTCACCTCGATGGAGAGCAGCTTCGCGTTGACCTCCTCGGGGGGATACTTGAACGCGATCGCCCAGCGTGGCGCCCTGCTGGTCGACCCGAGCCGGCGCTGCAAGATGACCTCGTCGACCTTGATCACGACCCCGTCGATCTCGTGCTCGACGTCGTGACGGTGCTCGCCGTAGTAGGCGATGTAGTCCCGCACGGCACTCAGGTCGGGCAGCACGCGGACCCGGTCACTAGTGGGCAGCCCCCAGGCACGCAGGGCGTCGTACGCCGTGCTCTGCGACGTCGGCTCGAAGCCCTCCCGTGCGCCGATGCCGTGGCAAACCATGCCTAGCGCGCGTGACGCGGTGACCCTGGGGTCCTTCTGGCGCAGGGAGCCGGCAGCGGCGTTGCGTGGATTGGCGAACATCGGCCGGCCGGCGTCGGCCATCGCATCGTTGAGCCGCTCGAAGGCCTCCACCGGCAAGAAGACCTCGCCGCGCACCTCCACCAGAGCAGGGACGGGGTGCTTGTCGCTGGCCCGCAGGCGGTGCGGCACCGTGGAGATCGTCTTCACGTTGGGGGTCACGTCCTCACCCGTCCGGCCGTCGCCGCGGGTGAGCGCGCGCACCAGCCGGCCCCGCTCGTAGAGCAGATTGATCGCCAGCCCGTCCACCTTGAGCTCACACAGCAGTTCCGGGTCCTCGACGCCCTCCCGAGCCAGGCGGGAGTACCACGCGTCCAGCTCCTCATCGGAGAAGGCGTTGTCCAAGGACTGCATCGGCTCGAGGTGATCGACGGCGGTGAACTCGGTCGAGACAGCCCCGCCGACTTTCTGAGTGGGTGAGTCGGGGGTGCGCAGCTCGGGAAACTCCTCCTCCAGGCTCTCCAGCTCGCGCAGCCGCTGGTCGAAGTCGGCGTCGGAGAGGGTCGGGTCGTCCAGCACGTAGTAGCGCCAGCGGGCCTCCTCGATCTCCTCGCTGAGCAGCTGGTGTCGCTCCTTGGCCTCCGCCGACGCCGCCATGGGTTCGCTCATGAGGTCATCTTGCCCGCCGACACCGACATCTGGGCGCGGGGAATATCGTGACGCGGACTTGAGTTTGATGGAACGAAACCGTACCGTTCCATCCAATGTGTCTTGCGCACCTGCCCAAGCCAGGAGAGGAAGCCATGACCGGCGCCCAGACCGACACCTCGACACACCGTCCCCGCGTGGCCGGTGAGCGCGAGCGGGAGATCTTCCGGGCCACCCTCGCCGTGCTTGATGACGTCGGCTACGACCGGCTCACGATGGATGCCGTCGCCGCCGAGGCCAAGGCTTCCAAGGCGACCCTCTACCGGCGCTGGCAGGGCAAGGCCGACCTGGTCGTCGACGCCCTCACCACCTTGAAGAAGGCGGCGCCTGCGCCCGACACCGGCACCCTGCGCGGCGATCTGGTAGCGGCGTTCTGCGGCAATCACGGGCTCACCGAGCAGGAGGCCGCCAGCTTCGCGAGCGTCGTCACCGCCCTCGGTCGGGACCGGGAGTTCGCGGCCGTCTTCCGCGAGCGGGTGCTCGGCCCGAAGATCGCGGTGAGCCGGCAGATCTACGAGCGGGCCCGGGCCCGCGGTGAGATCCGGCCCGACCTCGACCTCGACCTCGTCAGTCCCGCGCTCGCGGGCATCGTGCTCCACCGCCGGTTCGTCCTCGGGATCGAGCCGTCCCCCACCACCACGGAGGCCGTGATCGACCAGATCATCCTCCCCGCCGTCCTGGCCAACCCGTCCGAAGCCTGACTCCGAAGCCTGAAAGAGACCACCATGTCCGACACGATCACCGAGACCCAGGCGGAGCGCTCGCCGGGGCAACACCTCCACCTGGGCTGGGCCCTGGTGCTCATCTCGGTAGCCCAGCTGATGGTGGTGCTCGACAGCACCATCGCCAACATCGCGCTGCCCTACATCCAGACCGACCTCGGCTTCAGCGAGGGCAGCCTGACCTGGGTGGTCACGGCGTACGCCCTCGCCTTCGGCGGCCTGCTGCTGCTCGGCGGGCGACTTGGTGACCTCTACGGCCGTCGCCGGATCTTCATGATCGGACTCACGGTCTTCGCGATCGCCTCCCTGCTCGGTGGCGTCGCTCAGAACGAGGCCATGTTGTTGAGCGCTCGAGCCCTGCAGGGTCTCGGTGCTGCGATGGCCTCCCCCGCGGCGCTCGCGCTCATCACCACCACCTTCCCCGCGGGCCGGCAGCGCAGCCGCGCCTTCGGGGTCTACGCGATGATGTCCGGCGCAGGTGCGGCGGTCGGCCTGATCCTCGGTGGCTGGCTCACCGGCAGCGCGCTGTCCTTCCTCGGCACCGACATCGAGGGCTGGCGGTTGACCTTCCTGATCAACGTGCCGATCGGCCTGATCGCGGCGTTCGCAGCGTCCTGGGTGCTCGCCGAGTCCGAGACCCACCCTGGCGAGCTCGACGTGCCCGGCGCCGTGTCCGGCACGATCGGCCTGCTCGGCCTGGTCTACGGCCTCTCCCGGGCCGGCGACGCCCGCTATGGCTGGGGCGACCCGTGGACAATCGTCAGCCTGGTGATCGGCGTCGCACTGCTGGCCCTGTTCGCGATCATCGAGACCCGCGCCGAGCACCCCCTGCTGCCCATCCGCATCCTGCGCAACCGGACCCGTGCGGCTAGCTTCGGCGCGATGATGCTGATGCCCGCGGCAATGTTCGCGATGTTCTTCTTCCTCAGCCAATACGTCCAAGAGGTCAACGGATGGACGCCCCTGCACACCGGCGTCGCGTTCCTGCCGTTCACCGCGGGCATCATGGTCGCCGCGGCGATCTCGTCCAACACCGTGAACCGGATCGACCCACGCTTCCTGGCCGGCACCGGCACCCTCCTGGTGGCCGGCGCGCTGTTCGGGTTCTCCCGGATCCCGTACGACGTCAGCTTCCCGCCCAGCGACGTGACCGCGTCGTACGTCACCGACATCTTGCCGTTCATCTTGATGATGTCCTTCGGCATGGGGCTGACCTTCATCCCGCTGACCCTGACCGCCGTGCACCACGTCGAGGCGCGCGACTCCGGGATCGGCTCGGGGGTGCTCAACACCATGCAGCAGGTGGGCGGTGCGCTCGGCCTGGCGACGCTGAGCACCGTTGCCCAGCACGTGTGGACCAGCAGCGGCGACAAGCTGCAGAGGGCGGCCGAGCAGGCCATGGCCGCGCTTCCCGCGGGCTCCGCCGGGGCAAGTGAGCAGCAGCAGGCGGCGATGCAGGAGATCGCCCGCCAGCAGGTGTTCACCGACGGCGCGACCACCGCCTTCCTGGTCGGCTCCGGGCTCGCCCTGGCGGCGTCGGCGATCATCTGGATCTTCCTCAACGTCAAGCACACCGAGCTGGCCACCGACGGCCCACAGACCGCGCACGTCGGCTGAGTCGGTCCTGGACGGCCCGGTCCCCGGCTGCAACCGGACTGCAACCGGGCCGTCGCAGGCTCCTCCCGAGGCGACGAGAGCCGTCGCCAGGACCGAGGAGTCACCATGACCGTGGATCACGACACCCAGCAGCACACCGAGCAGAAGAGCTTCACGACGCCGGACGAAACCCGCTCCTTCGAGCGCGGCAACGTCGACCTGGTCGTCGTCGGCGGAGCCGAGATCGGCCGCCTCACCCTCCAACCGGGGTGGCGGTGGTCGGAGCACGTCAAGCCGATCGCCGGCACCGACCTCTGCGAGGCACCGCACTTCCAGTACCACCTGAGCGGGGAGCTGGGGATCCAGATGGCCGACGGCACCGAGCTGGTCGCCCGGGCCGGCGACGTCACCTCGCTTCCTGAGGGCCATGACGCGTGGGTGATCGGTGACGAGCCCGTGGTGGTCGTCGACTGGTGGGGTGCCTCGGGCTACGCGAAGCCCTGAACGCTCCATCCGGCGTAGCATGACGAGGGTGAGCGCACTCGCCGTGCGTGTGCTCGGGGAACTCACGGTCGACGGCTTCGACCTGGCACTCCTGGACAGGAAGGCCCGCGGGCTGCTCCTGCTGCTGGCGTTGTCCCGTGGCCGACCGGTGCCCGTCGACGCCGCCGTCGAGGCGCTGTGGGGCGATCACCCGCCCCGTCGACCCGGCGACCAGGTGGCGGTGCTGGCGAGCCGGGTGCGTCGCCTACTCGGGCGGGAGCGGGTACAGCGGACCGACCAGGGCTACCGGCTGTGCGCCGACTGGATCGATCTCACCGAGCTCGACGCGGTGGTCCAGGAGGCAGAGCGTCGGCAGGCCGCTGGCGAGACCGGCGCAGCGGCCGCGGCCTCGCGGGCAGCCCTCGCCCTGCTGCGCGGCCCGGTGCCGGCCGTGCGGGAAGAAGCGACGTGGGCCGGTGGCGAGCGCGCTGCGGCCACCCGGCTCGTCCATCGCGCCCGACGGGTGGCAGCCACCGGCCTGCTGACGGCGGGCGACTGGCGCGATGCCCTCGAGCTCGCTTCGGCCGACCTCCTGGCCGACCCACTGGACGAACAGGCTGCTCGCACGACGATGCGGTGCCACGCAGCAGCGGGTCGGCCGGCGCAGGCACTCGCGGTGTACGCCGAGCTGCGCGCGACGCTGGCAGACCAGCTCGGCACCGATCCGGCCACCGAGACGGCAGACCTCCACACCGCGATCCTGCGCGGCGATCTTCCCTCGGTGGTGGCCTCCACGCACGTGCCAGCCCTGGTCGGCCGGGACAGTCAGATCGCCCACCTCGACTCGCTGGCCGGGCGGATGGCGACCGAGCGGGCACCCCGAGTGGCCCTGGTGTCCGGCGAGGCCGGGATTGGCAAGACCACCCTGCTGACGAGCTGGGCCCGCGGGCGACGCGCCGTCGGAGACCGGGTACTGCTGGGCACCTGCGGCCCACTGGACCGCGCAGCCCCACTCGACGTCGTACTGTCCGCGCTCGCCGAGCATCTGCGAGACGCGGACGACGGCGAGGAGCTCCTCGGCTCGGACGCAGCCGTGCTGGCGCCGCTCCTGGGGACGGAGACGCCGACCACCCGCTCGGTCGACCCGGCTCTGGGTTCGTCCATGCTCTACGCCGCGGTGACGCGCGTGCTCGGTCGCATCGCCGGGGAACGCGGAGCGGTCGTGGTGGTCGATGACGCTCATCTGGCCGGACCGAGCCTCGCCGATTGGCTCACCTACGTGTGTCGCCGACCGCTCGCCGTGACGATCGTGCTGGGCGCGCGCCCCGGTGAGGGTCCCGATCTGCCGGCCACCGATCACGTCGGTCTCGGACCCCTCGACCGCGCCCATGTCGCGGCACTGGTTGGCGAGCGGCGGGCCGACGAGCTGCACGCCCGGTCCGGCGGGCACCCGCTCTTCCTTGCCGAGCTCGCCACCGTCCCGTCCGGAGAGCTGCCGGAGTCCCTCGTCGCGGCCGTCACGTCGAGATGCGACCAGCTGGGATCAGCCGGCGAGCTCGTCCGCACCGCGGCTGTGCTCGGAGGCGACCTCGACATCGACCTGCTCGCTGGTGTGCTCCGCCGCAGCACCCTGGACGTGCTGACCGATGCCGAGCGAGCAGTCGGCAGCGGCCTGCTGGTCGAGGCATCGGGGCGGCTGCGTCTCCGACACGACCTCGTGCGCACGGCGCTGGTCTCCAGCACGACCACGGGTCGCTCGACGCTCCTGCATCGCGAAGCCGGCCGCGCACTCGCCCGGCGCAGCGATGCTGACCCAGCCGCAGTCGCCGAGCACGCCCGACTCGGCGGTGACCATGATCTGGCCGCCCGGTGGCTGCGGGCCGCAGCCGCCCGCGCGGCGGAGCGCTTCGACCACGCCACCGCAGAGGACCTGCTCGACCAGTCACTCGCCCTCACTCCGGATGACACGGCCCTGCTCGACCGGGCGCGGGTGCGGATCCGGCGGCGACGCTACCGCGATGCCGAGACCGACGCCCTCGCCGCGATCAGCGCGGGACCGATGCGCTGGGAGACGGCGGCCTGGGCGGCCTACTTCGACCGTCGCTTCGACGAGGCGGCGTCCTATGCGGACGACGGCGCCCTGGCGGCCGAGGACGACTCCTCACGGACCCGCTGCCTGGTGGCGTCGGGCCGCATCTTGCACGCTCGAGGAGAGCTGGACCGGGCCGGAGAGCACCTCGCCGCCGCGCTGCGCAACGGTGCTGGCGAGGACCGGCTGGAGGCCGCTGCCTGGCTCGGGGTGCTGCACGCCCACCGCAGCGAGGTCGACGAGGCACTGACCCTGTTGAGCCCGGCCACCCGATCGGGGGTCGGCGTCTCGCACACGCCGGCGTCACTCCACGCCGTGCTCTTCACCGGCCACACGCTTGCGGTCGCCGGGAGGGCACGAGAGGCGCTCGCGTGCTTCGCCGACTACACGGCCGAGGTCGAGCGCAGGGACGTGCCACGCTTCGCCGGGCGCGGGGTGAACTTCTCCGGCTGGGTGCTTCGCAACCTCGGCTCGGTCTCAGCAGGGGTCGACGCCCACCAGGAGGCGGTCGACGCCGTCGATGACGTGGTGATCCCCGAGGTACTCGTCGCGGCACTCGAAGACCTGGCCGACGAGCGAATCCGCGCAGGAGACCCCGACGCGGCCCTGGGCCACCTGGATCGAGCGCGGGCCGCCCTGACCGGGGATCTGGCCAGAGACCTGGTCTTCGGCTGGCGCCTCACCATGAAGCTGCAGCTGCTCGAAGCCCAGGTCCAGCTGCTCCGGGACGAGCCCGAGCTGGCGCTGGCCACCGCGCGAGAGCTGGCGACGGCAGCGGAGCGGTCCGGAGTCCCCCGCTACTACGCCTGTGCGCGCCTGCTCGGCCACCACGCAGCCCACGTGCTGGGCGAGCCGGTCGATCCCGCGACGGCCTGGCGGGACCTGGGTCGGGTCGAGCAGGCGGTGGGCATCGAGGCGTGGTGGTGGGCGGGCAGCACCGGCGCGGCACTCGCCGACGAGCGGTGGCTGGCTCGCTCCGAGGCGTTGGTGACCCGCCTGGCCGCCGAGAGCGGGGAGCACGCCGATGGATTGCGCGCCGAGGCCGACCGGTGGCTCGCCCGCTGGCGATCGGACCAGATCAGGTTGCGGTGAGAGCCAGCATCGGCACCACCACCGGAGGAGCCCCGGCAAGCAGATCGACGGCCTCCCGCCGGGCTGACTCGCGGGTCTCGGGCGCGAGTCCAGCCACGAACGGAGCGTGGTGTGCCATCCCGAGGCGCCACGCCACCAGGTCGGTCGGCTCGGTCAGCCCCGTGTCGACCTCGACCAGATCGACGACGATCTCGGCATAGCCGGCGTCCCTGGCGAGAGCACCCAGTCGGTCCGCCGCACCGACCTGGCGCTCCGTGCCCTCCTTGAACGCGGTGTACCAGGTAGGCGGGCGGTAGCCGTGCTCACTCAACACGTGTTCGACCACGTCCTTTGCCGGGTGGGTCCATCCGGCCGCGAAGGCCGAGGCGAGCAGCGCCGGCGCGACCCGCCGAAGCTCCGCCAGCGCCGGGCCAGGAGACGGGAGATGGCCGAGGCTGAACGCCGCGACCGCGAGATCGAAGGTGGCGTCACGGAAGGGCAGCCCCAGCAGGTCCGCCGCCACCGGCATCGCCGGCGACGCGGAGAGCATCGCGGGCGCCAAGTCCACCGCGACGACCTTCGCAGCACCTCGACGGCGCGCGGCGTCTCCCGCCACACCAGTCCCGGCACCCGCGTCGAGCACGGCGACACCGGGCAGCGGGAGTGGAGCGCGGTCGAGCAGAGCGTCGGCCAACCGTGCGTAGAGGAGCGCCGGTCCCTCCCGCCATGCCTCAGCCGAGCGGTCATAGGCCGTCCGGATCGCGTCGGTCACCCCAGCAGGGCCGCGGCGTGCACGGCCCGCTCCTCCCACCACGCCAGCTCGTCGTCGTACCCACCGAGCGCCTTCTCCCAGCCGAACTGCACCAGCGCACCGAGCAGGGCCAGCGAGAGTTGCCGGTCCCACCACGGCCCGGTGTCGACGCCGCGCCGCTCGAGCGCGGCGCGATAGAGGTCGATCGCCTCCTCCTTGCTGACCGGCAGCCGGCGACAGTTGATGGCGAGATACCACGCCAGATCCGCCGCTCCGACACCCCGGCCCGGGGTCTCCCAGTCCAGCAGGATGGTCCGGCCCGCCTGGTCGGTGCCGAGATTGTCGAGCTTCCAGTTGCCGTGCACCAGGGTCTGCGGAGTTGTCGCCATGGCCGCCAACAGCGGCCCCGGCTCCCTCACCAGTGGCACGACGACCGCCGCCGCCCGCGGCGCCACGGTCTCCAGCAGCGGCCAGCCCTGGGCGACCAGGCTGGGCACCAGGTGATCCGACCCGAGGGTGGCCTCCTCTGCCGCCATCCGCGGCGAGAGCTCCAGGTAGCGGTCCGTCGGCGCCACCACGTCGATGTCGAGGCCGGTGCCGAGGAAGGCCACATGCAGGGCGGCCATGTGGTCGAGGAAGCGCTGGTTCTGGTCCACCGCGATGGGATCATCGACCGCCGGGACGAGCCACGGACCGATGTCATGCATGAGGAGCGCGGCCAGTTGCGGACGAGCCCGGTCGTGGGCGACGGCGACGACTGGCTGGGCGATCTCCTCGGGCAGCGCGTCGAGGATCCCGCGTCGCCACAGCGCCACGGTGGGGCTGCCGGGCACGCGGGCGGCACGCAGTGACCAGTCGCGGTCCTGGTCGAGATACTTCACGACGTAGGGGACACCGTCGATCCGCACTCGCTCGAGGACGGCGCCGGACTTGCCTGGTGCCTCGAGCACCTCGCGATCGACCGCACCCGCAAGGAGGTCGTCCACGGAGTCCAGCACCGGATAGGCAACAGGCTCGGACATGGCGGCTCCTCGGCTCGGCTCATTCTGACAGCCCCCAGCCTGTGCGGACAGCCTTGCAGCCACCTTGCAGCGCGGCTTGATCCGAGCCGGTCAGAGTTCGCGGGCGGCCCGCGCGATCCTGGCCAGTGCCTCACGCACCCAGGCCGGGCTCGCCCCTGCCAGACCACAGGCCGGCGTGACCACCAGACGACCGCCCAGGCCGTCGGGATCCAATCCCAGCATGCCCAGCCAGCGCTCGATGGCGTCGACCGCCTGCCCCTCCCCCGGCCTCGGCTCCGGGTCGACCGCCGGCACCACCCCGAGGGCGACCGTGCCACCCTCCTCCAGTGCCCGGGCCAGCTCGTCGTGGTCCGCGGCGACCAACATGGTGAGGTCGACGGAGAGACCGCGGGCGCCGGCACCGCGGACGAGAGCGTACGGCGTCCCGGGCGCGCAGGAGTGCACCCACGGCTCCGCACCGGAGTCCTCGATCGCCGCCAGCACCCAGGCGAGTGCCGCGGAGGCCTCCGGCAGGTCGACCGCCCGATGACGGCCGAAGCCAGACGCGGTGGGGACCTTGGCCGCGAGCACGGCCCCCAGCGCCGGCTCGTCGACCTGGATCACCAGTCGATCCACGTCCGGTAGCCGACGACGCAGGTCCGCCACGTGGTGGATGACCCCCTCGGCGAGGGCCTGAGCCAGCTCGCGCCGGGCGCCGTGATCGGCCAGCACCTTGTCGCCACGCGGGCGCTCCACCGTGGCCGCCAGCGTCCACGGGCCGGCGATCTGGGCCTTGACCGCTCCCGCGTAGCCCTGAGCCTGCTCCTCCACCCGGTCGAGGTCTTGGGCGAGCAAGGAGCGGGCCCGCCGCTGGTCGATGCCGGGGGCGTCGGTGAGCCGCCAACCGGCGGGCTGCAGGTCGGCGCCCAGCTCGCTCAGCACGGCGACGCCGCGTCCGATGATCGAGGCGATCGCGCCCCGCCCTGGCAGCTCGGGAACATGCGGCAGGTCGGGCAGCTCCCCGAAGACCAACCGGACCGCCTCGACGTAGTCCCGGTCGTCGGAGCCTGGATAGGAGCCCACCGCGGTCGCCAGCATGGGTCGATTGTGCCGGGCGGTCTCTATGACGCGTCGATCGCGCCCTTGGCCGCCTTGTCGAGCACCCGCTTGTCGGTCACCAGGCCCAGGCCGCGGTCCCGAATGGCGTAGCGCAGCCAGTCGTGAAAGCCGGACGCGCGCATTGCCGCCTTGCGCCTCTCCGGCACCGGGCCACCCACCAGCCGCAGGGCAACGGTCACCCGATCGCGACGCTGGGTCACCCAGACCACCCCGGGCTTGGCACCGTGCGCGGGCCGCCACAAGAAGTGGATCGGCCGCTGACGAGGGCCCGTGCGCACGCAGTGCCCGGCGAACCGATCGCGGTGGCACGGGCGCCGCAAGAAGTCGGGCGTACGGCGTGCCGCCACCGCATCGATCGTCGTCGGATCCATCGCCCAGCCCCTGAGGTGAACCACCCGGCCACCGACGGCGTCCGGCCCGAACCGGTGCCGCACCGGCGAGCGCCTGGCGTCAGCCCAGCGACCCAGGCTCCCCCACGCCACCGGTAGTGCATAGGCCTGGCCCACGTCGGTCTGCGGCAACCGCTGGTAGGAGTACGGATCCGGCTGGCTGCCCCGCCAACGAGGCACCGACCTGCCGGCATCGACAACCTCCTGCGTGGTCATCAGCCGGAGCCGGTCGTCGGTGACCAGAGCGCGCATCGCCTCGACCGAGATCGGCAGATCCATGGTGCGCGGGTCGCGGGTGATGTCGGGACCGGCGTACAGCGCCAGCATGGTCACGCCGGGGTGGTTGACCCAGACCGCGACCAGACCGGGATCCTCCTCCGGCTCGACGACGGCCCAGTTGAGGTAGACCGGATCGCCGTCGTCATCACCGAGGGCGACGCACCGTGCGTCATCGCCACAGTCCTGCGGCTTGCGCGTCGGCCACGCCTCGACGGCAAGCAGGTCCCCGTCATCCTCGCCGTCCGCGTGGTAGCGGAAGTCGGCACCCCGGAAGCCGACCGGATGGCGCCGGTCGATGTAGCTCGCTCCCACGTGCGAGTAGTCCGACGGCAGGTAGTCCAAGGCGATCGCCGCCATGCCGCGCTGAGTGAGCGGGACGTCGGCCGGCTCCGCCCCCGACGTTTCCCCGCTGATCCCCACAAGCAGCAGAGCGGTGATGCCCAGCAAAGCCGGCATCCGTCCCAGCAGTCGCTGCCGCGTCATCCCCGTCTCAGCCATGTCTCCCCCGTCATGTCTCCCCGTCATCTCGCTGGCCATCCGCACAGGCTGCCCGGGGTGGCCAGCATCACGTCGCCGCCGGGAATCCCGCAGGGGTTGCCAGACGTCAGAGAATAGGACCTCCATCAAGCCACAGAAAGGTGTTGCTGCACCATGCCCGCCCCCGTCCCCGACGACACCCGCGCCGTCGCCACCGAGAAGTCCCAGCCTCGGCTCGGCATCAGCACCGCGCAGGTGGCTGGTTCGGCATTGGCCGCAGTGTCGGGCGCCGTGCTCGCATCGTGGCTCGGTGTGGCCGGCACTCTGGTCGGAGCGGCCCTCGGCAGCATCGTCGGCACGGTCGGCGCCGCCACCTACACCTACTCCCTCCAGGCTGGCCACGAGGTGGTCAAGCGAACCTATCCGCTGCGCAAGGACGGCGAACCCGAAGAGCTGGTCGGTCCGGAGGAGGCGGCGTCCTCGCGCGAGGAGGCGGAAGCCGAATCGGCCGCGGCAGCCCGACGACATTGGTGGCAGGACATCCAGTGGTCCCGGATCCCGTGGCCCCGAGTGGCGGTCGCGTCCGGCGCGGTGCTGCTCATCGCCTTGGCGGCCCTGACCGCGTTCGAGCTCGCCACCGGCGAGCCGGTCTCCTCCCTGACGGGGGGCAAGTCCGGCTCCGGCACCACCATCTCCAACATCGGCAACCGTGGCTCCGACTCCGACAACCAGCAGGACCCGACCGATCCGACGTCGCCGTCCACGGGCACCTCCAGCCCGTCCCCGAGCAGCTCACCGTCGAGCTCGCCCTCCGGCTCCCCGTCGTCGTCGCCGTCGGAGTCGCCGTCGACCCCCGAGAGCAGCAGCCCCACCTCGGAGCCGACCCAGAGCGAGTCACCCAGCACCGGCGCCTCCCAGGGCTCCGCGGCGGCCCAGCCGCCACCGGCGAATCCGAGTGACAGTCCGGGCGCGAGCAGCCCGAGCGTGGACTA
>JBDHZT010000103.1:0-13136 GCA_039811985.1 Nocardioidaceae bacterium | reverse complement strand
TGCTTGTCGACCCGACGCACCGCCTCGATGGCCTGCCGAACGTTGCGCACGTCGTTGAGAGCGTCGAAGACGCGGTAGACGTCCATGCCGTTCTCGGCGGACTTCTCCACGAATCGGTTGACGACCTCGTCTTGGTAGTGCCGATAGCCGAGCAGGTTCTGCCCGCGCAGCAGCATCTGCAGCCGGCTGTTCGGCATCAGCTCCCGGAAGGTGCGCAGTCGCACCCAGGGATCCTCGTTGAGGAAGCGGATGCAGGCGTCGTAGGTCGCTCCGCCCCAGCACTCCACGGACCAGAAGCCGGCGGCGTCGATGTCGGCGCAGGCGTCGACCATGTCCTCCAAGGCCATCCGGGTGGCCATCAGGCTCTGGTGCGCATCGCGCAGGACCAACTCGGTCACCCCGATCTCGCGGCGCTGCCGGGGGCTCTCGGTCGTCACGGTCATGGCTCCAGCCTTGCATCGTTCGCGGCCTGTCTCTAGAGCAGGTCGACAGCCGGTGGTGTGCGTCACCATCGACGCCGCGGATGTTCGGCGCGGATGTGTTTCGATGGTGCGGTGCCGCACTTGAAGGCCCTGGCCGCGCGCTGGCCGCTGCCCGACGGAGGCGACCTACGCGACGCCTTGCTGGCCGCGTGGTCGGCGCCGGATCGTGGCTACCACGACCTGCGCCACCTGGCCGAGGTGCTCGACCGGCTGGACGAGCTGACGGCCGCGGGGGTGGAGCACGAGGCAGCAACGACGGCACTGGCGGCCTGGTTCCACGACGCGGTCTACGACGCCGCCCCCGGCGACGAGGAGCGCTCGGCCCGATGGGCGACCGAGGCACTGCCGCCCTTGGTCGGTGCGGCAGTGGCCGCCGAGGTCGCCCGGCTGGTGCTGGTCACCGAGCATCATCGGCCGACGCCCGGCGACCTCGACGGCGCGGCCCTGACTGATGCGGACCTGGCGATCTTGGCCGCCGACGCTGCACGCTATGAGGAGTACGCCGCCGCGGTGCGCCGCGAGTATGCCCACGTCTCCGACACCGACTTCCGCATGGGCCGGGCCGCGGTGCTCGAGGATCTGCTGACCAAGCCAGCCCTGTTCCACACGGCGTACGCCCTCGAACAGTGGGAGGCCCCGGCCCGCGCGAACGTCACGGCCGAGCTCGCCCGCCTCACCAGCTGACGTCATGCTCCCTGGTCGCTCCGGCGACCGGAGACGATGACGTCCTGCGGATCAGTTCATGATCCCGGTGCTGGCATAGGACCAACTGCCCGGGAAGACGGCGCTGCGCTGACCGTCGCTGAGTGCGAAGCGACCCTTGAGGATGTCCCAGAGCACGCTGCGATAGTCGTGCTGGAGCGGCACATCGCCGTCGGCGAGCTTGTCGAGGTTGAGCCCGGAGCTGCCGCGGACGTCACCGCCGTGGACCCCGGCGCCGAGCGCGAGCATCGCGTTGCAGTAGCCGTGGTCGACCCCGTGGTCGCCGTTGGCCTCGACCCGACGGCCGAACTCGCTGATCGTCACCACTGTCACCCGGTTGCCCACCGTGCCGAGGTCGTCGAAGAACGCCTTCATGGAGTTGGCGAAGTGGTCGAGGTGGTCATACATCCACTGACCTGGCTGCGGGTCGTTGGTGCCGAGCCCGTTGTGCATGTCCCAGTCGCCGTAGTCGATGGTGATCATCTTGGCGCCCACCTCGGCCTTGATCAGCTGGGCGGTGTTCGCCAGGACGTCCTGCAGCTGGCCGCCCGGGTAGCGCGCCTTGGCCGCCTCCAGGCCGTCCTCGTCGCCGGCCAGCGCGGCGAGCCGGCCCACCGAGCCGAGCGCGGTGCGCACGCCGTCGTTGAGCGAGGTCGGATGGCCCGACCACATCTTCTGCAGCGACTCGGTCAGCTTCTCATCGTTCCAGAGGTCGGGCAGTTTGAGATCGGTCACCTGACCCGCGCCCAGCGCAGGTGCCTGGCCGACCAGCGAGGTGGGCAACATGCTGCTGCCAAGCTGCATCTGCTCCTCGGGCAGCGAGCTGCCGAGTCCGATGGCTCGGTTGATCCAGCCCTGCCGGGTGGATGACCCCGGGTTGGCGAGCTCGACCTGCTCCATCGCGTCGAAGTGGGAACGGTTCGGCGAGGCGAGCCCGGTGCCGTGCACGGCGCCGAACTTGCCGCCGTCCCACATCGGGATCAGCGGCGCCAGTGCCGGGTGGAGGCCCCAGTTGGCGTTGCCGCCGACCAGGCGGTCGACCGGGACGGCGATGCTGCCGCGTTGACTGGTGATCACGCCCTGGTCGGTGGCGTTCTTCGGCACCACGATGGACAGCCCGTCGGCGCCACCGCGGAAGGAGAGCACGACCAGCACCGGACCGGCCGGCTCGGCGCCGTAGGTGACCTGGCGGAAGGCGTCGCCGAAGATGCTGGCACCGGCGAACGCGGCGGTCCCGGCGGCGACACCGCCCAGGAACCGGCGCCGGCTCAGGTTGAAGTCGGGGCAGCCGCACGGCTTGGTCGCGACCCGGGCGGGGGTAGAGGTCTGGTTCATCGCAGGCTCCTCAACGAGTCATGTGGGTTGGGGAGCTGAGCAGGGCCGTCAGCAACTGGGCCACCCACCCGTCACTCATGTCGGAGGCGGTCACCTTCTGGTTGAGGGCCCGACCGCTGCGCAGCGCGATCGCGTCCTTGACCTTCCCGCTCGCATGGACACCGAGGAGCTTGACGCTGGCGTGGTCGATGACCTCGCCATACTTCGCCGGCAGGGCCGGCAGGAAGGCGGCGTACGGCGGGAAGTGGGCGTCCTGCCTCGGCCACCAGCGAGCGCCCAGCGAGCGGTGCATGTCGAACGAGGTCAACGCGCGACCCGCGCTGGACCAGGGACCGTTGGACTCCGGGTGTCCGTTGGGTGCCGGCCAGTCGTACGGCGTCATGCCCTGGTTGCTGGCGACCCAGAAGATCGCGTCGGCGAAGGCCCCGTCGTGCTTCGGCTTCTTGGGCTTGATCTCGAGGGCACGGATCGTCGCGATGGTGTCCTCCAGCGGCATCCGCACCTTGCGGCCGGCGGAGGAGGCGAACTGGGGGTGGGCGACCAGCGCACGGAGGGTCGCCTTGACGTCGGTGCCGCTGCGGGTCCAGGCGCGCGCGACCGTGCGGACCAGGTCTGCCGACGGGTCGTCGGACACGAACCGGACCGCGAGTCGGTGGGCGATCCGCTTGGCTGTCGCGGGGTGGTGGGCCAGGTAGCGAAGGTACTGCTCGGTGGCCTTGCGACCGTCGGCGTGCTTGTTGGGGCTCTTGAAGCCGAAGATCTTCAGCTTCCCGACGTAGTGGTCATCGGTGACGTACTTCGCCCAGACGGCGTCGTACTCCCCCTTGGGGCCCCTCGCATAGATCTCAGCCCGATAGCCGGTGAGCATCTTCGCCGAGCTCTTGACGTCCTTCTCGGTGTAGCCGGCGTCAACGCCGACGGTGTGCAGCTCCAGCAGCTCTCGGCCGAGGTTCTCGTTGGGGGCTCGCTTGGTCGAGGTGGCGTTGTCGAGGTAGAGCCCCATGCAGGGGTGGGTGGTCGTCTTGACCAACATGTCGTCGAAGCGGCCGAGGGCGTGGGCGCGGATCAGCTTGTCGTAGGCGATCCGATAGGGCCAGGCGGAGTCGTCACCGACGGGGACGTGCAGGAGATTCGACCAGAACTCCACCATCAGCTCGTGGACCTGGTGGGTGCTCAAGGTCCGCCGCATCATCGTCCAGCGGCCGAAGTCGGTCATCACCTCCCAGGCCGGCTTGATGTCGTGGTAGTTGCGGTAGAAGAGCTTGGCCGGGGAGTACCACAGCGAGGGGTACCAGCCCCTGACCTTCCCGCCCGGCTTGTCCTTGATCCGATCGGGGCTCAGCTGGTCCTCGAACCAGGCGCGACCGCCACCAGCAGACCGGACCGCCTGGTCGAGCGCGGGGGTGTGGCCATAGCTGAACCGGTCGACGAAGTGTCGATCGCGGGCGTTCAGGGGCTTCGTGGCACGGGGGCTTGTCGTGGGGGTCGACACGCGTTTCCTTCCGACCGGGGCCTACCGAGGTTGTGGCGGACCGGTGTCAAGTTAGCCAAGTTGCTCGATCCTGGCACCTTCGCGAGTCTCGCGGAGTGGAATCGGAGAGATTCGCCCGATCGGTCAAGGCCCCTGTCAGAGGAGGGGCGTCAGCAGCCCAGCGGCGCCGTCGAGGCGAGCACGGGCACCGAGCGGGACGGTCAGGTTGACCCGGCCGTGGCCGACGGGCAGGTCCAGCACCAGCGGCACGCCGAGGCCGCCGAGGCGTTCCAGCAGCAGGCGTCGCACGAGGTCGGGGTCACCGCAGTCGGTGAAATCGCCGACCGCGATCGCGCGCACATCGTCCAGCCAGCCCGACCGCACCAGCTGGGTGAGCAGGCGGTCGAGGCGGTACGGCGCCTCCGCGACATCTTCGAGCAGGGCGATGCCGCCCGCGGCTGGGAGCGAGTCGGCCGTGCCCACGGTGGAGGCGAGGGTGGCCAGGTTGCCGCCGACCAAGGCGCCCTCCGCGACGCCGCCGACACCCGGCCGTCCCTGGAGCGGCTCGCTGCGTCCCTCCATCACCAGTGCCCGGACCGACTCGGTCGTGCGGGGGTCGGCTTCCGCCAGGGCGGCTACCCCCGGCCCGTGCGCGGTGAGCACACCCAGTCGCGCCGCCACCGCCTGGTGCAGGGCGGTCACATCGGAGAAGCCGACCAGCCAGGTCGGCCGCGTCTGGGCCAGGGCGGACCAGTCGACGTGGTCGAGCAGTCGTTGCGATCCGAACCCGCCCCGGCTGGCCCAGATCGCCTTGACCTCGCGATCCAGCCAGGCGTCCTGCCAACGAGTCGCCCGTTCCTCGTCCGAGCCGGCCAGCCAAGGCAGGCTCTCGCCGCTGGGCGAGTCGGGGTGCCGCACCCGCAGGCCCCATCCGGCGAGCACCTCGATGCCGGCGGCCAGTCGCGCCTGGTCCGTCGGGCCCGCCGGCGCGACCACCGCCACCAGGTCGCCGGGCCGCAACAGGGCCGGGCGACGCAGCCGTTGGCCGGGCCAGCGTGAGCCCAGGGCAGACGACTTGCGACGCCGCAGCCCGGCGTCGACCAGGCGGTTGATCAGCTCGCGGGAGGAGACCGGCAGCGCACCCTCGGCGAGCATCCGGTCGTGCAGGTCGGCGGGCACGTCGTAGTGGTCTCGATCGAATCCCCGCGCGGGGATGCCGACCCGGGCGGCGAAGGCATGCAGCTCGGCGTAGGACTCGTCGCTGGCCAGGTGGGACCAGAGCCGACCGTGGCCGGGGGCGTTCGGGGGGTCGATCAGGACGGTCATCGAGACAGCCGAGCCGCAGCCGAGTCCAACAGCGTCCGCCAGGAGCGGACCAGCGCCTCGTCCACGTAGGCCTTTGGGGAGCCACCGGGCCGGACCTGTCCTTCGACCCGGAACTGCCACACCCCGGCACGCAACCACCACGGCACCTGCTCCGCCACGAGCCCACCCGCCGGCTGGAGGAGTCTGGCCACCTCGGGGTCGGACTCAGCGAGCGCCAGCAGGTCGTCGTACCCATGGCCGAGGCCCTGCGGCGAGCCGGCCGAGGCGACGGCGGTCAGGCCGGCCAGCCCGCGTAGGTCGCGCCACACGTGGCGCGGATCCAGCGCACGATCCACGAGGCGATGGAAGGTCCACGGCACACCAGGCAGGGCGGCCGCCAGCGCTGCACACGTGCCGGTGTCGATCTCCAGGTCCGTGTCCAGGAAACCGAAGGCCACGCCTTCGGCGCCAAGAGCGAGATACTCCTCCGCCAGACCGATCAGTCGAGTGAACTCCCCACCCGTCGTCGTGGCGCTGTCGTTGAGCCGCACCATCACCCGGACCGGCACCCGGCTCTCCCGAAGCACCGCCGATGCCTCGGCGAGGTCGGGCGAGAGGCCATCGTCGGCGCCCGGCACCGCGTGCAGGAGCCGATCCGCACCCCCGGCGACCGCGCCCGCCACGTCGACGATCCCCGCGACGGCGACCTCGAGGAGCGGACTCATGGCGGAACTCTACGAGGTCGGGCGGCTACTGGAGTCGCGCCACCATCGGCAGCCGCGAGCGGGCGGACAGCCAGACCACAGCGGCGGTGACCAGCGGCAGTGCCAGCACCAGGGCGACGATCAGCAGCCACGGGATGTCGAGATAGTGGGTCGGCAGCGGATTGCCCTGCATGTCCTCGGTCGCCCAAGTGTTGCCGGTCAGCGGGAAGCTGGCAGCGATCCCCGGGACCAGTCCCAGGCCGGCACCCAGGGCAGAGCCGACGAGACCGACCACCAAGGCGTACGACGCCGCGACGCTGCGCCGGGCGCGCGGCTCGGCGCCGACGGCTGCGAGCGTCGCGAGGTCCGGCCGCGCGTCCGAGAGTGCGAGGAAGGTGGCGGTCAGCGTGCCGCCGAGCATCAGCACGGCCCCGAGGCCGAAGAGGATGCCGTAGACGAGCAGTGTCTGTTGGTCGGTCTCCGGCCCGCGTTCGACCCAGACCGAGACCGAGGGAGTCGTCGCGGTGAGGCTCTCGGTCAGGTCCTGCTCCTGCTGACCGGTCAGCGGCCGCCCACCGAGGTAGAGGCCAACCACGGTCGGCCGGGCGTCGAGCCCGGCGACGGCTTCCGGCGAGGAGACGCTGGTGGCAGGGGCGGAGTTGGCGCCGGCTCGGATGAAGGTGCCGGGCACACTCACCTCGCCGGCTGCGTGTCGTTTGCCACCGTCGGGCGAGAAGGTCCAGGCCCGCACCCGCACCTGCCGACCCGAGAGCTCGTGGTCGACGAACACCACGATCCCGCCTGCCGCCAAGGCCCGATCGGCCCGGGCCCGATCCTGCGCGGAGATCCCGGGCAGTCCGGTCGGCAGCGATGACGCCACCAGGTCTGTCGAGCCCAGGCTCGACCTCCCCTGGAGGTCGCGTTGGTGTCGGACGCCTCGGTAGCTGACTCGGAGCATCACGGTCTCTCCGGACTCCGAGTAGGACGCGAATCCGCGCACGGCCTCGGGCGTGCTCTCCGGTGCGACGCGGCGCGCCGCCTCGGTGATCTGTCGCCACTGCGCCGGCGTCGCATCGCCAGTCACCACGGTCTTGCCCATCGCCAGGAGCGGGACGTAGGTGACGTCGTACTCCTTCTGGTCCGAGCTGAAGGCCACTGCGAGAGCCACGACGCCGGCGACCGTCGCCATCACCGCGGCGACGGCGGGCACGGTGCGAGTGCGATGCCGGGCGGCGTCTCGGACGGCGAACCGAAGCGGAAGTCTGGGGCGAAGCCGACGCATCAGTGCCGCCAGCAGAGCCAGCAGGAGCGGCATCAGCAAGATCGCGCCGATGACGGCGACGACCGCCGCCGCGGTGATCGCGAAGATGCCGGCATTGCCCCCTTGACGCGCGCCGAATGCCGATCCCGCGATGCCCGCCGCAACGAGGGCGATGCCGACGACCGGTGACCGTCGGGAGGGCGCCGGATCGCCTCGACGACCGGCGAGCACGGCCACGACGTCCTGCCGTGCGGCTAGGACGGCTGGCACCGCAGCCGCAAGGACCGCGCTGAGCACCGCGAAGAGCGCAATCGCGAGCACATGCGACCAGCGCACGTCGAACGGCCCGAGCCAGGTGTCGTTGTAGTGCTCTGCCACCGGCTGCAACAGCCAGGCTGCGGCCAGGCCGAGCACGACGCCGATCATCGCACTCAGCCCCCCGAGCACGATCCCACCGGCAAGCACCGCCCGGCGCGCCTGCGCCGGCGTGCCGCCAGCGGCCGCGACCAACGCCAACGACCGCGCCTGCTGCCGCGCGCTGACGGCGAACGCCGGACCCGCCAGCAGCGCGATCTCGAGGAGCGCCATCGTGACGACCAGGGCGAGGACAGCAAGGAATGCCTTGTCCTGACCGTCAGGCTCGAAGCCCAGAGCCGGTGAGAGCGCACTGAGCGGCGGAGGATTGGTGATCACTTCGCGAGAGAGGGCCAGAGCGCCGACCTCGTTGAGCTGCTGGACCTCTGCCCACGACACCGGCCCGCCGCCGATCAACCAGTCGACACTGTCTTCCTGCATCGCGCCCGGATCCAGGGCGCCGGGTGGCGCGATCAGGACCGGCAGGTCCGAGGAGTAGGCCATCGTCACCACACCGACGACCGTCAGCGCCTTCCCCTCGGCCGGCTTGATCGTGCTGCCGACCGGGAGCCCTCGATCGACCACGATCTGATTGACCACCACTTCGGCAGCCCCCTGGTGCGGCAGCCGACCCGCCGCCACTCGGACCAGCCCGTCCGCCAACGGATCCTCCAAGTCGACCTCGAGCGCCCAGGCCGACATAACGCCGTGGTCGGTCGTCGCCTGAACCCGGCCGGCGCGCCGCTCGAGGGCGGGCACGTCCCGCCCCAGTGCCGCGGCGACGGTGTCCAGGGTTGCCGGCACCGCGTCTCGGGCCCTGCCCATCACTCGATAACCCTGGTCCGGATCGAAGTCCTGCACGACGGCGTGGCCGGGCTGGAAGCTGACCGAGGCGTCGGCGGCACCGATCCTGCGATCCAGCCCCTCCGGGCCGGAGACGTCGACCGTGGTGATCAAGACGTCGGCGGCGGTGACTGCGACCACCGGCAGCGCGATCATCGCGATCACCAGAGCGCTCCGGGCTCGGTGTCGCAGGACGTCGCGCCAGGCCAGCCGGAGCAGGGGGCGCCAGCCCCGGAGCAGACTCACGACCGGGTCACCGTTGGCCGTCGGCCGCGAGCAGTCGCTCCACCGGCTCGGGCCCGGTCTGGTCGACCACGACCCCGTCGCGGAGGAAGACCACCCGGTCGGCCCAGGCGGCGTGGCGAGCCTCGTGGGTGACCATCACCCCGGCGGCACCCTGGTCACAGCGAGAGCGCAGCAGACGCAAGATGTCCTCACCGGTCTGCGTGTCCAACGCGCCGGTCGGCTCGTCGGCCAGGATCAGCCGTCGTTCGCCAACCACCGCTCGGGCGATCGCCACGCGCTGCTGTTGGCCGCCAGACATCTGGTCGGGGAAGCGGTCGGCGAGATCGGCGATGCCGACCTCCTCCAGCGCACTCAGCGCAGCCGCGTGGGCGGCCCGCGGCCGGCGACCGTCGAGCTCGCCGGGGAGCGCAACGTTCTCCGCCGCGGTCAGAGCAGGGATCAGGTTGAAGTCCTGGAAGACGTAGCCGATGAAGGCGCGCCGCAACCGGGCCCGCTCCTTGATGCCCATCGTGGCGAGGTCCTGACCCTCGACCAGCACCGCTCCCGTCGTGGGGGTGTCCAGCCCGCCGGCCAACGTGAGCAGGGTCGACTTTCCGGAGCCGGACGGCCCCATCACCGCCACCAGCTCACCGGGCATGGCGGTCAGGCTGACGTCACGCAGCGCGTGCACCTCGGTCGCGCCTTGACCGTGGACCCGGGTGACTGCGTCCAGGGCAAGCACGGCCCCATCTCCGGGCCCGCTCATCATCGGGCGGTCCCGGCGCCGGGTCGCGCGGCCGTCGACGGGGTTGTCTCAGGGGTCTCGTCGGCCCGGTCGGCCTGGTCGCTTGGGGTCGCGGCAGGCGGGGCGAGCTGGGTACGACGCTCCGCACCGGCACGGCGTACCCGTGCTTCGCAGTGGTCCAGCCACCGGATCTCGGCTTCGGCGTCGAAGACCAGGGCATCGAGCACCAACGACCAGGCGAGCTCGGCAGAGTCGGCAGTGCCCGCGCTCTGCTTGAGACGGGTGTAGTCCTGCAGCGCGGCCATGGTCGCCGACCGCTGCCGCTGGATGACCGCCGCGACGTCCACGCCGGGGACGGTGACGGCCAGGGCGAGCTTGATCGCGAGCTCGTCGCGCGGCGGCTGGGACCTGGCTACCGGGGACGCGAACCATGCGGTCACCTCGGCCCGGCCGGCCTCGGTCGGCCGATAGATCACCCGATGCTGTCCGGCAGCATCGACGGGCCCGTCGACCCCCGTTTCTGCGACGAGCCCGTCGCGCTGTAGCCGAGACAGCGTCTGGTAGACCTGCCCGACGTTGAGTGGCCAGGTCGCTCCGGTGCGTTGCTCGAACTCGGCCCGCAGCTGATACCCGTGCATCGGCTGCTGCTCCAGCAGCGCCAGCAGTGCCAACTTCACCGACACCGGTGCCCCCTCGGCTCGACTACCGACCCCCGTGCGGTAGTTACCGAGTATGTATAGCACGAATGCATACCGGGTATGCAAGGCCCGTCTCGGCGTGGCGTCACCAGTTGGTGGGCGTCATCAGCGTTGGTCGCTCGGGCGACCGCAGAGCATGACGTCTGCTCAGGCGGGGGCGCCAACCTGGACGAACATGGTGAACCGGTCCGGCCGGTAGGTGGAGCGAGAGACCTCGACGGTGACCTCGCCGCTGACGGCTCGGCGCGACACCCGCAGCACGGCGCTCTCGGGCTCGACCTCGAGGAGCCTGGCCTCGGTCTCGTCGGCCAGGCCGGCGCTGATCGAGTCCTCCGCCCAGTGCGGGCCGAGGCCACGCTTGACCAGGGCGCCGTACAGGCTCGTAGGCATAGCCTTCTCCAAGAACCCGGGCAGCAGCACCTCGTTGAGGAAGGCGTCTTGGAGGCATACCGGCGCCCCGTCGGCCCGCCGGAGGCGACGCCAGTGCAGGACGGAGTCGCCCGCGGTGATGTCGAGTGCCCGCGCGACACCGGGGCCGGCCTGTTCGAGCCGGGTCAGCAGGGTCTGCGACTCGGGCTGAAACCCACGGCGCAACATCTCCTCGGTAAAGCCGACCGGCCGGTTCGCTCGCCGCTGCGGGTGCGCGACGAACGTGCCCTTGCCGGGCATCCGCTCCAGCAGCCCCTCCGCGACCAGCGTGTCCATGGCCTGACGCACCGTCATCCGAGCCACGCCGAAGCGGGTGACCAGCTCACGCTCCGAGGGAGCGGGCGAGCCGGCCTCGGCCCCCTCGACGAGGGACCTGACGTACTCACGCACCTGGACGTGCTTGAGCTCACGGGGCCGCGACTCCAACACATCGTCCACGGCCGGAACTCTAAGTCGGCACCCGTGCCCTTGTCTGACGAATGCCGGAACCTTGACGATCCTCTTCTGGTGTCGGCGAATCTTGGGTCGGCGAAGGGTTGCGGATTGGGCCCAATCGATGGGATTTCGGGCGGTTCGGATGCAGTTTCAGCCCAATCGATATCGAACATTTGTTCGACTCCCTGGTAGACTCGACCGATGGAGTTCCAGGCGACCCTCTTCGGCGCGCCGATGGACACCGAGCCGGATCCGGCACCGCCCGGTTCACCCCCGCTGGGCGAGCTGGGCAAGGCGGTGGAGCGGACGCCGCTCACCCGAGGCGCGTGGGTCGATGTCCGACCCGGTTGGGTGCGCGATGCGGACGCGGTGCTCAAAGCGTTGCTCGATGGCGTCCCGTGGCGGGCTGAGCGACGGGAGATGTACGACCGCGTCGTCGACGTGCCGCGCCTGGTCGCCACCTATCAGGAGGGCGATCCGCTCCCCCATCCGACCTTGGCCCGGGCCCGCGACACCCTCTCCGCGCATTATCAGCCAGAGCTCGGCGAGCCGTTCGTGACCGCGGGTTGCTGTTACTACCGCGACGGACGCGACTCGGTGGCCTGGCACGGGGACACCTTCGGCCGGGGCCGCAGCCACGACACCATGGTCGCGATCATCTCCCTCGGCGACCCACGCCGGCTGGCGCTACGACCGCGCGGCGGAGGCCAGGCGATCGGTTTCACTATGGGCCACGGCGACCTCCTAGTGATGGGCGGCTCCTGCCAGCGCACCTGGGAGCACGCGGTGCCCAAGGTCGCCCACGCCGGCCCCCGCGTCTCCGTCCAGTTCCGCCCCCGCGGCGTCTTCTGACTGTCCGGCACCGGGTGGCTGAGGTCTCTGGCGGGTTGCTGGTCGTCGGCGGTCACTCCTGTCGCTGCTTTCACAAGGTATGTCGGTAGACCTGCACCTACCTCGATGAACGACGCGCGGTAAGTGCAGGCATCACCACATACCTTGTGAAAGCGGCAACCCGTGCGACCCATGGGACTAGAACTGCTCTCGGCCCCGAGATGGGCGGCATCGATTGGCCCGAAACTGCATTCAGCTCCGTCCGCCGCGGCGCTGTGGTGGCCCTGACCCATCTCCCGCGGTGCTGTAGTGGGTGAGTGCCCGGTATACGTGGCACTTTGCCACCACAAGACCGCGGAAGACGCCACCACCGCGCAGCAGACCAGCCGAAGCGAAGCGAAGGGTCCTTCGACCGTGGGAGATGGTCGGCTACCGGGCGGCCACCATCCACTCAACTTCCAAAGAGACCACATGCCAAGGAACCCACGTGGTTCCGACAAGCCAGGCAGAACGTCAGACGGACCGAAAGCGACTAGAACTCCACCTTCGGCGCCTGCTCCTGGCCCTCGGGGGCCTCGTAGAACTCCCGCGCACTCACGCCCGCCATGCCGCTGAAGAACATCCAGGGCATGGTCCGCACCAGGGTGTTGAGCTTGGTGACGGCGTCGTTGTAGTACTGCCGGGCGAAGGAGAGCTGGTTCTCGGTGTCGGCGAGCTGTCGCTGCAGGTCCTGGAAGTTCGCGCTTGCCTTCAGGTCGGGGTAGTTCTCCGCGACCGCGTTGACATGCACCATCGCCTGCTGCATCGCCGCATCGGCGGCGGCCTTCGCGGCGACGTCGCCGCTGGCGGCAGCGTGTTGGAGGCCGGCCCGCGCGGCGGTGACTTCCTCGAACACGCTCTTCTCGTGCGCGGCATAGCCCTTCACCGTCTCCACCAGGTTGGGGATCAGGTCAGCACGGCGAGTCAGCTGGACGTCGATGCCGCCCAGCCCCTCCTGCGCCCCGATGTCGGCCTTGCGCAGCTTGTTGAAGCCCATGACGGCGAAGAGCACCAGCGCCACGAGCAGGAGCACGATGACGCCTAGCGCGCCCAAGATGGTCACTGTCCGGTTTCCTTTCGTCGCGGTGCCCGGTGTGGGCACCCCATTGTGGAGGAAGCGCTCACCAGGAGCCACCCCCTCCTCCACCGCCGCCCCCGCCGCCGGAGAAGCCACCTCCCCCACCACCGGAGGACGACGAGCTCTGGGTGGCCTGGTAGGCCGAGATCGCCGAGCTGACGGTGCTGGAGAAGTCGCTCACCATGGCGGAGGCGGGGTC
>JBDHZT010000102.1:0-13286 GCA_039811985.1 Nocardioidaceae bacterium | reverse complement strand
CGAGGGTTGCGGTTTGGGCCCAAACCGCAATCGGGGACGGGGCGGGATGCAGTTTGCGGCCAATCGATGTGCCGTTTCGGAACAATCGACGTGTTCTCGCCTGACCTGTGCTCAGGACCCCACCGATTGGACGCAGACGACATCGGAAACGCCCTGCGGCGTGTTGTTTGCGCCCAATCGGCGATCCTTTCTCGCCCCGGGGCTCGAAGCTCTGGTCACAGCAGTCGCATGAGCCGCTGCTCCCACCAGCCACCAGCAACCCAGCCGACGACCCCGACCGCCGGCCCACCTCTCCCGTCGCTGCCCTGTCGGCCGCAACCACCGCCGACCAGCAACCCGGCCGACGACCTCAAACGTCGGCGGTGCTCACCCGGCGTCGTCGACCCGTGGGGCAAGCACGCCAGACGGACGAGTGGACGACGAGTCTCACGACCTCCAGCGCGGAGTCTGGGACAGTAGGGCAGCACAGGCTGCGACGCCCGCTGTCGAGGTGCGCAGCACCTCCTGGCCGAGCCGGACCGACCTCGCGCCATGGCCGGCGAGCTCCTCGATCTCGCCCTCGGTGAGACCGCCCTCGGGACCGACGACCAGCACGATCCGCTGCGCGTCGGTGAGGTCCAGGTCGGCGAGAGCCTCATCGGCGGACTCATGGAGCACGACGGCGAGATCTGCTGCTTCAACGACCTGCGCCGCACCGGAGGTGGCGACCGGCTCGAGCACCTCGGGGAACCAGGAGCGGCGGGCCTGCTTGGCCGCCTCCCGCGCGGTGGAGCGCCACCGTGCCAGAGCCTTCTCACGGCGCTCCGCGCGCCAGACCGTCACACTCCGCGATGCCGCCCAGGGCACGATCACGTCGACACCGATCTCGGTCAGCACCTCGACGGCGAGCTCGCCGCGCTCCCCCTTCGGGATGGCCTGCACCACCGTGAGCGTCGGGGTTGGACGCTCCTCGTGCTGGACCGAGCCGACCTGGACCTCGAGCAGGCGGCGGTCAGCGGTCGCCACGGCGCCGGTGGCCCGGGTCCCACGGCCATCGGTGAGCTGGACCTGCTCGCCCGGCCGCAGGCGTCGTACGGCGACGGCGTGATGGGCCTCCGCGCCAATCACCTCGACGACGTCGCCGACACGCACGTCGGCGAGCGGGTCGACCAGGTGGACCGGCAGCGACATCGCCGGTCAGACGTTGAAGGCGTCGCGGAAGCGGCTGAAGACCGATTTGTGGCTCGCCTTCACCGCGCCGTCAGGAGACTCCTCGTCGCGGATCGCCGCCAGCTCGCGCAGCAGCTCCTCCTGGCGCGGGTCGAGCTTGGTCGGGGTGTCCACCAGGACCGTCACGACCAGGTTGCCGCGACCGCCACGCAGGCCCGGGACGCCCCGGCCACGGAGGACCTGTTCGGTGCCTGACTGGGTGCCCGGGACGATCTGCAGATCGACTGAGCGCTCGGCCTCCTCGACGCCGTCGCCCAGATCCGCCTCCAGCGTCGGCAGTGGGATGACCGTGCCCAGCGCGGCCGCGGTCATCGGGATCGAGACCGTGCAGTGCAGGTCGGCGCCGTCGCGGGTGAAGGTGGGGTGTGGGTGGACGTGTACCTCGACGTACAGATCCCCGGGAGGCCCACCGCCCGGGCCGACCTCACCCTGACCGGCGAGCTGCACGCGCGTGCCGGTGTCGACGCCGGCCGGGATCTTGACCTTGAGCGACGCGCGCGAGCGAACCCGCCCATCGCCGGAGCACTCCCGGCACGGGTCGGGGATGACAGTGCCGTAGCCGCGGCAGGCCGGACAGGGTCGCAGCGTGCGGATCTCGCCGAGCAGCGAGCGCTGCACATGGGCGACCTCGCCGCTCCCCCGGCAGGTCTCGCAGGGCACCGGGCTGCTGCCGGGAGCGGCGCCGCCGCCGTGGCAGGCGGGGCACACGACCGCGGTGTCCACCTTGAGCTCTCGGGTCACGCCGAACGCCGCTTCGGCCAGATCCACGTCGAGCCGGATCAGCGCATCCTGGCCGCGCCGCACTCGTGGTCGCGGGCCGCGACTCTGGGCCGCACCACCGCCGAAGAAGGCGTCCATGATGTCGGTGAACGAGAATCCGGCGCCCTGACCACCAAAGCCGCCGGCACCGAACACGTCGCCGCCGCGGTCGTAGGCCGCCCGCTTCTGCGGGTCTGACAGCACCTCGTAGGCCTGGGTCACCTGTTTGAACTGCTCCTGCGTCTCCGGATCCGGGTTGACGTCGGGGTGCAGCTGCCTGGCCAGGCGTCGATAGGCCTTCTTGATCGTGTCGGGGTCCGCGTCGCGGGCAACCCCGAGCAGTTCGTACAGGTCCTGACTCACCTACTGGTCCTTCGTCATCTCTTGAAGTCTCACGCCTCGTCCAGGATCCGCGAGACGTACCGCGCCACGGCGCGCACCGCGGCCATCGTCGTCGGGTAGTCCATCCGCGTCGGACCGACGATGCCCAGGGTGGCCAGGGTCTGGTCGCCGGGACCGTAGCCGGTCGCAACGACGCTGGTCGACGCGAGCTCCTCCACCGGGCCCTCGTGGCCGATCCGGACGGTGACCGCGCCGCCGGTGGTGGCCTCGCCGAGCAGTCGCAGGAGCACCACGTGCTCCTCGAGCGCCTCCAGCAGCGGGCGGACCGCGGTGTCGAAGCTGTCGCCGAAGCGGGCCAGGTTTGCTGCCCCGCCCACGGCGACCCGCTCGTCGGAGCGGTGGTCGGAGATCGCCTCCACCATGGCAGCGGCGACCTCGGTGGTCACCTGGGCATCGGCTCGCTCCGATGCGGCCGCAGCGTCGACGAGGCTCTGCAGATTGCTGGCCGAGTCCGCGATGGACTGCCCGATCGTCGCGCGCCCGATGCGATGACGCAGGTCGGCCAACTGCTCCTCGGTGAGCCCCACCTGCATCTCGACCAGACGCTGCTCGACCCGGCCAGTGCTCAAGATGATCACCAGGAGCAGCCGGATCTCCGACAGTGCGATCAGGTCGACATGGCGGATGGTCGAACGGGAGAGCACGGGATACTGCACGACGGCGACCTGGCGGGTGAGCTGGGCCAGCAGCCGCACCGAGCGATGGACCACGTCGTCGAGGTCCATCGCGCCGTCCAGGAACGTCGCGATCGCCCGCTTCTCCGCCGCGCTCATCGGCTTGACGGTCGTCAGCCGGTCGACGAACAGGCGATAGCCCTTGTCAGTGGGGACCCGGCCGGCACTGGTGTGGGGTTGGGCGATGTAGCCCTCTTCCTCGAGCACCGCCATGTCGTTGCGGACCGTGGCCGGGGAGACCCCGAGCCGGTGCCGCTCGACCAGTGCCTTGGAGCCGACCGGCTCCTCCGTGGCGACGTAGTCCTCCACGATGGCGCGCAACACGTCGAGTCGTCGATCCTCGACCATGCCGCGCCTCCTCTTCTCGCTGGCGACCGCCTCGTCCACTCATGATGACGCTGGTCATGACGGTCGTCTTGGCACTCGGCAGTCGCGAGTGCCAAGTCTACAGGCCGCATGGTCCACCGTAGAGCCACCGCGCCTCGCGGCGTCGTACCCTCAGGGGTCATGACTGGCAGCTCCCACGGCTTCATCGAGGTCGCCGATCGAATCTGGGTCGCGCGCTACGAGTGGTTCGACGTCAACGTGACGCTGGTGGGCGGATCGACCGGACTGGCCGTGGTCGACACGCACAGCTCCACGCGGGCGGCGGGCGAGGTGATCGACGACATCCGCCGCCTCGGCGTCGGCCCGGTCACGACCGTGGTCAACACCCATGACCACTTCGACCACGTCTTCGGGAACGATGCGTTCCGCACGGCGTACGGCGACCTGCCGATCCATGCCCACGAGGTCGCCGCGGAGGCGACTCCGGAGACCGGACTCGCAGTCCAACAACGCTACGAGGCCGACCCGGACGACCCGCACCGCGACGAGATCCTGGAGACGCGGATCGTGCCCGCTGACGTCACCTTCTCCTCGGCGCGGGTGCTCGACCTCGGCGACCGGCGGGTGGAGCTGCTGCACCCCGGACGGGGTCACACGGGCGGCGATCTGGTCGCGTCGGTCCCGGACGCCGACGTGCTGCTGGCCGGAGACTTGGTCGAGGAGTCGGGCGCACCGATGTATAGCGAGGACAGCTTCCCGCTCGACTGGCCGGCCACCCTGGACAACCTGCTCGGCATGACGACCGCCGACTCCGTGATCGTGCCCGGCCACGGCGCGCCGGTCGATCGCGACTTCGTCGAGCAGCAGCGACTCGACGTCGGCCAGGTCGCCTTCACCATCGAGGAGCTCGCCGGTCGCGGTGTCTCCGTCGACGACGCCTTGGCCGCAGGCGAGTGGCCGTTCCCCACCGCTGGGCTGGCCGATGCCGTCCGCCGTGGCTACGCCCACCTGCCGGCCAGCGCTCGCCGCCTCCCGCTCGCCTGAACCGTCACCCACCTCGGCGCGGCGTCGAGCGGTGCTCGCCGGCGGCGCCTACGGTGGCTGGCGATGTCCTCCCATGCCCACGACCGTTACGGCAGCGACGTGCTCGCTACCGACTGGCGTGCGCCGAAGCGGGGGCGGGCAGTGGAGCGGCCGGTCGAGATCGGCATGGTGGTCGAGGAGGTGACCACCGACTGGTGCGGCGAAGTGGTCGCCGTCGACAGCGACCTGCGCACCGTGACCTTGGAGGATCGGCGCGGCAAACGGCGCAGCTTCCCCCTGGGCCCCGGCTTCCTCCTCGAAGGCCGCCCGACCATCCTGACCCGCCCGGTCTCGACGCTGGCCACTCCCCGCCGGCCGACCCGCACCGCGTCCGGTTCGGTCGCGGTGCCCGACACACCCGCACGAGTGGCCCGGGCTAGCCGGATCTTCGTGGAGGGCCGGCACGACGCCGAGCTGATCGAGAAGGTCTGGGGTGACGACCTGCGCATCGAGGGCGTGGTCGTGGAGCTGCTCGGGGGCGCCGACGACCTTGCCGAGGCCCTGGCTGAGTTCGGCCCCGCACCCGGGCGTCGGGTCGGCGTGCTGCTGGACCACCTGGTCGAGGGCAGCAAGGAGACCCGGATCGCGGCGGCGGTGACCACGTCGTCGTACGCCGCGCACGTGCGCGTCGTCGGCCATCCCTTCATCGACATCTGGCAGGCGGTCCGACCCGAACGTCTCGGGCTGGAGGCCTGGCCGAGCGTGCCACGCACCGAGGACTGGAAGAAGGGCATCTGCCGCCAACTCGGCTGGCCGCACGAGGAGCAGGCGGACCTCGCCCGCGCGTGGCAGCACATCTTGTCCAGGGTCGGATCGTGGCACGACCTCGAGCCCGCACTGCTGGGCAAGGTCGAGGAGCTGATCGACTTCGTCACGACTGCGTGACATCGCCACGACCCCGGCCAGCCCATCGAGCCGCTGCTCGCTGCTGAGACGATGCCTATCGACAGTGGATCCCCTGCGATGGTTGCATCCGACGGACGGAAGGACGGGTCATGGCTGATGTGGTCAGCGTGGGCATGGTGGACGACCACCCAGCCCTGTTGTTGGGTGCGACCTCGATGCTGGACGCCGAGCCCGACCTTCAGGTGGTCGCGGCCGAGGCGACGGTGAACGCGCTGCTGCGCAGGGCGGTGCGCCTCGACATCGTGCTGCTCGATCTGCTCCTCTCCGACGGCTCCACGCCCGCGGAGAACATCGCCCGGCTGAGCACGCTGAACGTCCCGATCCTCGCCTTCACGGCCGGCGACCGACAAGACTTGGTGCGGGAGGCCGCCAAGGCCGGCGCCTGCGGGATGGTGCGGAAGTCCGAGTCACGTGGCGCGATCACCCAGGCACTGCGAACGGCCATCAGCGGCGAGGTCGCCGCTAGTGCCGACTGGGCCGCGGCCCTCGACGCGGACCCGGGGTTCGCCGAGGCGCACCTGACTCCTCGGGAGGCCGAAGTGCTCGAGTTGTACGCCTCGGGTGAGACGGCCGAGCGGGTGGCGAGCCTCCTGTTCATCTCCAAGGAGACGGTCCTGGACCATGTCCGCCACATCCGCACCAAGTACGCCCTGGTCGATCGACCCGCACCCACGAAGGTCGACCTCTACAGGCGGGCCGTCGAGGACAGGATCGTCAAGCACTGATGCCCGTCCCGGCGAAGCGTCGAACTGGGGACGAGGCCGCTCGACGGCAGCTGGGCTGGCTGATGTCGTTGTGCGGTGTTGTGCTGGTGCTCGGCAACGCGCCGCTGGCGTTGAAGCAGCTCGACGAGTTCGAGCTCTGGTGGAGCCTCATTTCGGGGCTGGTGCTGGTGCTGGTCGTGGCGCTGGCCGCGTTCGGCCGTGTCCTCGCCTTCGGTGTGCTCCGGGTGCTCTGGGTGGCTGCGCCTCTCGCCGCGGTGATCGCCTATCTCACCTGGGCGCCGGCCTTCCAGAATGAGGCCGGGCTCGGCGACACGATCCCTTGGCTATGGACTATCGAGCCCGTGTTCATCTGCTATCCAGTGCTGATCTTCCGGGGCTACCAGGTCATCGTGTTCACGTTGGCGTCCGCACTGACCCCCCTGTTGTCCGCGCTCGCGTTCACCGGCACGGCGCCCACGATGGTCGTCGACCTCACCCCGATCCACCTCGGAAATGTGGCCTTCGTGGTGCTCTTCCTCGGCATCCTCAACCGACTGACACGCCTGCTCGCCGCGGAGGCGCGCGCTCGGGTCGAACGCGACCGGGCCATCCGGACCGGGGAGATGGCCAGGCAGCAGACGAGCCTCGCGCGGATGGTGCACGACGAGGTGTTGTCGACCCTCGTCGGTGTCTCCTATTCCGGCGGGTCGATCTCACCCGAGCTCAGAGCGGGCGCGCAGCGTGCGGCCACGGTGCTGAGTGCCGCCCCGCAGGAGGGAGGTGACGCGGACCCGGTGATCTCCTGCGAACACATCCTCGGCCTGTTGGAAGGGGCCACCAGGTCGGCAGCCGACGACCTCGAGTTCCGTGGGCACACGGGCGACAGCACATTGCGCGTTCCGACCGAGGTGGTCCACGCCCTGTGCGGCGCTACGGCCGAGGCCGCGCGGAATGCTCTGCGCCACGGATCGGGAACGAGTCCGATCCGTGTCGTCGCGATCCTCGACGAGCACAGGCTCACGGTCCGCGTCCTCGATGACGGGCCTGGGTTCGACCCCGCGAGCACGTCACCGGCTCGGCTAGGACTGCGTCTCAGTGTGATCGAGCGCATGGAGGGCGTCGGCGGGAGGGCGACCGTGACCTCGGCACCCGGCGCCGGCACGACGGTGGAGCTGACGTGGCCGCGGTGAATCTGGATCCGCCCATCGTGCGCCGTCTGCGCAGTGGATCCAGCCTGTGACATGGCGCACTCGCCACCGGCGGGGCCGGGTTGGCCAGCACCGCCGCGCGGGTCAGCCTCGTCTTCGTCTGGCTCACCGGGCTGGCCCACGGCGTGCTCCTGGGCGAGTTCTCAGCGGAGGGGCCTGCGGGGGTGGTCGCCTACGGGTCCGCGCTGGTCGGGGCACTGCTGCTCACCGACCCGTCCGCGCGGCCGCTCCGAACCTCGCGAGCCATGGCCGTGACCCTCTGCGCGCTGCTGGCCAGCGCCATCGTGCTAGCCAACTTCACCGAGCCTGACCGCACCTGGCTGGTGAGCTTCTCCTCCTACCTGTTGGCACTGATGATCCCGAGGGGCAACCCGGCGGCCGGTGGCGGTGGAGCCACGTTGCTGATGGGCTCCACCGTGCTGTGGCTGGCGTGGTCGGGAACGCCTACCGTCGACATCCTGACCGTCGTCACCAGCCCGGCGATGGCGATGGTGGTGGGCATCATCTGGCTGATGGTGCTCTCGAGCTTCGTGCGCCGAGAGGTCGCCGCCCGCAGCGTCATCGAGGACGCTCAGAGCAAGGAAGCGGCCTACCACGAAGCCATCGCCGCGACCACCACAGACCTGGTCCGGATCCAGCGGCGCGTCGAGCCGCTGCTGAACTCACTCACCGACCGCGACGCCGTCGATCACGAAGCGCTGCAACAAGCCCGGCTGGCCGAGGAGTGGACCCGAGACACGATCCGCGTGCCCATGCTGAGCGGACAGGGCCTCGACGGCGATATCGAACAGGCTCGCGTGCGAGGCGCCGCGGTCGTACTGCTCGGAGAACCAGACGGTCGCCGTGTCATCAGCAGCCGGCTCGCGGAGGCTCTCCGCATCATCATCACTTCGCTGGACGCGGGAGACAGGCTCACTCTCAGGGCTCTGCCCGCTGGACGGCCCGCTGCAGTCACCGCTCTGGTCGATCAAGGTGAACACGTTCGGCGGCTGCAGTTCACCGACGAGGGCGATCAGCTGTGACAGACCAGATGTGACGGGGCCTGGCCAGGGCCTGGAGATCACGCGCATCCGCGGCGTACCTTGATAAACCCCTGGTTCCGGGGATGTCGTGCGGATCATCGGTTGTCACCATTGCGCCATGACGATCAGATCAGGCCGCGCAAGCATCGCGGCAGTCGGCTCCATGCTCGCGTTGACCCTGACCGCCTGCGGCGATGACAGCGTCAGCAGCGACGACAGCTCGGACTCGGTCAAGCGGGCGGTGGCTGCGATCACCCTGGCGGAGTCCGAGGTAGGTGGCACGGCATTCGAGCTCGACGAGGAGGGCCGGTCGGGCTGGGAGATCTACGTTGTCGCCGACGGCGAGGTCACCGAGGTCCGGGTCAACTGCGAAGGCACCGAGGTCGACAAGACCGAGTCGGACGGTCGCATCGACGTCGACGACCGTAGCCGTCTGAACAAGGCCACCGTCTCGTTGAGCGACGCGATCACCACCGCCGCCGAGGAGGTGACGGGCCTGGTCAAGGGCGCCGAACTGGACCGTCATCAGGTCAGCACCGTGGTCTGGTCGATCGAGTTCGACGACGGCTCGGACGACGTGGATGTCGCCGTGGATGTCACCAGCGGCGAGGTCGTGAACGTCGACCGCGACTGACCCGACAGCCCTCGCCGAGGGCAGCAGTCGTCCATGATCGAGGGAACACCCGAACCAGAGCCAGGAGAGTGCTGGGGGTCGCGCCCGATAGGGTCGGAGTGGAACCTCGACGACACCCTCAGGAGGGTGATTGCGATGACCGAACAGACCCCACCGACCGGCGGCCAGCCGGATCCGAGCGCGGCCCCACCGCCAGCCAGCCCCCAGCCTGGACCTCCCCCGGGCTACCAGGCACCCCCGGGCTACCAGCAGCCTGCGGGCTACCAGCCGCCTCCGGGCTACCAGGCACCACCCGGCTACCAGCCACCCCCGGGCCAGCCGCCGTACGGTCAGCCGGGATACCCGCAGCCAGCCGCCGCACTCAGCCCGAGCGACGAGCGCACCTGGGGCGCGGCGGCGCACTGGAGCGCGCTGGTCGCCATGCTGGTCGGCCTGTCCTTCCTCGGACCGCTGATCGTGATGGTCACCCAAGGCAACAAGTCCGCCTGGGTGCGTCGGCAGGCCGTGGAGTCCCTGAACTTCCAGCTCTCGATGCTGATCTACGCAGTCGTCTCAGCAGTGCTGATCCTGGTTCTGATCGGGATCTTCCTCCTCATCGCGGTCGGTCTGGCGGCGCTCATCATGCCGATCATCGCCTCGGTGAAGGTCAGCAACGGCGAGGACTACCGCTACCCGCTGACCATCCGGATGGTCAACTGACCGACCGACGTCAGGGCAACAGCGCCCGGACGACGGCGTCGGCGAGCAGCCGCCCGTCGGGGGTGAGCACCAGGCGCTCACCGTGTCGGTCGACCAGGCCGCGATCGACCAGGTCGGGCACGGCGGCCAGACCGGCGTCGTCGAGCAGCGCGATCGGGAGGCCCGCGCGCAGGCGCGACTCGAGCAGCACATGCTCGATCCGTCGGGTCTCGGGGTCGAGCACTTCACGAGCGTGAGCCGGGGACCGGCCGGCGATGAGCCGTTCGGCGTACGCCGCCGGATGTTTGACGTTCCACCAGCGGGTGCCACCCACGTGTGAATGGGCGCCCGGGCCGACGCCCCACCAGTCGGCACCGGTCCAGTAGAGCTCGTTGTGCCGACAACGGGCCTCCGCCGAGGTGGCCCAGTTCGAGAGCTCGTACCACTCCAGGCCGGCGCTGGTGAGCAGCCGATCCGCGAGCAGATACTTGTCGGCGAGGTCGTCGTCATCGGGGGCCGGCACCTCACCCCGGCGCACCTTGCGGGCGAGCGCGGTGCCGTCCTCGACGATCAGGGCGTACGCCGACACGTGGTCCGGCGCGCACGCCAGCGCGGCGGCCAGCGACCGCTCCCAGTCCGCCAGCGTCTCGCCGGGAGTGCCGTAGATGAGATCGAGGCTCACCTGCTCGAAGCCGGACGCGCGAGCCTCGGCCACGGCGAGCGGCACCCGGTCGGGATCGTGGGTGCGGTCCAGGGTGGCCAGCACATGCGGGACGGCGGACTGCATGCCGAAGGAGAGCCGGGTGAAGCCTGCTTCCCTGAGCGCGGTCAGGCTCCGCGCGTCGACACTGTCGGGGTTCGCCTCGGCGGTGATCTCGGCGTCTGGGGCGAGACCGAGGTGGTGCCGGATAGCAGCCAGGATGCTGGCGAGATCCGCTGCGGGCAGGAGCGTCGGCGTACCGCCCCCGAAGAACACCGTCGAGACCGGCGGCGCGGACCGGCCCAGCACCTCACGGGCCAGCGCGACCTCGGCGATCGCCGCCGCGACGTACGACGTCGTCGACGCGCTACCCCCGAGCTCACCGGCGGTGTAGATGTTGAAGTCGCAGTAGCCGCACCGCACCCGACAGAAGGGGACGTGCACATAGACGCCCAGCGGCCGCTCCCCCAACCTGCCCAGCGCCGACGCCGGAAGCGAGCCGTCCGCGGGGACGGGGTCGCCGTCAGGCAGGGCGGAGGGCACGCCCCCATCCAACCACCGGGCCGACCGCACCACCGACCCAACGGCGCCGCCAAACGGTCACATCGATGTCGCGGGCGCTGCCATCGCGCGTGAGTCGCTGACCACGCGAGGCAATGCGCGCCGCCACGCGTGCTCTTCGTTGACTCGGGCGCCCGTTCGGCATGCTTGGTCTCCGGCTTGGGAGTCTTTACGACCCGGGATGTGGGGGAGTAAGTTCCCAAACGCTCATGGGCACCGAAGTACACGGGGGTCTCGGGATGGGTGTAGCACGGTCGGGTCGCACAGGGCCGATGATGGTGGGGATCCTCATCGTGTTGGCGGTGGTGGCGAGTTCTTTGGTCGGACCGCAGGCGATGGCGGCTCCCGATGGCAACAAGCGCTCTGTGGTGGTGTCGCGGCGGTTGGAGGATCGCCCGTCGAAGCCGCGACCTTCGACCACGGTGTTGCCGCGCGGCGATCTGCCGAGTGGGAAGGATCCTCGGGTTCGGCTCGGCGCGCGAGGAGTTGCGCGTGAGGATGGTTCGTCGGAGTGTGTGGGCACGAGTCGGCTGGTGCGGTTTGATGCGCCGGCGTGCGTGGCGTCGTCGGTGCCATCTGCGACGAGTGCGTTGGCGGCCGAGGATCAGTCGGTCTCACTGTCGGTGGACGTGGGGGCGTGGTTGACGATCACAGCCTCGGCGTCATCCCTCGAACAAGGGCAGTGGCTCGCGGTGTACGAGGACGGGATCTCTGCTGGGGTGGGCATCGAGCGGATTGCGTCGACGGTGACACAGACCACGTTGACCTCGATCCGGGTGCCGCGTGGCGACAACATCCACTATGTCGCGGTGATCACAGACGAGCAGCCGCCTGACAACTTCGATCCAGGCGGGTCGTGGGTTGAGGAGTCGAGCAGCGTCGGTGTTCCGGACTGGAGGATTGTGTCCCTGGGCAGCGGGCTGTTGTTGACGAACTATGTGGAGAACGGCTACCAGGTCCCGTCGGGCCAGTTGGTCGCAGGCAACGCGGCGGTGGGGATCTGGAATCTGGACTCGACCTCGACGATCAAGACGAATATCGACTTCTGTTATCACAACGACACCACGTGTGAGTATGGCGCCATTCCCGATCCGCCGTGCACTTTGGTTGCCACGGTGGGGACGGGGCCCGAGAATCTCCCCTACCCGACCGCCGTGTATGACACCACGGTGTATCAGTGTCCGCAGACTGATCCGTCCTCTTTGACTGACTGCCCGACCTGTGATGCGGGGGACCCGGTGAACACGGCGACAGGGGTGTACAAGGAGTCCTACACGGATGCCTTGATCTCTGGCCGCGGGCCTGGGCTGGATCTGAGGCGCAGCTACTCCTCGGCGCACCGGAACACTGACGGCGTGTTCGGGTACGGATGGGCCAGTTCCTACGACGCGCACCTGAACATCAGCACAGATCTGGAACATCATCCGTTCGTCTCTTTCATCGACCCCGCTGGTGAACGTGCGTCGTTTGCGAAGTTGAAGGATCAGGATGCCTACCTGGCCGGACAAGGAGTGCACGCAGAGCTGGTGCACCGCGGGGATGGGTCTTACAAGCTGTCGGACTGGCGCCGGCGGATCGCTTACATCTTCGACTCCGCGGGTCGACTGACCTCGGTCACGGATCAGAACGGTGAGGCCACGGTGCTGTCCTATAGCGCTGGGCACCTGGACACGGTCACCGAGCCAGGAGGCCGAACGCTTGTCTTCACGTGGACCGGTGACGGCGCCCATATCGCGTCGGTGACCGATCCCATGGGCAGGGTCCGGTCCTACACCTATGACACCAGCGGCAACCTTGCGACGGCGACCGACCGCAACAACGTGTTGTCGACATTCACCTACAACTCCTCCCACGAACTCACCAAGGTCGTGAAGGGCAAGGGCGGTTACGTCCAGAACACCTACTCGGCCCACAAGGTGACCAAGCAGCAAGTCCTCAAGACCACCGGCGCTGCCGTGCGAGTGACCACGGTGGCCTATAGCGGTTCACCGGCTTCCGCGGCGGGTGGGACGACGACGGTGACCGACGACCACGGCGCGGTGACGACCTTCCACTACGCCAACATGCAGGTCGACTCGGTGACCACGGCCGCGGGCACGGGCTCAGCGGCGACCACGACGTTCGTGCGCGACCCGTTGTCGTTCCTGCCGACCGCGATCACCTCACCCACGGGCAACACCACCCACTACGAGTACGACGGGCTCGGCAATCCCACCACGGTGACCGACCCGATGGGGCATGTCACCTCGATGGCGTATCGCGACGACGGTCAGGTCAGGTGTGTGGTCACCGCTGACCAGTACGCCGACGGCGTGCGCTGTCCCGGCGGGGCAGGATCGGTGCCGTTGGGTGCCAGTGGCTACGGCTACGACAGCAACGGGAACCTGATTGCGGCCACCGACGCCAACGGGCACACGAC
>JBDHZT010000101.1:0-13696 GCA_039811985.1 Nocardioidaceae bacterium | reverse complement strand
TAGCTCTGCACGAACTCGGTGAGCCGCTTGAGCTGATCGGGGTCGGTGGAGGGGATCACGCCGTGGCCGAGGTTGAAGATGTGACCGCGAGCGGCCCGACCGGCCTCGATCACCTCGGCTGCCCGAGCGGTCATCACGTCGGTGGGCGCGAACACCAAGGTGGGGTCGAGGTTCCCCTGGACCGCGCGGGGACCCACCAGGTCGAGGGCGCGGTCGAGCGGCGTACGCCAGTCGACACCCACCACGTCGGCGCCGGCCTCCCCCATCAGCGGCAGCAGGTTGCCCGTGCCGACGCCGAAGTGGATGCGCGGCACCCCCAGCTCCCCCACCCGGCGCAGCACCGACGCGGAGTGCGGCATCACGAAGTCGCGATAGTCGGACGGGGTCAGCGCGCCCGCCCAGGAGTCGAAGAGCTGCACGGCTGAGGCTCCGGCGCGGACTTGGATCTCGAGGAAGGCAGCAGCGATCCCCGCGATCTTCGCCAGCAGCGCAGCCCAGACGTCCGGGGCGCCGAACATCATCGCCTTGGTGCGGGCATGGTCCTTCGAGGGTCCGCCCTCGACCAGGTAGGACGCCACGGTGAACGGGGCTCCGGCGAAGCCGATCAGCGGTGTCTCGCCCAGCTCATCGACCAGTCCACGGACCGCCTCGGTGATGAACCGAACGTGGCCGGCCTCAAGGTCGGGGATCGCCTCGACGTCGGCGAGGGTGCGCACCGGACTGGCCACGACCGGTCCGACACCGGGTTTGATGTCCAGGTCGACTCCGACGGCCTTGAGGGGCAGCACGATGTCGGAGAAGAAGATCGCCGCGTCGACGGCGTACCTCCGCACCGGCTGCAAGGTCAGCTCGACGATCAGCTCCGGGGTCATGCAGGACTCGAGCATGCCGACGCCGTGACGGGCGGCGCGGTACTCCGGCAGTGACCGGCCCGCCTGGCGCATGAACCAGACCGGCGTGTGGTCGGGCGTCTCTCCCCTCGCGGCCCGCAAGAAGGCGCTGCGGGAGGTCGGCGACGTCGGGGCCACAGAGTCGGCCTGGGTCTGGCGCGCGGTGCTGGACATGCCCGAATCCTCCCAGGTCGGCCGTCGGGGCGGCGTGTTGGCACGGGGGGCAGCGGGCGGCGGGCCGTACTGTGCATGTCATGGTCGTCGGCCACGATAAGCGCACGGGAGCGGACGAGGAGAGCCCTCCCGAGTTTCAGGCTGCCGTCGCGGGTCTGCACACCGCGCGTTTGCGGCCGGAGATCTTCTGCGAGGAGATGCCCGCCCCGCAACGGATCGCACCCCACGCCGCAGCCCTCACCGCGGACGTCACCGTGGACGGAGTCGAGGTAGGCACCGGGCGGATCATCGTGCTCCACGACCCCGACGGCAACGACGCCTGGCAGGGCACCTTTCGCTGCGTGGCCTACTGCCGCGCGGACCTCGACCCCGAGCTGATCACCGATCCGCTCCTGGCCGAGGTCGGCTGGAGCTGGCTGTTGGAGGCGCTGGAGGGGCACCGGGCAGCTCACGTTGCCGCGTCCGGCACGGTCACCCGAGTCGCCACCGAGAGCTTCGGCGGGATGGCCGACGAGGAGGCCACCGCACAGATCGAGATCCGGGCGTCGTGGACGCCCTGCACCGCCACCGGCGAGTCCTACGACGTCGTGCCCGACATCGCGGCGCACACCGAGGCGTGGGGCGAGCTGCTCTGCACCGCCGCTGGCCTTCCCCCGGTCCCCGAAGGAGTGGCCCCGATGCCGAGTCGCCGCGGCCAGCGGGGGGCGACGGGCGGACGAGGGGCCCGACGCTGACCGAGACGCCCCAGCCGGCGAGCACTGCTGACCGCGACGAGCCCGTCGCGGAGCCGGCTCCTCTGCTCGAGCTCCGGGACGGCCTGCCCACGGTGACCGACACCGCGACCTCGTTGCGTGAGGTCGCGGACGCGCTCGCGGCGGGCTCGGGACCTGTCGCGATCGACGCCGAGCGGGCCTCCGGCTACCGCTACCACGCCCGCGCCTACCTCCTGCAGCTGAGGCGAGCGGGCTCGGGCTCCGCCCTGGTCGATCCGATCCCCCTGACCGATCTGACCCCGCTGCGGTCGGCCCTGGCCGGCACCGAGTGGGTGCTGCACGCCGCGACCCAGGATCTGGGCTGTCTGGCCGAGCTCGACCTGCGCCCGCACGGGCTCTTCGACACCGAGCTGGCCGGCCGCCTGCTCGGCTATCCGCGGGTCGGGCTGGCCACCCTGGTCGAGGAGCTGCTCGGCCGGCGGCTGCGCAAGGAGCACTCGGCCGTCGACTGGTCCACCCGCCCACTGCCCGAGCCGTGGTTGGAGTACGCCGCCCTCGACGTCGAGCCCCTGCTCGAGCTTCGGGAGGTGATGATCGAGCGTCTCGACCAGGCCGGCAAGGCCGAGTGGGCGCGCCAGGAGTTCGAGCATCTGTTGACCTTCGAGCCAACGGTCCGGACCGACCCGTGGCGGCGCACCTCTGGGGCGCATCGGGTCCGCGGGCGGCGCCACCTGGCGGCCGTCCGGTCGCTCTGGCGGGCACGGGATAGGATCGCACAGGAGCGTGACCTCGCGCCGGGTCGGCTGATCCCGGACTCCGCCATCGTCGCGGCCGCCCAGGCGATGCCCACCAGCACCCGGCAGCTGCTCAGCACCTCCGGCTTCCACGGCCGTGGGGCGCGCCGCTATGCCCGCGCTTGGCAGGCCGCCGTGGACGAGGCTCGGACGCTCCCCGAGGACGAGCTGCCCGGCCGCGCGCCCCGCGCCGAGGGGCCGCCTCAGGCCCGCGCCTGGGCCGACAAGGACCCGGTGGCCGCAGCCCGACTCTCCCAAGCCCGCGCGAAGCTGGCTGAGCTCTGCGAGCAACTGTCGGTGCCCGCGGAGAATCTGCTGTCGCCCGATCACCTGCGTCGCCTGCTGTGGACGCCCCCACCCACCCGCGACCGAGCCGAGCTTGCGGAGGAGGTGGCCCGGCAGTTGACGTCGTACGGCGCCCGCCCCTGGCAGATCGAGCTGACCACCCCGATCCTGGTCGACGCGATCCTCGCCGCCGACTGACCTCCAGCTCGCCTGGGTGCTGCATCGATTGCTCCAAAACCGCATCTCGACCCATCTCCCGCGGTCCTATGGTGGCTGAGGACCCGGAATACGGGGCACTTTGCCACTACAAGACCGCGGCAGACGAAAGAACACCGCGGCACTCGTCGGCGGCACTCATGCACGCACTGGAACGACGCCCAACTCGACAGCCCCCATTGGCTGAACCCCCTAGCCGGACGGGGACTCCGAGGGTGAGGCGGAGTCCGACTCGGTCTCGGGGCTGAGCACGGTGCGCGATGCCTCGTCGATCCGCTCGGTCAGATCCTGCAGGGTGTCATCGCCGAACGGAGCGGTGACGAGTTGTTGGAGCAGCGGCGCCACGGCGGTCTGCAGTCGCGACCAGGAGTCCAAGAGGGGAGGCACCTGGATGGCGCGGACGCTCTGGTTGAAGACCGCGGCGTTGGCCGGCTGCCGACCGGGCTGCAAGAAGGCGTCGGAGGTGGCGACCGAAACCTTGGACGGGACCAGGTAGCCCGCCCGGGCGACGGCCGACATGGCCTCGTCCGAGAGCAGATGGACCATCAGATCAGCGGCCTCGTCGAGATGCTCGGTGTTCGCTGAGATGCACAACCCGGTCACGTCGCCAACGGTCGCCGAGCGACCGATCTTGGGCATCGGCATCACGTCGAAGTTCAGCCTGTTGTTCAAGCGCAGCCGCGGAGTCAGCCCACGGAAGCCCGCGATCATGCCCAGCCGGCCCTTCTCGAAGAGCTTCAGCGGCGTGTGTTGGTTCAGCTGGTCCGGGGTCGGGGTCACCTGGGCGTTGCGAAGCAGGGTCAGCGTCGTCTCGAGCGCTGCCTGGGTGTCGCCGTCGGAGAAGGCCAGCGAGGTCGGGTTGCGGTCGTCGTCGAAGACCTTGCCGCCGCCGGAGTAGATAAACGGCGCAAGGCCGAGCAGCGAGGGATCGATGTAGACCCCACGCGAGTGTTTCCCGGGTCGGGTCGCGAACTGCGCCGCCGCCGTGAACTGGTCGAACGTCCACTGCTCCGGCCGTCCGCTCTCCTCGTCGATCTCCGGCGCATCGAGGCCCCGTCGGCGCATCTTGTTGAAGTTGACCAGGTCGGTGTTGATGTACATCACCATCGGCGAGACCGAGTAGGGCATGCACGCCAGCGAGTTGTCGGTGGAGAACGCCGCCAACGAGTCGCGGGAGTAGTCATCGCCGAAGGAGACGCCGCGCTCGTCGAGCAGCTCGTCGACCGGGTGAGTCAGCTTCTCGTCGGTGAACGCCGCCAGGTCGCGTTGGGACAGCATGAAGACGTCGGGCAGGTCACCGGTGCGATAGGCGCGGACGGCCTGATCCCGACCGGAGTATGTCCGGGTCTCGACGGTGACGTCGGTGCCCGGCTCTTGGAAGGCGGCGGCCTGCTTGGTGAACGCGTCTCGCTCCGGCGGTGCCCCGAAGACACCGACGGTAAGGGTCACCTTCCGGGGTGCCTGGCTGGTCGTCGGGGAGCTCGGCGACGGCTGCGGCTCGGTGTCCCCACTACAGCTGGTCAGCGCCGCGGTGAGGAAGGTCAGCGCGGCGAAGCCGCCGAGCGCGCGGCTCGGCCACCCCGATCGACCCCAGTTCACGTGTCCCTCCGTGTGCACCCTCCACGCAGGGCACCACGCTCACCCTACCGACTGGCCCATCCCACGCCCGGCTCGGGCAGACGGAGGGCCCGAACGCCGCTGGCCGACGGCGCGTCACCCCGATCAAGTTGACCTGCAGAGCCCACCAATAGGGCCTACCAGTGCGGCCCGCCAGGGGGTGAGCCAGCGGTTCTGTCAGGCCAGCTCGTGGAACGTGCGCGCCTCGGCCAACACCTGGTCGAAGATGGCACGGTCGAGAGCGGCGCCCTCACGCCGGATCGCACTCTCCGAAAGCCGAAGCAGACGGTCCAGACGGACCTCGCTGGGGCGTCCTTGACTATCCCAGGCGCCCGACCCCACGTCCATCCAGTAGCGGCCCCAGCGCGCCTCGTCGGCAGCGTCGCGGTCGTGGTCCTTGCTGGTCAGCATCAGCGCGCACCAGTCCCCGCCCTGCTCGGCGAGCAGGAGGACCGGTCGATCCTTGCCCTGGCTGGGGTCGTCCTCGTAGGCCACCCAGGCCCAGACCACCTCGCCCGGATCCGGACGGCCGTCGGGATGCGGGTCGTACTCCACCACGGGCGTGTCACCCTCCGGTCCGACCCGCTCACCCCAGTCGACGGTCGGGTTGGGCGGTGCAGTCGGGCCGACCGTGGGCGTGCCGCCGAGTGCGGCAAGCCGGGCGCGCAAGGTGCGGAGCAGGCTCATCGCGGGAGGCTCCTGGCAATCGGAGGGTCTGCCGCGAGCGGGACCACCGCGGCGAGCTGACAGGTGTGGGTGCGCCGGACCGGGAGCGCCTCACGGCGCGTGGCCGCTCGCAGCGGCAAATGTTGGGACCCGGGGCTGCCGCGGCCCGGCGCACTCACACGGGTGATTGTAGGACCCGGGCAAGCCGATCGTCTGCGACTCCCCACAACCTCCGACCGCTGGTCAGGCCAGACCGTGACTGAGCTCCTGGTGGCCGGCCCGCTCCAGCTGCTCGGCGAGGATCAGCATCCGGCCGGCGTCGTGACCCACCCCGTCGGCATCGTCGGGGAGGCTGGCCCGACCGGTGGCCACCACGCGAGCGAAGGCGGCGGCGCGGAAGAGTACGTCGGCGAAATCGCCCTCGGCGATGCCACGCAGCACCTGGTCGACCATCGCCTGCAACTCCTCGGGGCCGGGCGGCTCGGCCACGCCGGCGACGACCCGCGCCACCGGGGCCTGGATCCGGCCGGCTTCGAACTGACGCGCTGCCCCCGCCGGGTCGGCGTACACCCAGGCCCGCAGCACATAGAGCCGCCACAGGCAGCCGGCCAACGAGTCCGCCGGAGCACCGGCCCAGAGCTCGGCCAGCGTCTCGAGCCCTTCGGCGTCGGCGAGATGCACCACCCGCTCAGCGATCTCGGCGTCGTCGGCGTCGTGGGCGCCCCTGACCAGCAACGTGGCCGCGCGCTCGGCGGCCTCCGACAGCCGCCACGGATCGGCTCCGCCCGTGCGGGCCTCGAAGAACCCGTCACCCGGGGTCGCCGGCCGGTGATGCGGCCGCGGCTGGTCCGCGGAAGAGTCGCCCACCACGCCAGCCTACGAGCCATCGCGAGACGTCGTACCAAGCGACATTCGGTATGACGTTGCGCGAGGTCAGCGGGCGAGCACGCGCCGGATCCGCTGGTCGCTCACCGGCACCGCGGTGCCGAGCTGTTGGGCCCATAGCGAGACGCGATACTCCTCGAGCAACCAGCGCGCCGCGCGCAGCCCCTCCGGGGCGGGGGCACCGGGCGCCAGTGCAGCAAGGCGGTGTTGATAGGACCCCTGAAGCTCGGCCACCTGGTCCATCAGCTGGCGATCGCGGGCGAGCTGCTCGGGGAGTCGCTGCCGACGCAGCGAGATGGCTTGGAGATAGCGGCGGTACTCCCTCAGGCGGGCCACACCGACCTCGCCGATGAAGCCGTCGTACACCAGCCGAGCAAGCTGGTCGCGCATGTCCGTCAGCGCGGGCAGCAGGGTGATCTCGGCTCGACCGGAGAGCTCTCGGTCGGCCGTGCGCCACTCGTCGAGCACCGTGATCAGCGTCGGCAGCACATCCGCGAGCCGGGCCGCCCTGTCTTGGCGCGCGGCGGCGACCAGTCGTTCGAAGGCGGCTGCAGAGCGCACCTCGGGCGCGGCGTCGACCAGGTCGAGGACCAGGCCGGCCTCGAGGTCGGAGAGAAGCCCCGCCACGGAGGAGTACGGCGACCCCGCCAGGGCCAGTTTCTGGGTGTTGTCGAGGTCAGGGGACGGCAGAGCGCCGGCGGTGTCGGCCAGCCGGATCAGCAGCAGGCGGCGCACCCCGAGCCGGTGGCGTGCCCGGGCCTCGTCCTCCGAGCCGAAGACACCGAGTCCGACGCTGTCCCCCTCGTCGACCAGTGCTGGATGGACGACGACCTCGTGCCCGGCACGCTTGTGGACCAGGGTGGCCTCGAGCTCACCGAAGGTCCACGATCGCTGGCCGCTGCTGGCCCGGCCGACCTCGTCGGCGACCTCCGCCATCGCGTCGGCGAAGCTCGGCTGCAGCGGCTCCTTGAGGGCGGTCAGGTCCTTGCCAGACCCGGCCACGTGGCCGGACTCCTCCACCACCCGGAACGTGGGCCGAAGGTGGGCCGGCACCTTGTCCCAGTCCCAAGCCTCGCGAGGCACGACGACCCCAGTGGTCGAGCGGAGGTAGCGCTCCAGCGCGGTGAGCAACGGCTCGTCGCCCGGCGGGACCGCGGTCAGGAACTCGCGCGCCGTGTTCGGTGCGGGGACGAAGCTGACCCGGAGGTTCTTCGGAAGGCTGCGGATCAGGCTGGTCACCAGCTCCTCGCGCAGGCCGGGCACGTTCCAGGAGAAGTCATCTGCATCGACCCGGTTGAGGGTGGCCACCGGGACGTCGATGGTGAGCCCGTCATCGGCCGCACCCGGCTCGAAGTGATAGCTGATCGGGAAGGTGAGACCCTCGTCCTCCCATGCGGTGGGGAAGTCCGCCTCGCGGACCTGCTCGGCGGTGTCGTGGGTCAGCATCGACGGGTCGAAGGTGAGCAGCTCGGGCCGTCGCTGCCGCTCCTTCTTCCACCACTGGTCGAAGTGCGCGCCGCTGACCACCTCGGCACCGACTCGAGCGTCGTAGAAGTCGAAGAGAGTGTGCTCGTCGACGACCAGATCCCGGCGGCGGGCGCGGTGCTCCAACTCCTCGGCCTCCTCGAGGAGGCGACGGTTCTGGGCGTAGAAGCGGTGCCGGGTGGTCCACTCGCCGTACACGAGTGCGTGCCTGATGAAGAGCTCCCTGCTCAGGGCCGGGTCGATCGTGCCGTAGTTCACCAGCCGGTCGGCGGCGAGAGGTACGCCGTACAGCAGCACACGCTCTCGGGCCATCACAGCGGCGCGCTTGCTGGACCAGTGCGGTTCGCTGTAGCTGCGTTTGACCAGATGGCCGCCGAGGCGCTCGGCCCACTCAGGCTTGATGGCGGCGTTCTGCCGGGCCCATAGTCGTGAGGTCTCGACCAGCTCTGCACTCATCAGGAACTGCGGATTCTTCCCACGCAGGACGCTGCCCGGGAAGATCGCGAATCGAGTGCCGCGGGCGCCGAGATACTCCCTCGGCCCGCGCGGGCCTCGCGCCTGCGGATCCTTGACGCGCTCCTCGAGCATCCCGATGTGGGAGAGCAGTCCGGAGAGCAGCGACTGGTGGATCCCGTCACTGTCGGGTAGGTCGGCAGGGCGGCCGACGTGCACCTTCATCTCCTTGCAGACCGCACGCAACTGGCTCTCGAAGTCCTGCCACTCCCGAACCCGGAGGTAGTTGAGGTACTCGCGGCGGCACATCCGCCGGAACGCACTGGACGACAACGCCCGCTGCTGTTGACGCAGGTAGCGCCACAGGTTCAGCCAGGTGAGGAAGTCCGAGGGCTCGTCCTTGAAGCGAGCATGCTGCTGGTCGGCCTGAGCCTGCTGGTCGGCGGGTCGCTCTCGCGGGTCCTGTAGTGACAGGGCTGCCGCGATCACGATCACCTCGCGCAGACAGCCAAGCCGCTCCGCCTCCAGCACCATCCGGCCGAGTCTCGGGTCGATCGGCAGCCGCGCCAGTCGCTTGCCCAGCCGGGTGAGCCGAGGTCCTCGGCCCCGACCCGAGTCTGGTCGGTCCGTCGGGCCCGTCCCGCCGGTCGAGCCCGTCGGGGCCAGCGCACCGAGCTCCTCCAACAACTGCAAGCCGGCAGTCACGTTGCGTCGGTCGGGTGGGTCGACGAACGGGAACCGGGCGACGTCTCCGAGCCCGAGTGAGGTCATCTGGAGGATGACCGAGGCCAGGTTGGTGCGCAGGATCTCGGGGTCGGTGAACTCCGGCCGAGCCTCGAAGTCCTCCTCGGAGTAGAGCCGGATCGCGATCCCGGCCTCCACGCGGCCACATCGCCCGGACCGCTGGTTGGCCGAGGCCTGGCTGATCGCCTCGATCGGCAGCCGCTGGACCTTCGTGCGCATGGAGTAGCGACTGATCCGGGCGACGCCGCTGTCGACGACGTACCTGATCCCTGGCACGGTCAGCGAGGTCTCGGCGACGTTGGTGGCCAACACGATGCGCCGGCCCTGGTGGGGCTGGAACACGCGGTGCTGCTCGGCGGCTGAGAGCCGGGAGTAGAGCGGCACGATCTCGAGCGGACGACCACGCTGCGGTGCAGCCAGGTCGGCGAGGGCGTCGGCGGTGTCGCGGATCTCCCGCTCGCCGGGCAGGAAGACCAAGATGTCGCCCGGCCCCTCGGCCGTGAGCTCACGGATGCCGTCGAGGATGGCCTCGGTCTGGTCGCGGACGACCGGCTCGCCGTCCTCGTCCTCCTCCGGCAGCTCGACGAGCGGGCGGTAACGGATCTCGACCGGATAGGTGCGTCCGGACACCTCGATGATCGGTGCCGGCCGACCGCGACGGTCGGCGAAGTGGGCGGCGAAGCGCTCGGGGTCGATGGTCGCCGAGGTGATGATCAGCTTCAGATCCGGCCGGCGCGGCAGCAACCGCTTGAGATAGCCGAGCAGGAAGTCGATGTTGAGGCTCCGCTCGTGCGCCTCGTCGATGATGATCGTGTCGTAGCGGCGCAGCTGCCGGTCCCGCTGCAGCTCCGCCAACAAGATGCCGTCGGTCATCAGCTTGATCCGACTGCTGCGGGAGGTGCGATCGGTGAACCGGACCTGATAGCCCACGACGTCACCGAGGCCCGAGCCGATCCCGTCGGCCGCGAGCTCCTCAGAGATCCGCTCCGCCACCGATCGCGCCGCGATCCGCCGGGGTTGGGTGTGGCCGATCAACCCATCCCTGCCGCGGCCCAGCTCTAGGCAGATCTTCGGCAGCTGGGTCGTCTTCCCCGAGCCGGTCTCCCCCGCCACGATGACGACCTGATGGTCCCGGATCGCGGCGGCGATGTCCTCGCGTCGCTGGCTGACCGGCAGCTCAGCGGGGAAGGAGATCTGCGGGTCGGCCATAGCGTGCCCCATTGTGCCGGGGAGGAACCCCTCGGCCCGAGTGCTTTACCTGGCGAAGGCCTCCGGAACGACGGGCAGCACCCCGAGAGCAGGCCGTCGCGGCCCGTACGCCGACGATGGTGTGCTGGCCCGAGGAGTCGCCACCGGATCACCCGAGAGCACCTTCCCGTCGGGCTCAATGAGAGCGGTGTACTCGACCCAGAGTCCGAACTTCTTGACGTCGAAGCGTGAACCATCGGTCAGGCCCACGCTCCACATGAGGTAGGGACGGCCGTCCTGATAGCGCACGAAGCGCTTGTCGCGCGTCGCCGCACCGGTGTGCCAGCCGACCCTCTTGGTCCACTGATGGGTCCGATGGAAGTGGTCCTTCTTGTCCCACAAGCCGAAGACCGCATAGGCACTGCGCTGATGCCGGGCGGCGCCACCCCACCCGTCAATCCAGATCCTGTGATAGTCGTTGCGGCGGAGCGGCATCGGGAGCCAGGCCGCGTGCCAGACGACGACGTCGCTGGCTCCCTTGGCCCTCGCGCGACACTTCGTCTGCGAGTAGTACCCCAGCGAGCCGCGCCAGCGGTGCGAGGATGGCCGCTTCAGGCTTGAGCACCGGCCGACGGACTTGGCGTAGATGTACTTGGCGGGCAACAGCTTGTACGCCGCAGTGACCTTGAGAGTCCTCGCGGCATCGACCTCGACCACCTGCTGAGCGGATCCGACGTTCCCAGCCTCGTCGATCGCCCGGACCTCGAAGACGCGGTCGCCGGCGAGGACGCGGTCCTCATCGTCGGTGTACCAACGGAAGCGTGTCGTCCACCGAACGGTCCTGCCCGCGGCCATCGCATCCGTGTGTGCGACCCTCCTGGCCGGTGTGTCCGGGTCGACCGGCCAGGTCCACAGCTCAAACCTCGCCGGCTCGTCGGCGCTCGCGGTGATCTTGATGTGATCGCGGTAGCCGTCGCGCGCGGGAAACACGATGGTGTTGGAGACATCGGCGGATACGGTCGGCGCGGTCACGTCGTCATCCAGCGGCGCATCGACCACTCGAGTGACGTCCACACGATCAGTGCGGCCATCTCTATCGGCGTAGGTCGGGGCCGTTGGCAGTGCCATCAGCGCGGACAACACCATCGCGCCGGCCAACCCCTGACCGACGCGCCGGAACACCCACATGAACTACCCCCGGACCCGTCTCGCGAGCACTCTAGTTGCGGTGACGGGCCGTGATCCTGGTGGAGGTCAAGCCGTTACCTAACCGTTGCGCGACGGCCCCGACGATGTCGACCCTCCGGACCGGTTGGTGTCGGGGCGGTTGGCGTCACCTTCGTTGCTGTCGGAGCCGCCGGACGCGCCGTTCGGGAAACTGGGACGCTGGCCGCCGCGGCCGCCCTGCCAGCCGTCACCACCCTGCCAACCATTGCCGGGACCACGACCGCCCCAACTTGGCCCGCCGTTCCCCCAGCCGGGCCCGAAGCCCCCACCTCGGTGGCCGTTCATCATCGGCCCGTGGTGTCCGAACTCCCCGCGAAGGTCGCGCTGGTGATGAGTCAGCGCGTTGGCGGTGGCACCGCCCAGCGCGCCGATCAGCAGTGCGACGGCCCCGATGCCGATCACCACGGGCAGACGCAGCACCCGGTCCTGCCAGCGCTGCTTCGGTGCAAGCACAGGCGCGGGCGGCAGTACGGCGGCGGACGCAGCCGCCTGGGTGTCGGCCTGATGGGCCTCCTGTTGGCCAGCGGCCTCGTCCGGCGGGTCCTGCGGCGCTGGCGTCGATGACTGGTCACTCATACCAGCAGTGTGCGACTGCCTGCTGTGCTGGACCTGTGAACCGATGATGGGTCCAGACCAGTGGCGGGAGGCGTCGGGTCTGGCACCTCGCGGCGTCGCTATCCTCCGGACAGGCCGTTCACAGCAATCTCACAGCCGATGGGGTCAGGGTGGTCATATGGACCTGCTGCGCCCGGACGGCTCGCCCCTGCGGGTGCTCGTCGTCGACGACGAGGTGAACATCGCCGAGCTGATTGCCATGGCCCTGCGCTACGAAGGCTGGGAGGTGCGGCAGGCGCACACCGGCAGCAAGGCCGTGGCGGCCGCGAAGGAGTTCCAGCCGGATGCGGTGGTGCTCGACGTGATGCTGCCGGACTTCGACGGGCTGGAGGTGCTGCGCCGGATCCACCGCACCGATCCCGCCGTACCCGTCCTGTTCCTCACCGCCCGCGACTCCGTCGAGGATCGCGTGGCGGGCCTGACCGCCGGCGGGGACGACTACGTCACCAAGCCGTTCTCGCTGGAAGAGGTCGTGGCCCGGCTGCGTGGACTGATGCGACGGGCCGGAGCGAGGAGCGCCGCCCAGCAGAACGTGTTGACCGTCGGTGACCTGGTGCTCGACGAGGACAGTCACGAGGTGTTTCGTGGCGGTGAGGACATCGCCCTCACAGCCACGGAGTTCGAGTTGCTGCGCTACCTGATGCGCAACCCGCGCCGGGTGCTGAGCAAGGCGCAGATCCTGGATCGGGTGTGGAACTACGACTTCGGCGGCCAGGCCAACGTGGTCGAGCTCTACATCTCCTACCTGCGCAAGAAGATCGACGCCAAGCGGAAGCCCATGATCCACACCATGCGGGGGGCCGGGTACGTACTGCGTCCGGCGGCCTGATGCCCGCCGAGGCGGCCGCCGGGGTCGCACCCGGGAATCCGCCGTCGGCATCCGGCTCGTCTGGATCCGGCTCATCGGGATCCGGCCCGTCCAGCCGCCCCGCCGACTCCCCACCGGGCACCAACGGACCGGCTTCGGCCCGGCGGGGCCGAGGCACCCTGGCCCACCAGCTCGTCGTGCGGGTGGTCGCGCTGGTGGCCATGATCGCCGTACTGCTGTCGCTGTTCACCGCGGTGGCGACCCGGGCGGTGCTGATGGACCGGCTGGACGCCCAGCTGCTGGCCGCCCAGGCCCGCGTCATGCGCGGCGACGCGCACTGGTCGTACGGGGGGCCCGGAGAGCCGCCGCCGGGCATCGAGCTGCCCGGGCAGGCGGTCGGGACTGTTCTGCTGGTCCTCATCCCGGGTGACCAGCCGCGCGGGTCCATGCTGCAGGAGCGCGACCGGCTGGCCCAGCCGGTCTGGGTCGCCGACCTGACCGCCGACGAGCTGGCCGCCGTGCACGCCGCGCAGCCGACGACGGTTGACGTGGTCGGCATCGGCCGCTACCGCTACGTTAGCTGGCTGCGACCCGATGGCGTGCTGCTGGGCGTCGGCCTGCCGATGGCCGATGTCGATGCCGCCCTGGCCAGCCTCATCCTGGTGGAGATCGTGTTGTCGGTCATCGCGATCGGCGCGGCCGCGGTGATCGGGCGCAGCATCGTCGGCCGCAGCCTGCGTCCCCTCAACCGGGTAGCCGCGACCGCCCAGCAGGTCTCCCGGCTGCCCCTGGACCGAGGCGAGGTCGCGCTCGCGGTCCGGGTGTCGCCCGCCGACGCCGACCCGGAGTCGGAGGTGGGGCGAGTCGGGCTGGCCCTCAACCACCTGCTCGCCAACGTCGAGGACGCCCTGGCGGCGCGGCAGGCCAGCGAGACCA
>JBDHZT010000100.1:0-13804 GCA_039811985.1 Nocardioidaceae bacterium | reverse complement strand
AGCGTGACTCGAGCGCCAGCCGACCCGCGAGGACGGCGAAGCTCGCGGCGAAGACCCTGCGGACGGCGTCGACCACCCGGGGCCGCCGAAGCACGTGGTCGCGGACGAGCGCGGCGCAGATGCCGTAGCCGGCGAAGACCACGAAGGTCATCACCATGAACACCGCGCTCAGGCCGAGCATCGCCGGCACCGCGTCATGGCCGCTTGGCACGAACTGCGGAAGAAACGCGAAGAAGAAGATGGTGAGCTTGGGGTTCAGCAAGTTCACCGTGACTCCGGTGCTGAGCACTCCCCAAACCGATCCGCCGCCTCCCTGGTCCTCCACGGACAGCACTCCCCTGTCGCGCCAGGTCGCCCAGGCCATGTAGAGGAGATAGCCGACGCCGGCGTACTTCACCACCGCGAACGCGACTCCACTGGCATGCAGCAGCGCAGCAAGACCGGTGATCGCCGCCACCATGTGCGGCAGCGTTCCCAGCGTGCAGGCGAAGGCAGCGAGCAGGCTCGCCCGTGTCCCTCGGGTCAACCCAGCAGCGATCGTGTAGAGCGCACCGGTCCCCGGGGTTGCGACGATGACCAGAGACGTCAGCAGGAACGCGATAGTCACCCGATCGATGGTAGACGACCACGTGGTCTCCAGTCCGCCGCCGATCTCCGCTCCCTCCATTCATTTTCACGTTAATCCTCATTGACACGAAATCACCGGAGGGCGTTGACTAACGCCATGTCGACCAAGCGCCCCTACGCGATGCGGGCGCGAGCCAAGTCGGTGGAGGAGACCAGGCGCCGCATCCTCGACGCCACAGTGCGCCTGGCGGACGACCGGCTGATCGCCGACATCAGCCTCAGCGCTACCGCCGAGGCAGCAGAAGTGAGCGTCCAGACGGTGCTCCGCCAGTTCGGCACCCGAGCGGGGCTGATCGAGGCCGCCACCGAGCACGCCCTCGCCATGGTTGGCGAGGAGCGGCGGACCGTGCCGGGCGACGTGGATGCCGCCATCGCTACGGTCATCACCCACTACGAGGCGCGCGGTGACGCGACGCTGCTCCTGCTCGCCCAAGAACAGACCGATCCAGTCGTACGACGCATCACCGACGCCGCCAAGCGGCTCCACCGCACCTGGGTCACCGAGTCGTTCGCGCCCCAGCTAGCCAGCTGCGACGACACCGAAGAGCTCATCGACCTGCTCGTGGTCGCGACGGATCTCTACACCTGGAAGCTCCTCCGACGCGATCGCGGGCTGAGCAGACGCCGGGTCCATCAGCGCATGGCCGCCCTCGTGCACGCCGTACTCACGGCCGTGCCCACCACACAGATCGGAGAAGAAGATGGCTGACTTCCTGTTCGTCACCTGGGACGGAGGCGGCAACGTCCCGCCGGCCATCGCCGTGGCCCACGAGCTCCAGGCTCATGGTCATCAGGTTCGTTTCCTCGGTCATGCGAGCCAGGAGAAGGCGCTCACCGAGGCGGGGCTCTCCTTCGTCCGTCCCCAGCACGCTCGGCAGTTCGACGGCCGCGTCCCCCACTCCCCGCTCGAGATGATGGCCACCTTCGGCGACAAGGGGATGGGGCACGATCTGCTCGACGCCCTCGAGCAGCAGCCAGCGGACTTGGTCGTCATCGACTGCCTGATGATCGGGGCGATGGACGCGGCGCGGCGGTCGGGCGTGAGGTACGCCGTCCTGGAGCACATGTACGACGAGTACGTGCGACGCGTCGTCCTCGGTGGACCGATGGGCGGCTACTTCAGGCTCAGGCGCCTACCGCCTCGCCCGGCGATCGAGGGCGCCGCGCTGAGGATCGTGGCAACCCTGCCCGAGCTCGACCCCGTCCCCGCCGACCCACGCCTCGCCCAGGTCGGGCCGATCGTCCCGGCAGCGACGCCAGCGGAGTCCTGGGGTGACCCGATGGTGCTGGTCAGTCTCAGCACGTTCGGCTTCCGGGGGATGGAGGACTGCCTCCAGCGGGTCGTCGACGCGACCGGCGACCTGCCCGCTCGGGTCGTCGTCACGACCGGACCGGTCATCGACCCTGGCTCGCTCCGGCTCCCCGCTCGCGTCGAGGCGCACCGGTTCGTCCCCCATGCGGAGCTGATGCCGCAGGCATCTCTTGTGGTCGGGCACGGCGGCCACGGGACCACGATGACGGCTCTCGCGCACGGCTTGCCGGCCGTGGTGATGCCGATGGATCGCAACACCGACCAGCCCGCGATCGGGCGCAGCCTGGTCAGCACCGGTGCGGGCAGTGTGCTTGCCAAGAAGGCCCCGCCAGAGGAGATCGCCCCGGTCCTGCACCGCTTCTTGGTCGACGGTCCGCACCGGCCCGCCGCGGCCCGCCTGGGTGCGGCGATCCGCGAGAGTGATGCCGCTGTCGCCGCAGCCGGCAGGTTGGCTGGCCTGGTCGGCGTCAGCGACGTCCCGCGCTGAACGCCGCTGCGCTGTGTGAGGACCCTCCGGTCGATGGCCGGCTGGAGCGGCGCCGCGAGCCTTTCTGGCCCGGCGACCGTTGCCCGACGCCCTGCTTGGCCGAGGTCTTCTGCTGCTGACCGCCCGTCCCGCGTTGGCCGCTCGCTCCGCGCTGGCCACTGGCCCCACGCTGACCGGGCCGACGGCGACGCCGCCCCTTGTTCCCGGATCTGTTCTCGGATCCGGTGCTGCGGCTCGGCTGAGCAGGGCTCGCGGCGGCCTCGGTCGGGTCCACGAGCAGCCGCTCACCGGGGGCCAGCTCGGCGAGCACCGGGTGTCGCGCGTCGCCGAGCCGGGTGGTGTGCGGCCGGATGCCAGCGGCCCGGGTGAGGGCTCGCACGTCGTTGACCTGCTCGCTCGTCATCAAGGTGATGACGGTGCCGCCCTTGCCGGCTCGTGCCGTCCGGCCTGATCGGTGCAGGTAGGCCTTGTGCTCGGTGGGGGGATCGGCGTGGACGACGAGCGCGACGTCGTCGACGTGGATGCCGCGCGCGGCGATGTCGGTGGCCACCAGGGTGGAGGCCCGACCCTGGTGGAAGGCGTCGAGGTTGCGGGTGCGGGCGTTCTGGCCGAGGTTGCCGTGCAGCTCGACGGCGCGGACTCCGCTGCGGTTGAGCTGTCGGGCCAGTGCCTTCGCGCCGTGCTTGGTGCGGGTGAAGACCACCGTCCGACCCGGCGCACTGGTGAGGTCGACGAGGACCGGGAGCCGGTGCTCGCGCTCGATGTGCAAGACGTGGTGGGACATGGTGGCCACCGGCGCCTGCACCGAGTCGGCCCCGTGGGTGACCGGATCGACCAGGAACTGCTTGACCAGGGTGTTCACGCCGCGGTCCAGGGTCGCCGAGAACAGCAGCCGTTGGCTGCCGCGGGGCGTCTTGGTGAGCAGGCGACGCACCGCGGGCAGGAAGCCGAGATCGGCCATGTGGTCGGCCTCGTCGAGGACGGTGATCTCCACCTGGGACAGGCTGCAGTGTCCCTGGGAGATCAGGTCCTCCAGCCGACCGGGGCAGGCGACCACGATGTCGACGCCGCGACGCAGCGCGTTGACCTGTGGGTTCTGGCCAACCCCGCCGAAGATGGTGCGTGAGGTGAGACCGGCGGCCTTGGCCAACGGCGCGAGGGCCTCGTCGATCTGGCCGACCAGCTCACGGGTCGGCGCCAGGATCAGCGCACGAGGTGCCTTGGCACGCGTCTGCCCACCAGAGCTGAGTCGAGCGACGAGAGGAAGGAGGAAGGCGTAGGTCTTGCCGGAGCCGGTCCGGCCACGTCCGAGGACATCGCGGCCGGCAAGGGAGTCGGGCAGCGTCGCTGCCTGGATGGGGGTAGGGGTCGAGATGCCGAGCTCGGCAAGAACGTCGGCCAGGCGCGCAGGCACGCCCAGGGCTGGGAAGGATGACATCGAGAAGTCGCAATCTGGCTAGGGGTGTCTCGCCGGCAGCCGGGATCCGATGGTCTCGGGGGCCACGCACGGAGCAGCAGTGTCACGTGCTTCGACGTGCGGACAACTCGCGGCGAGAGCTCAACGAGTTGAGGCTTCCATCCTAGCTGGCCAGGGTGGCGATCCCCGCATCGGCGCGCTGCATCCGCCCCATCTGCCGCGGTGCTGTGGTGGCTGAGAACCCGGTATACAGGGCATTTTGCCACGACAAGACCGCGGCAGACGCACGAAGACCGCGGCAGAGGTCCACCGAAGACCCCAGATAGCCTGCGGGAGTGGAAGGCATCCGCGGGCTGCTGCACTCGGCCAAGCTGATCGGCCCGGCGAACTCGCTGCGAGCGGTGCGGTTCGCCCGGCGCCGGGACCGTGTCGATCGGCGACTGGCGCCGGTCCCCCGCACCCCGAGGAGGACCCCTGGACGCCTCCGTGATGCCCGCGCCACGGCAACCGGCGCCGTCGTCGACTTCGAGGACGCTCGTCTGGAGGTCCGCTTCCCTCGGACCGGGCAGGTGTCTCTGGGGTGGGAGGGCGCCCTGGACGAGCCGTCGTACGCCGTTCTCGACGCGGGCAGCCTCAGCGAGCCCTCGACGGTCAGCCTCAGCGAGGCCGACGACGGCTGGCGTGTCGTCGGGCCACGAATCACCCTGGAGATCACCACAGCCGGGGCGGTCACCTTCCTCGACGACCACGGCAGGGTGCGCCGCAGTGACGAGGCGCCCGCCTGGGACGGCGCCGGCTGGACGCTGCGCACGCAGCTCACCGAAGGCAACACCGTGCACGGGCTCGGTGGACGGGCACGATGGGACCTTCGAGGTCACCGCTATCGCTGCTGGAACACCGATCCTGGCGGCGCCTGGCTGCCCGAGGACGACCCGCTCTACGTCACGACACCGGTCTACGCCGTGCTCGACGACCACGGGGCGGCACACTGCCTGGTCGACAACCCGTGCCCCGGCACGGTCGACCTCACCCGCGACGAGGTCGTGGCCTCCTTCGAGTCCGGGCCGTTGCGGATCCACGTCTCCGTTGGCAGCCTCCCCGAGACCTTGGACGCCTACACCGCGCTCACCGGTCGGCCGACTCCCCCGCCGCGGTGGGCGCTGGGCTATCACCAGGCGCGCTGGGGCTACAACTCCGCGCAAGCAGTCCGTGAGGTGGCGCAAGGCTTCCGCGATCGTGGTCTGCCGCTGTCGGCCGTGCACGTCGACATCGACCACATGGAGCGGTTCCGCAACTTCAGCTTCGGCGAGCAGGACTGGGCCGATCCCGGTCGACTCGTCGACGACCTCGCCGGCGACGACGTCCGACTCGTGGTGATCGTCGACGCCGGCCTCGCCCGAGACGACAGCTATCCCACCTATCGCGAGGCGGCGGCCCGGGACCATCTCTGCCGTCTCCCCGACCGCACGGGCGACGACGGGCCGGTCCTGGAAGGCGTCGTCTGGCCGGGCCGGACCGTCTTCCCCGACTTCACCAACCCCGAGGCTCGGCGATGGTGGGGTGACCAGTTCGTGTTCTACACCGACCTGGGCGTCGCCGGCTTCTGGCACGACATGAACGAGCCCTCCTGCTTCGCCGCTTGGGGCGATCCGACCTTTCCGCTGGCGGTCCGGCATCGCACCGAACACGGGACCGTGGACCATCGCGAGCTCCACAACGTCTATGGCCTGCAGATGTGCCGGGCGTCGTACGACGGACTGCGGAGCCTGCAGCCCGACCGCCGGCCGTTCCTGTTCTCCCGCAGCGGATGGGCGGGCTCCCAGCGCTACGGCGGCCATTGGAGCGGCGACGTCGAGACTGCGTGGAGCTCGCTGCGTGGCTCCCTGGACCAGTGCCTGGGGTTCGGCATGTCCGGAGTCGGCTACTACGGCCCCGACATCGGTGGTTTCACCGGGGAGCCTTCCCCGGAGCTGTTCACTCGCTGGTTCCAGCTGGCGTCCTTCTTGCCGTTCTTCCGGACCCACTGCGCCTGGCATCTGCCGCGGCGCGAGCCATGGGAGTGGGGCGAGGAGGTGCTGCCCCATCTGCGCGGAGCGCTGGACCGGCGGTATCGGCTGCTCCCGTTCTGGTACACGCTGGCCTTGGAGAACGGCCGCACCGGCGCGCCGTACGTCCGGCCGCTCGCATGGTGCGACCCGGCCCGCCGGGCCGAGAGCAACGCCTTCCTGCTCGGCGAGGACGTCTTGGTGGCACCGGTGCTCCAGGAGGGAGCCACCTCGATCGTCGTTGACCTGCCGACCGGGACGTGGAGCCACGGAGAGACCGGCGAGCGGTTCTCCGGACGGGTCGACCTAGCCGTCGGGCCCGGTGACACGCCGTGGTTCGTCCGCGCCGGCGCGATCATCCCGACCGAGGAGGACGGTGACCTCGTCCTCCTGGTCGCGCCGCCCGACGACGCGACACCCCCTGGCGGCTACCTGCTGACCGACGCGGGCGACGGCTGGGACGACCCTCATCACGAGCGCTACCGGGTCGAGGAGACGGACGGCGCCCTCGTCGTCACCCGCGAAGTGATCCACCAGGGAGACTTCCCGTTCGGCGGCGTGACCGCCCGCGCACTCGGAGGCGGCGAGATCCGGCTGGGCTAGGGCTGGCAGGTCAGCGGATGTGTAAGAACACGTTGTCCAGGCGGCCGTTGAACTGGTCGGTGTCCGCAGCGATGCTGCCACGCGGTCCGAGCTTGCCGCCCACCGACACGGTGATCTTGCGGCGGAACGACAGCTCGCCGGCTGCCCCGACATCGGAGGTGGCCCGGTGCACCGGGCCCCAGTGGTCGGCATGCTTGCGCTGCCGCACCTTGAGCACCAGCCTCTCGCCACCTTCGACGAACTCGCGGGTGCAACGGGCCCGATACCACTTCGTGGGCTTCAAGGTGACCTTGGACTCTGCCACCAGCACACCGTCCGAGCCCTTGACCCGGCACCCGAACCGCCCATGATCGACCTGCAGCTTGAACTGGGTCGCGTTGTTGAAACGGCCGCGCTGCAAGACGTTGTTGCCGTTGTCCTCCGCGGTGCCTACGTTGACCTCGTCGAGCTGGACGTCCGCGCCGAGGACGAACGGACGCCGGCCGGGTTCGAGGCCGTCGACCTTCCCCTTGGCACGCACGGAGATCACCGCCCTGGCGCCGTCCTCGAGTCCGTCGTACGCCGGGAACTCGGCGACCCGCGAGTGGAGTGCCCTCGCTCGACGAGCGATCACCTGCCCGCCCCCGAGCGTCACCGTGGTGGAGGTGACTCGCGCGGTGCCGGCGTTGAAGGGCGACGTGATCGGAGCGCCCTTCGGCACGTCGTCGAACAGCAACAACGCCTGGTCCGTGGATGGCTTGGCCACCACGGGACCCGCGGTGACGACCACCGTCGCCACCGCAGCCACACCAGCTGCGATCCGGAGCCCGGTCTCCTTCACGGTCTTAGCCTGGATCCGGGCTCTAGTTGATTCGGAAGAACGCGTTGTCGACACGGCCGTTGAACTGCTCGACCCGGCTAGGCATCGAGAGGTTGTCCCTCAGCCGCCCGCCGATGGTCAGCGGCCGCTTCTTGGCGATCTTCACGCGACCCAGAACGGCGTTCTCGGTGACGGTCTCGACCGGAACCACCCGACCACGCTTGGTCAGCCGGTTGACCGTCAGGGTCACGTCCTTGCCCGCGGCGGCCCGGGACACCGCGCAAGAGACGCGGTACCAGTACCTGGAGCTCACCGGGTCGGCGGAGCGGAGGAACACATCACCCTGGCTGCCCTTGACCCGGCACTCGATGTAGCCCTTGTCCACCTGGATCTTGTACTGCGGCACCTCGCCGTAGAAGCCACGTTGGATCAGGTTGTTGCCGTCGTCGCGAGGAGCGATCGCGGCGTCGTCGATCCGGAAGTCGGCGCCAAAGGCGAACGGACGCTTGCGCGGGTTCAACGGGTCCTTCTTGCCGCCGGGAAGGACGGCGATGACCGCGTGCGGAGCGCTGCCGCCGGCGGCGTAGTTCGGGAAGTCGGCAACGCGCGACTTGGTGGGCTTCGCCTTGCGGGCGATGACCTTGCCGTGCTTGGCCTTCTTCACCGTGATCACCACACGGTGAGACTTGCCGGAGTTGACCGGGTGCTTGATCGGCTTGCCCGGCTTGGCGTTCTCGAAGCGCAGCCAGAGCTCGTCGGACTTCTTGGCTTCCGCCCCAGGTGCTGACGCCAGCAGTGCCGCCAGGGCAACGGCAACGGCCACCAGCGGCCGCACGGACTTACGTGACATTCGGGATACCCCCCATGAGTGATCGCAGGTGGAGGATAGCCGCCGCCGCGCTGGAATCGCGCATTCAGACAGAGAAATTTGCCGGCCGGGAAGAAATGTCCCCTCAACTGCTGACAACCGGCTGATCCCTTCCGTCACGCCGATCCCCCGAGTCACGGTTGTCACAGTGACGCTAGTGGCGCGTCCGAGAGGTTGTGGAACGGTTGACGTGCTCACGGTGCGTGCATCGCAAGGCGCCGGCGCGCAGCCATACCGGGTCGTCTCGCAAGCGTCGGCAACGCCGCGAGGTGCGTGCTGTGGGTGCGCGAAGCGCTTCAGAACCTCTCGGACGTGCCACTAGGCCCAGAAGATCCGCTCCACCACGTCGTGGGCGCGGCGGGTCACCCGCAGGTAGTCGTTGACCATCCGATCCGACTCACCGGGTCGGTAGCCGAGCACGCTCGCGGTCGCGGCGCGCTCCCGAGCGTCGCGGGGCAGCTGGTCGGACGCCTTGCCTCGCACCAGCGTGATCGCATTGCGCATGCGGCTGACCGTGCGCCAGGCGGTCGCGAGTGTTTCGGCATCGATCGGCGCGACCAGCCCGGCGGCCTGGGCTGCTTCGAGCGCCTCCAGGGTCCGCGTGCTACGCAATGCCGGGTGCGCGCCGGCGTAGCGCATCTGGAGCAGCTGGACCGTCCACTCCACGTCGGCCAGGCCGCCGCGACCCAGCTTGAGGTGGGTGTGCGGATCGGCCCCGCGAGGCAGCCGCTCCTGGTCGACTCGGGCCTTGATCCGGCGCACCTCGCGGACGTCGGCCTCGGCCAGGCCGTCCGCGGGGAAGCGGAGTGGATCGATCAGCTCGGCGAAACGCTGGCGGAGATCGGCGTCGCCCACCACCGGGTCGGCCCGGAGCAGCGCCTGGAACTCCCAGACCTTCGACCACTTCGCATAGTAGGCCGCATAGGAGTCCAGCGTCCTGACCAGCGGACCCTGCTTGCCCTCGGGCCGGAGATCGGCATCCACGAGCAGCGCCGGATCAGTGCCGGGCAGCGCCAGCAGCCGCCGCAACTCGTTGCACACCGCCATCGCGAACACGGTCGCCTCGTGCGGATCCGCGTCCGCGACCGGGTCGTGGACGAACATCACGTCGGCGTCACTGCCGTAGGACAGCTCGAAGCCGCCGTACCTCCCCATCGCGACGATCGCGATCCGGGTCGGCGGGTCGGTCAGGTTGCGCTGCCGGACCGTCGCCTGGGTCGCCACCTCGAGGGTCGTCTCCAGCGTCGCGTCGGTCACCCGGGACAGGCCGGCGCCCACGGCCTCGACCTCGACCTGGCCCAGCAGGTCGGCCGCGGCGATCCGGAACAGCTCCCGACGACGGATCCCCCGGATCATCCGGACCGCCTCCTCGGCGGAGGGCTGACGCCCGGCGGCGGCGCGCATCTCGGTGGTGATCGCCTCGGCGCCCAGCGGGTGCAGGTCCTCGCCGAGGAGCCGCACCCCCTCCGGTTCGCGTTGGAGCAGATCGGTTGCGTAGCGCGAGGTCGCCAGCAGGTGCGCCAACCGCTCGGCCACCTCACCTTCGTCGCGCAGCGTCTTCAGATACCAGTGCGTGCGGCCCAGCGACTCGCTGATCCTGCGGAAGCCCGCCAGCCCGGCGTCCGGATCGGGGGCATCGGCGAACCACTCCAGCAGGACCGGCAGCAGGGTCCGCTGGATCGCGGCGGTCCGCGAGACTCCACTCGTCAGCGCCTCGAGATGCCTCAGCGCAGCCTCTGGGTCCTGATAGCCCAACGCAGCCAGCCGGGCCCGGGCAGCCTCGGGCGAGAGGCGCGCATCATCACCGGGGATCCTGGCCACTGCGGCCAGCAGTGGCCGGTAGAAGAGCTTCTCGTGCAGCCTGCGCACCTCGCGACGGTGGTGGGCCCACTCCTTCTCGAGGGCCTCCACCGGGTCCTTCATGAAACCCATCGAACGGCCCAGCTGGCGCAGCGACTCCTCACCGTCCGGCACTACGTGGGTGCGGCGTAGCTGACGCAGCTGGATGCGGTGCTCGAGGGTGCGCAAGAAGGCGTAGGCGGCGGCCATCGCCTCGCCGTCCTCCCGGCCGATGTAGCCGCCCCGGGTGAGCTCGGCGAGCGCACTGAGGGTGGTGGGCGCGTGGATCGTCTCGTCGGTGCGCCCGTGCACCAGCTGCAGCAGCTGGACGGCGAACTCGACGTCGCGGAGTCCGCCGGAGCCGAGCTTCAGCTGCCGAGCGGCCTCTCGCGCCGGGATGTGGTCGACGACCCGGCGGCGCATCGCCTGCACGTCCTCGACGAAGCCGTCATGGCCGGCCACGCTCCACACCATCGGAGACACCATCTCGGTGAACTCCTGACCCAGGGCGAGGTCACCCGCCACCGCTCGGGCCTTGAGCAAGGCCTGGAACTCCCAGGTCTTGGCCCACCGCTCGTAGTAGCCACGGTGGCTGGCGAGTGTGCGCACGAGGGGTCCCGCCTTGCCCTCGGGGCGAAGCGCGGCGTCCACGGGCCAGATGGTCCCCTCGGCGGTGTGGTCGGAGCAGGCCTGCATCAGCCCGGCCGCCAGGCTGCTCGCCACGCGTAGCGCGCTCTGCTCGTCGGCGCCCTCGGCAGGCTCGGCCACGAAGATGACGTCCACGTCGGACACGTAGTTGAGCTCGTGTCCGCCGCACTTGCCCATCGCGATCACGGCCAGCCGCGCATCCTTCGCGGTGGGACCGACCCGCTCTCGGGCGATGGCGAGAGCGGCGTCGAGGGTGCCGGCAGCGAGGTCGGAGAGCTCGGCTGCTGCGTCGTCGAGCCCGACGTGGTGGGCCAGGTCACGAGAGGCGAGCCGGACCAGGTGGCGGCGATACTCCACCCGGAGCGCGTCGACGGCAGCCACGCCCAGCGTGGCTGTCGGCTGGTCGTCCTGCGGGTCGGCGCCGACGGCGCGGAGCAGGGCGGCGCGGACGGCGTACGCCGCCGGGCGGGTCGCACCGAGGTCGGGATCACGCAGCTCGGTCCACTGCTCGGGGTGCCGGACCAGGTGGTCGGCGAGCGCCTGGCTGGCCCCGAGGACCATCAGCAGCCGCATCGCGGTGCCTTCGTCGTCGGTCAGTGCTGTCAGCAGCGTTGCCGGGTCGGGAGCTGTCTCGGTGAGCCGGACCAGGGCGGCGAGTGCCTGATCCGGGTCGGCGGTCCGCGCCAGGATCGCCAGCAGGGGCTCGGCGGCCGAACCCAGCCGCTCCAGGAGGTCGCGGGCGGCCGACGGATCCTGGAAGCCCAGCCGCACCAGGCTCTGGCGGCTCAGGACGTCGACCGAACGAGGCATCGGCGGCTCTAGCGGCTGGCGTGGATGATCTCGGCGAAGCGCTCCGCGAGCGGACGCCAGGCCTTGTCGAGCTCCGGGCGGGCCAGGTCCACCCGGGCCAGCTCCGCCTCGGCATCGACGCCGACCCGCGCCGGTGACTCCGGGTCGTCCTCGACCCACCGGCGCAGCAGCGGCTCGTCGACCTCGGGATGCCACTGCACTCCCCACATGGCATCGCCGTAGCGCACCGCCTGCACCTCGCCGCGAGCCGATCTCGCCAGCTCCACCGCGCCCGGTGGCAGCTCGACCACGACATCGGTGTTCCAGTGGATCCCCGGCCGAGTCGTGGCGACGCCGCTCATCAGCGGATCCTCGCCAGCGGCCTCGAGCCAGTGCACGTCGACCAGACCCACCTGGAGACCCAACGGACTGGTGTGCACCTCGCCACCGAGCGCGACGGCCGCCACCTGATGACCCAGGCAGATGCCGAGGGTGGGGACGCGGTCCTTGGCGGCCTGTCGGACCAGGTCCTTGACGCCGCTGATCCAGGCGACCTCGTCGTCGTGGTGCGCGCTCATCCAGCCGCCCATGACCAGCAGGGCATCGTGGTTGGCCAGGTCGTCGGGCAGCTCGTCGCCGGCCCAGGGCTGGCACACATGCAGGTCGCAACCAGCGTCTTGCAGCCACACGCCGAACCAGGCGGGCGGGTCGTCGGGCTCGTGCTCGATCACCAGGACTCGTGCTGACACGAGGACGAACCTACCGCGCCGATCGTGCCCCTCCGGCCCCAGCCGGTGGGAGTCAGCGGTGGAGTCGGCCGGTGACGTCAGCCTTGGGCGACGATCGCGAGCTCGGCACCGACGACGGCAGCGATGAGCAGCGCCGCCGCCCACCACCACTCACGGCGCCAGACCGCAGCCATGGCCGAGAGCACCCCGGCCAGCAGGGTCAGCGAGGGGACCAGCGAGCCCCAACCCGGGGTGAGACCGGGCTCGGCCACCGTCAGCCCACGTTGGAAGGAGCCGTAGGCGGCCCAGGCGAGGCCCACGGCAGCGAGTCCGAGCAGGCCGACCACCGCGAGTGCCACGACGCCCGGCAGCTGCTTGGGGCCGTTGGTCTCGTGGTAGCGCCAGCGGGTCAGCGACAGCGCCACCAGCAGTGCACCGGCGCCGAGGCTGCCCCAGGACAAGAAGTGCCGCAGTCCGGGGCCGAGGTTGGTGATCCCGGTCAGTCCCCAAGAGGAGATGGCCAGACCCAGGCCGGCCGCGACGGCGACACCACGGCTGGCCCAACCGGGCTGTGCCTGCAGCGCCAGGCCGGCGCTGGCGTTGACCAGGAGGACCACAGCAAGCGCCGCGGCCACGTCGAGCATCCGTCCGTCGACGTGCACCCCGGTGGTGGTCCCGCGACGAAGGTCGAACGCGACGAAGAGCCACATCGCGCCCGTGACGAAGGCGAGCCACAGCAGTGGCTCGACCAGAGCGCGGGGGTAGCCAATTGACCTCTCCACGCCGAGTGCTGGGACGCTCATAACACCGGGAGCATACGGTCTCTTTCGTAGGCCGACACCTGAATCCGATATTCCGCCCATTCGGCTCGTTTGTTGCGCAAGAAGAACTCGAACACGTGCTCGCCCAAGGTCTCGGCCAGGAGCTCGGACTTCTCGGCGACGGCGATGGCGTCGTACAAGTTCCGCGGCAGCGGCTCGATCCCGAGGGCCTGTCGCTCGCGCTCGCTGAGCGACCAGACGTCGTCCTCGGCCTCGGGCAGCAGGTCGTAGCCCTGCTCGATGCCCTTCATGCCCGCGGCCAGCACCACCGCGAAGGCCAGATAGGGGTTGCAGGCGGCGTCGATGGTGCGCAGCTCGATGCGGGTGGAGTTGCCCTTGTTGGGCTTGTACATCGGCACCCGGATCATCGCCGACCGGTTGTTGTGGCCCCAGCAGATGCCGGGAGGCGCCTCACCGCCACCCATCAGGCGCTTGTAGCTGTTGACCCATTGGTTGGTCAGCGCGGTGATCTCGCTGGCGTGGGTGAGGATGCCGGCGATGAACTGCCGGGCCGTCTTAGACAGCTGATACTCCGCGCCTGCCTCGAAGAACGCGTTGTGGTCGCCCTCGAAGAGGGAGACGTGGGTGTGCATGCCGGAGCCGGGATGCTCGGTGAACGGCTTGGGCATGAACGAGGCCCAGATGCCCTGGCTCAACGCCACCTCACGGACCACGGTGCGGAAGGTCATGATGTTGTCGGCGGTGGTGAGCGCATCGGCGTAGCGCAGGTCGATCTCCTGCTGGCCCGGGCCGCCCTCGTGGTGGCTGAACTCCACCGAGATGCCCATCGCCTCGAGCATGGTGATGGCCTCGCGCCGGAA
>JBDHZT010000099.1:0-14123 GCA_039811985.1 Nocardioidaceae bacterium | reverse complement strand
GTCTGGCTGGTGCTCACCGGGATCTTGTCGGTGCAGTTCGGTGCGGCGGTCGCCAAGGACCTCTTCGACGTGGTGGCACCGACCACCATGGTCTGGCTGCGGCTGGTGTCCAGCTCGATCGTGCTGGTGGCGATGGCCCGGCCCCGGCTGTCCGGACGGTCCCGGTCGGACTGGCTGGTCGCGGTCGGCTTCGGGCTGACCCTGGTGGCGATGAACTGGGGTATCTATCAATCCTTCGCCCGCATCCCGCTCGGTCTGGCGGTCACCATCGAGTTCGTCGGTCCGCTCGGCCTGGCCGTGCTCGGCTCGCGGCGGCCCCGTGACTTCGCCTGGGTCATGCTGGCCGGCGCGGGGGTGTTGCTGCTGGGTCTGTCACCCGGGGAGGTGACCTGGGCCGGAGTCGCGTTCGCCCTCGGGGCCGGTGTGGCCTGGGCGGGCTACATCGTGATGTCGGCCCGGACGGGCGCCCGCTGGCCGGGGCTGGCAGGGCTTGCGGTCGCCAGTGTGGTCGGTACGGCGGTGCTCGCACCGTTCGCACTCGTGGTGGGCGGCTCCGACCTGCTCGATCCGAGGATCCTGCTGCTGGGCTCGCTGGTCGGCCTGCTCAGCTCGGTCGTGCCCTACTCCTTGGAGCTGATGGCGCTGCGGCGGATCAGGCCGTCGGTCTTCTCGATCCTGATGAGCCTGGAGCCGGCCGCGGCGGCGCTCGCGGCCGCGATCGTGCTGCGGGAGTTCCTCACTCCCCTGCAGTTGCTGGCAATGGCCTGCGTGGTGGCCGCCAGCATCGGAGCGACTCGGAGCGCCCCGACACTGCGCGAGCCGGCCCCGGACTGACCGGGACCGGCTCCTCTGCCCACTACCGGCCCTCTTGCACCTGGTAGATCTCGTCGGCAACCAATCCGTGCGCCTCTCGGTGCACGCTGTGCGCCGTCTCGGCGTCAGGCGCCTCGACCAGGCAGAAGATCTGCCCGCGGACCTCGTCGACCCAGTAGCGCTGGTAGTTCACGTCGTATCGGCCCTGGGTGGCCAGGTCGGCCTGATGGGCTTTGGCGACGTCGTCCATGGTGACTCCGTCGCCGAGCGAGTGGACGTCCATGTAGAGCGGCATCGTGCTCCTCCTGAGATTGTCGGTTGAGGCTGACTCCTCGAGAGTTCCGCACGAGCACGGCACCGTCATGGGTAGCGACTACCCATCTCCGCCGGGTGCAGGACTACCCAGGTCTCGGCGGCTGGAGGCGCCCAGCTTGCCGAGGATGGACGCGACATGGTGCTCCGCGGTCCGTCGCGAGATCACCAGCCGCTCGGCGATCGCGGCGTCGGAAAGTCCGTCGCGGACCAGGGTCAGCACCTCTGCTTCGCGCGTGGTCAACCCGTCCGCCCTGCGGTTCCCCCGTGGTCGCGCCGGCGTCGACCAGCCACGCTCGCGGAGCAGGCTACGGGCGCGCGCCGCAGACGCGGCGGCACCAAGTCGGTCGAACAGCCGAACGGCCTCGGCCAGCTCGTCGCGCGAGTTGCTCCGTGCCAACGCCAGGGCCTCCTCATACGGGCTGCCGGTCTCCCGCCAGAGCCGGGCGGCCTCGGCCCAGCGGCCGTCACGCTCAGCGGCGTACGGCGGTGCCAGCAGGTCGATCGGGTCGGTGACGTCCGGGGCCAGCCAGGTGGCGACGGCGCCGCGGTTCCACGGGCAGTCGGCGTCCTGCGCCGTCGACCAGGCCTCCGCTGCCAGGCCGGCTGCGCGCGCCGGGTCTCCTGCGATCCACGCCGCCTCGCAGCGGGCCGCGGTGCTGGGAGCAATCCGCTGGACCTCCCGGGTCCCGGCGGCGAGCTCGGCTGCGCGGCCCAGAAGCGCGGCCGCCTCGTCGGCACCAGTACGGGCGGCCAGGAGGCCGACCACGACCAGGGGGCCGATCTTCTCGACCTCGGACAGGTCGGCGCGACGCAGCACCGTCTCAGCGGCCGACCGAGCGGCGGCGCTGTCGCCCCGGTTCAGGTTGAGGTCGGCCAGCCATCCCAGCAGATAGAGCGTCCACGAGTCGAGGTCGCGCTCCGTGCAGTACTCGATCCCCTCGTCAAGGTAGTGCTGTGCCTCCCCGTGGCGCCGCTGGACGACGGCGGTGGAGACGAGGTTGCAGTAGGCCCTGGCAGCGTGCTCGTGAAGGTCGGCCGATCGCGCTGTGTCGAGGCTCCGCACCAGCATGTCCCGTCCGGTCTCGAGGTTGCCGACGGTCACCTCGATCGTGCCGATGTTGTTCAACGCGTGCACATGGACCTCGGTCCGTCTGTCGCTCACGGGTAGCGATCCGACGAGGTCCAGCGTCCGCCGGCCCCACTCACGGGTGCCGGCGAGATCGCTGGCGAGCATCCGCAACTGGGTGCGGTTGCTGTAGGCCAACGCCAGCTCGACGGTGTCGGAGCCCTCCAAGAGCTCGACCGCGCGGACCGCCTGAGCCTCCGCCACGTCGTTGCGAGCGGCGAACCAGCTCAACCGGGACAGACAGCGCCACGCATCACCCACCCGGATGGTCTCGCCGACGGCGGCCCAGATGTCCAGCGCCTCCCGCGTTGCCTCGATCGCATCGTCGATGCGATTGGTGAGATAGCACTCGTATCCCAGCGCCCAGTACAGCTCTGCCCGGTGCGCGTTCTCGATCGACCCGGAGTGCCGTAGCGCGCGGCGATACTGCCGAGCCGCCTCCTGGTGGGCCCCGAGAGCGGCGGCCCGGATCGCCGCCGCCGGCGCATGGCGCAGCACCGCCGCACTGTCCCCCGCCGCTTCGGCATGATGCGCCAGGCGCGCCGAGTCGACGTGCCGGGCCTCCAGCGCGGCCAGCCATCGACGATGGATGTGCACCGCCCGCCCGGCCGGCACCCCCTCGGCGACCGTCAGGCGTGCGAGCTCGTGCCGGAAGATGATGTCTCCGTCCACGTGGCGCAGCAGGCCCCGGTCCAGCGGCTGGTCGATCGCGGTCAGCCCTTCGGCATAGAGGCCGTCCAGGACATCGGCCTCGGCCCGTGCACCGGCCAGCGCCACCACCTCGAGCGCGCGTCGAGCAGATTCGTCGAGGCGGGCCACGCGCGCCAGCACCGCCTCGCGCACCGACGCTGGCACCGATTCGGTCCGTGCGGACAGCGCCTCGGTGACGAAGAACGCATTGCCACCGGTGACAGCATGGAGTCGACTCACATCGATCGAGGCCACCGTCGCGCGGTGCGTCTGCTGCTCGGCCGCGAGCGTGGCCACGCCGTCGATCGTCAGTGGCGGCAGGTCGATGCGTCGCGTGCCGGCAGCGGTGGCCGTGTCGCCCACGACCACCCGCAACCCGTGTCCCGAGATGGCGTCCTCGGGGCGGAACGTCACCAGGATCAGCGCCCGACAACCGTGCACGCGGCGGGCGAGGAACCGGATCAGATCCAGCGTCGCTTCATCGGCCCAGTGCGCGTCCTCGATGACCAGGAGGTACGGCGTACCTCCTGGCGGATCGCGCAGGGCGGCGAGCAGCCGGGTGAACACGTCCTGCCGAGTGGTGTCGGTGGGCCACAGGCCGTCGGGAAGCGCCGGAAGCATCTCCACGAGTGGGCCGAGCGGCGCCGGTGTGGCCGACCCGTCGCACGCACCGACCGCCGAGCGCGCGGCGCGGCCGACATCCTCGAGGACCCGCGTGACGAACGACGACTTGCCGATCCCGGCCTCACCGGAGACGTACACCAGTCGACCGTGACCCGCTGTGGCCTCGTCCAGATAACCGACGGCGGCCGCCAGCTGCTTCTCACGCTCCAGCAGCGTCACGCGTCGATGCTACGAGCATTCGGCGCGTCTGACAGCCCCTCAACACTGACCTGGCGCGACGCACGGCGCAGCGTCGCGAGCACGGCCGGTCCGAGCACGATGATGGCGACGGAGTTGGTGATCGCCCGGCCGGTGTCCCAGCTTCCGGTGGAGGTGAGCAGGGTGTACGCCGCGAACCGCTTCAGGTTGTCCCACACCGGGTCGGCGGGGACGAACGACAACGCACCGCCGTGCCCGGGCACCTCGATGCCCACCAGGAACGGCCAGCCGGAGAGATTCATCAAGATGCCGAACGCATACGCCGCCACGATGCCGTAGCCCACCAGCATCGCGATCTCGGCGCGGCCGGTGACCCGGCGCGGCAGCAGTCCTGCACCCAGCCCCACCCAGCCCGAGGCGAGCATTTGGTAGGGCAACCAAGGCCCGACCCCGGCGGTCAGCAGCGCGGAGGCGAACAGCGAGAGGCAGCCGAGCGCGAAGCCGAAGCCCGGGCCGAAGACCCGTCCGGCGAGGATGAGCAGGAAGAAGACCAGCTCCACGCCGGCGACACCCGCGCTGAGCCCGCGCAGCACGGCGTTGATGGCCGCGAGCACGCCGAGGATGGCCAGCACACGCGCGTCCATGCCACCCTCGCTGAGCTCGGCGAGCACCACCACGATGACCAGCGGCAGCAGGGCGAGGAAGAGGAACGGCGGTGCGATGACCTGGGCCGAGTCGGACACCCGGACCAGCAGCGGCCAGACGAACATCGCCAGTCCGGCCAGCGAGCCCAGAGCCAGCACCGCCAACGAGCGCGGCCGCAGGGGGACGATAGGCGGGTTCACCGCGCGACCTCGGCCACGGTGAGCCACCCAGGCCCGAGCACCTTGGCGACCTGGGGCGCGAAGGCCGGTGACTCCGTCACGACCCGACGCGCCCGGCCCGCGGAGACCACATCACCCTCCGCCAGCACGACCGCCCGGTCGGCCGACTCGGCGACGAACTCCACGTCGTGGGTGGAGACCAGCACCGCTCGGTCGTCGCTGACGAGGTCGCGCAGGATGCCTGCGAGCGCCCGCTTGCCGGCGTAGTCCAGGCCGCGGGTCGGCTCGTCGAGCAGAAGCACCCGCGGCTGGGTGGTCAGCACCACCGCCAGCGCGAGGGCCAGCCGCTGGCCCTCGGACAGGTCTCGAGGGTGCGTTGTCGGATCGATCCCATGCACCAGACGATCGAGCAACGTGGCACACGATCCAGGGTCGGCTACCGCGCTGGCGTCGGCCGCCTCACACTCCGCAGCCACCGTCTCCAGATAGAGCAGATCTCCGGCGGTCTGCGGGACCATGCCGACCAGCGCCCGCCGGCCGGCGTCGTCAAGGGTCGCTGTGTCCTGATCCTCGACGAGCACCCTGCCGGAGCGACGCGGACCGCTGCCTTGCAGTGCCCACAGCAGCGACGACTTGCCCGAGCCGTTGCGCCCCATCAGGGCGGTCACGGTCCCGGCCGCAAGCGAGAGGTCGACCTCGCGCACCGCCACCGCATTGCCGTAGGTCACCGTCACCCGGTGCGCCTCGAGCAGTTGGTCACCGATGGGGGACTCGGCGAGAGCTGGCGGAGGTGGCAGATCGATCTGCCGGGCGCGCTTGCGCGCGTCCCGAACGCTCAGCGGCAGCGGCGTCCAGTCGAGCACCCGACCGAGCTCGATCAGTGGGGGCACCAGAGGCGCATCGACCAGCAGGTCCTCCGGTGGGCCCATCTGGAGCGTGCCGTCCCCGCGCAGCAGGCAGAGCCGATCGGCGAACGGGAGGACGCGCTCGAGCCGGTGCTCGGCGAGCACGACTGAGAGGCCGAGGTCGTGGACGAGCCTGGTGATGGTGGCGAGCACGTCCTCGGCAGCGGTCGGGTCGAGCGCGGAGGTGGGCTCATCGAGGACCAGCACCCGTGGGTGCATGGTCAGCACCGACCCGAGCGCCACTCGTTGCTGTTGGCCGCCCGAGAGGGTGCGCAGGTCGCGGGCACGCAGCTCGGTGATGCCGAGCAGGTCCAGCGTCTCCTCGACCCGGCGGCGCATCGTGTCCGGTGGCAGGCCGAGCTGCTCCATGCCATAGGCCAGCTCCTCCTCCACCGTGTCGGTGACGAAGCCCGCCAGCGGATCCTGCCCGACATAGCCGACCAGGTGAGCCCGCTCCCGCGGTGGCCGGTCGGTCACCGACTCACCGTCGACCCGCACGTCCCCGCTCAGTCGACCGCCGGTGAAGCGTGGGACCAGGCCGGCGATGATGCCCAGCAGCGTGGACTTGCCCGAACCGGTCGGCCCGGAGACCAGAACCAGTTCACCCTCATCGACACTCAGGTCGACATCGACGAGCACCTCCTCGTCGTCGTACCCGAAGCTGACCTGGCGCAACTCGATCATGTCGGGACCCCCGCCTTGGATCGTGGCGGCGCAGGCTGCGAGGACGGTGGCACGGCCCTGCGGGCAACGGCCAGCGCCGGCCGCGCTGGTGGCGGAGTGAGTACGGCGGGAGCGGCGCCGACCAGCACGGCGACCAGCAGGCTCAGGGTCATCGTGGGTGGGGCGTCGACGCCCGGGTAGGCCAGTGCGATGTGGTCGCGGGCCACGACCCAGGCGCTCCAGGCGACGACGAGCCCGCAGGCGACCGTGGCGAGCTCGGGCAGTCGCCACCGGTCGGGTCGATAGCGGGTTCGGGTGACCCGCCGACCCGCGCTCCACAAGCCGACCAGGGCGAGCGCGATCCCGGCGAGCAGCATCGGTCTGGCCAACAACCGGGGAGCGGTCTGGTCGAGGATCGCGTAGACGCCGACGGAGATGCCGACCAAGCCGGCGAGCAGGAGGGCGCCGGTGGTTCGGCGCTCGAGGCGCGATGCGCCGGGCGCGCGGCCGTAGCCGCGGGTGTCCATCCCAGCGGCCAAGGCGAGGGACCGTTCGAGGGCGTCCTCCAAGACGGGCACCAGGAAGCGCCGCACCCGTGCCACGCGGCCGGTCGGACCACCGCGCAGTCGCTGGGCGGCCCGCACGCGGCGGACTGCGTCGGCGAGTTGCGGGATGATGGTGACCGCGACCACCAGCGCGGTGCCCATCTCGTAGAGCGCGGGCGGCAGCGACTTCAACAGGCGCTTCGGGTTGGCCAGTGCGTTGGCGGCGCCGACGCAGATGATCAGGGCGGCCAGCCGGAGACCGTCGTACAGTCCGGACAGAAGGCCCTCCACCGTGACCGGCCCGAGAAGCTGGACACCGGCGACCCAGCCCGGCAGCGGGATCTCGGGCAACGAGATCAGCACCGTGCCTCCCTGGGGGCCAGGGAAGACAATCCGGAAGCCGACCCGGATGACCACGATCGCCAGCGCCATCCACAGGTAGATCCGGAACGCCTGTGCCCACGGATGCTCAGCGCGGCGGGCCACCACGACCAAGATGGCCACGGCCACGATCAGCAGCAGAGTGAGCGGGTTCGTGGTCAACGATGCGGCCATCGCCAGCCCGAGCGCCCAGCACCACCACGCGACCGGATGCAGGTCGCGGGGTAGGCGGCCGGGGAGAGCTCGGGCCGGCAGGGTCACCGCTGGTGCTCGCCTCGGGTGTGGCGAGCGGCCATCACACCGCCGGCCGCTCCGAGGAGCAGCACCAGCACCACCGGCACGACCCAGCCAGGCAGCCCGCCGTCATCGGTGGCCTCCGCCGAGGTGGGCTCGACCTCGGTGCTCGTCGGCGAGGCCGAGGTCGAGGCCGTCGGAGACTCGGCGACCACGATCTGGCTGTGGCTCTTGCGGGGCTTCTTGGTTGCCTTCTTGGTGGGCGAGGCGCTGCCGCTGTTGCTCGCACTGTCGGACGCCGAGGGTGCGGCGGTCGAACTGGTCGACGAGGGCGAGGCGGCATGCGATCCGTCACCGTCCCCGCCGGAATGGCTGGGTGACGACGACTGGGTCGGCGTCGAGCTGCCGTGCGCCTTGGGAGTGAGGCCCGGCAGGGCACGGCCCTTGCCGCTCTGCCAGGAGAACGCGACATAGCCGCCGTCGGGGACTTTCAGCGAGCCCGCCCCGGTCGAGGAGTAGCTCCATTTGCCGGACTTGCCGTCGGACCAGAACAGTCCCCAATAGGCGTCCGCCGGAGGTGTGTTGACGCAGGGATCACTGGCCGGCGCGCCATTGATCCGGCAGACGAACCCGGGTTGCCGTTGCACGTAGGTCAGTGCGAATCCGTTGTTCGTGAACAGGGTCGTCGCCTTCGTGCCACCTCCGTCGGAGTCACACACCGACTGCAGACCGCCGCCGAGCTGGTGGGGGTCGACGACCACCGTGACACCGTCGGCCGAGCCACACGCCGCCGCGGCGGCCGGCGCCGCACCGGCCAGCACGCCACCGGCTGTGGCGACCACGAGGGTCACGACAGCCAGCAGCGCGCCCGAGATCCTGCGAAGGTTCATCTCTCGGTCAGAACTTCCGGCAGGACTTCACGGTCAGCAGACCCATCGCCGGCGCGGCCTGAGCGGTCGCCCGTCGCCACTGGTCCTGGGTTGCGACCTTGATGCCCTTCTTCATGCCCTTCCTCAGCGCCGGCTTGTCGTAGGCGATCGCACCCCGCTGACCCGCGAGCGGCGTACCGGCCACCTTGACGACCTGGAACTTCGTGCTCCACGCCGCGGCGGCGACGGCCGCCTTGCACTGGTTCGCGCCGGCCAGCGCCCACGCGGCGAGCCCGGTGCTGTTGGTGTTGGGCTTCTCGGTGGACTTGCCGCCGCCGAAGCTGCCGTTCTTGCGCTGGGCCTTGACCAGCCAGGCGTTCGCCTTCTTGATCGCCTTCTTGACCTTCGCCGACTTGCTGTGGATGCCCTGCAGGTTGATCACCGTCAACGCTGTGGCGTCGGTGTCGGGCGCCGAGGTGGAGCCCTTCTTGCCGCCGTCGCAGGTCTGGTCAGCGGCTGTCTTGTCCGTGGTGAAGTTCAGCCGGAAGTAGCCCGCCTTGCACTGCTGGGCGAGCAGGAACGTGGTGACCGCCCTCGCCTTCGGAGACTCGGCGTTGGCCAGCCCACGAGCCGCGAAGGACTGACCCAGCACGTTGGCGCTGTCGCCGAACGTGCTCACGTCGACGATCCGACCCTTGGTCGGAGCAGTCGTGCTGACCGTTCCCTCCAGGGTGTTGACCAGATCGACACCGCCGAAGGAGGTCGGGTTCTTCTTGGCGACCTGCGCGAGCACGATCGCCTTGCCCGTCGGGCCGGCATACGTGCTGCCCGTGTCGCCGAACGCCTCGCCGGTGATGTAGTTGTTGACGTGACTGGCAACCGCGCCGCCGATCTGCTTCACCGTCTTCTTGTGGCCGCCGATCGCGTCCAACCCGAACGCGGTGTCGATGGACAGGCCGTAGTCATCGAAGTCGAACTGGTTGTTGTGGATCAGGCCGCCGGTGAGCTGTTTGCTGAGCCAGCTGGCGCTGAGCTGCTTCGGTGAGGTCTTGGCGGCGTGCGCCGGGGCGACCAGGGTGCCGATCGTCACCGCAGTGGCGACGCCCAGGAGTGCGGTCCGGCGCAGGGTAGCCAGACCAGGGTGGTGCGACATGTGGTTCCTTCCCGCTGCTGCGGCGGGATCACTGGGCGCAGTCTCGACGGCTGCGGCCGGCTCACCCGCTGCGTCCCTCGACAGCGATCGTGTGAAGTGGCCGCACAGTGAGTGCTCCGGCTCGCCCAGACGGCGCCCGAGTGGCGCCTGGGCCTACGGTTGCGGGTCAGCGCCGGATTTCGACCGGCTTCCCCCAGCTGTGGGCGCATATGGATGTGTGCCCGAGCACGGTACCAGCGTTACGCGCCCCCACCAGCGCCGGCCAGGTCACGGGCCGCTGTCTCGACGTCGGTCTCGGTCGTCGTACGCCCCAGGGACAGTCGGACCGCGGCGTTGGCGCGGATGGCGTCGATGCCCATCGCGGTGAGCACGGGTGACGGATCAATGCTGTCCTCGTGACAGGCCGACCCGGTCGACGCCGCGACCCCGGGTGCGGCCGCGAGGAGCCGGTCACCGCGGGTGCCGACGATGCTGACGTTGAGCGTGTTGGGCAGCCGGACGCTGGGGTGGCCGTTGAGGACCACCCGTTCCGGCAGCAGTTCTTCCAGCCGACGGTGGAGCAGGTCGCGCAGGGCTTCGATCCTCTCCGCGTGCGCGACCCCCTCCTCGGCCGCCAGCTGGCAGGCCAGGCCGAGACCGACCGCGTAGGGGACGTTCTCAGTGCCGGCACGCAGACCGTGCTCCTGGCCGCCGCCACCCACGAGCGGAGCCAACGCCACACCGCGACGCACACGGAGCGCACCCACACCCTTCGGCGCGTAGAGCTTGTGTCCGACGATCGTCATCAGATCGACACCGAGATCGTCGACGTCGACCGCGACCTTGCCCAGCGACTGGGCCGCGTCGGTGTGGAAGAGCGCACCGCCGGCGCGTGCGATCTCGGCGAGCTCTCGGATGGGCTGGAGCGTGCCAGTCTCGTTGTTGGCGTGCATCACCGTGACGAGCACCGTCTCGGGTGTCAGGGCGCCCTCGAGGTCGGCCGGCGAGACCAGTCCGTCGCCGTCGACCGGCAAGATGGTCACCCGCACGCCATCTTCGGCGAGCACCGCACATGCGTCGAGCACCGCCGGATGCTCGGTGGCCTGGGTGATGACATGGAGGCCGTCCCGACCCTGGCGCCGGGCTGCGCGTACGACGCCGCGGATCGCGAGGTGGTCGGCCTCCGAGCCGGACCCGGTGAAGACGACCTCGTCCGGTGCCGCGCCAATCAGCGCGGCGACCTGCTCCCGCGCGGTCGCCACCGCCTGGCGCGGACCTTGTCCGAAGGCGTGGGAGCTAGACGGGTTGCCGAAATCGCTCCGCAGGTAGGGCAGCATCGCCTCCACCACCCTCGCGTCGACCGGTGTCGTCGCGTTGTAGTCAAGGTAGATCGGCCGATCCGTCGTCATCTGCTCAACCCCCGGTGAGCTTCTCCAAGATCAGCTCCCGCACCCGGGCGGCGTCGGCCTGGCCCCGCATCTGCTTCATCACCGCGCCGATCAGGGCGCCCGCGGCGGCGACCTTGCCATCACGGATCTTGTCGGCCACGTCGGGGTTGGCGGCGATGGCCTCGTCGACGGCGGCGCTCAACGCGCCGTCGTCGGAGACGATCGCCAGACCTCGGGCGGCGACGATGTCGGCTGGCGAGCCCTCCCCTGCGAGCAGGCCGTCGAAGACCTCGCGGGCCAGCTTGTCGTTGAGGGTGCCCGCCTCGACCAGCGCCTGCACCTCGGCAACCTGCGCAGGCGTCACGCCGAGGTCGGCCAGCTCAGCCTCGCTGTCGTTGGCACGCCGGGCCAGCTCACCCAGCCACCACTTGCGCGCAGCCTGCGGAGCAGCGCCCGCGGCGATGGTCTCCTCGACCAGACCGAGGGCTCCCGCACCAACGGTGTCGCGCATCTCCAGGTCGGAGAAGCCCCACGCCGCCTGCAGACGGGCCCGCCGCTCGCGCGGCGGCTCGGGAAGCTCGGCGCGCAACTCCTCGACCCACTCGCGCGACGGCGCGACCGGGACCAGGTCGGGCTCGGGGAAGTAGCGGTAGTCCTCCGCATCCGACTTCTCCCGCCCCGAGGTGGTGATGCCGGTGTCCTCGTGCCAGTGCCGGGTCTCCTGCACGATCTTCTCGCCGGCCGACAGCACCGCCGCGTGCCGCTGCATCTCGTAGCGCACCGCCCGCTCGACCGAGCGCAGCGAGTTGACGTTCTTGGTCTCGGTGCGGGTGCCCAGCAGGCCGCTGTCGGTCGGAGCGAGCGAGAGGTTGACGTCGCAGCGCAGCGAGCCCTGCTCCATCCGGACGTCGCTCACGCCGAGACCGAGCAGCAGCTCACGCAGGTGGGCGACGTACGCCCGCGCCACGTCCGGCGCCTTCGCACCCGTGCCCAGGATCGGCTTGGTGACGATCTCGATGAGCGGGATCCCCGCCCGGTTGTAGTCCACCAGGGAGTAGTCCGCGCCGTGGATCCGACCGGTGGTCCCGACGTGGGTGGACTTGCCGGTGTCCTCTTCCATGTGAGCGCGCTCGATCTCGATGCGGTACGTCGCCCCGTCGACCTCCACGTCGGTCCACCCGTTGAAGCAGATCGGCTCGTCGTACTGACTGGTCTGGAAGTTCTTCGGCATGTCCGGATAGAAGTAGTTCTTCCGAGCGAAGCGACACCATTCCGCGATCTCGCAGTTCAGCGCCAACCCGATCCGGATCGCCGACTCGACGGCCACCCGGTTGACCGCCGGCATCGAGCCGGGCAGGCCCAGGCAGGTCGGGCAGACCTGCGTGTTCGGTGCGGCTCCGAAGACGGTCGAGCAGCCACAGAACATCTTCGAGGCGGTGTTGAGCTCGACGTGCACCTCCAGTCCGAGCGCGGGGTCGTACGACGCCAGCACGTCGTCGAAGCTCAGCAGGGTGTCGCTCATGCCGACGCTCCTTCCAGTGCCGGGGCCTGCGCCAACAGCGGCCCACCCCAGGCCCGCTGTAGGAGCATCTCCGCGGCCGCACCGACGCGGTAGAGCCGCTCGTCGCCCAGCGCGGGAGCGAGGATCTGCAGTCCCACCGGCAGCCCGTCTTCCTCGGCGAGCCCGGCCGGCACCGAGATGCCCGGAACACCGGCCAGATTGGCGGGGATGGTCGCCAGGTCGTTGAGGTACATCGCCAGCGGATCGTCGAGCTTCTCCCCCAGCCGGAAGGCCGTGGTCGGCGCGGTCGGCGAGACCAGCACGTCGACCCGTTCGAAGGCCGCCTCGAAGTCGCGGCTGATCAGGGTCCGCACCTTCTGGGCCTGGCCGTAGTAGGCGTCGTAGTAGCCACTGGACAGGGCATAGGTGCCGAGGATGATCCGGCGCTTGACCTCGTCGCCGAAGCCGGCGTCACGCGTCGCCCGCATGACCTCCTCGGCCGACGGGTCGACCACGCCCTCGGGCAGCACGCGCATGCCGTAGCGCATCGCGTCGAAGCGGGCCAGGTTGCTCGAGCACTCCGCCGGGAGGATCAGGTAGTAGGTGGCCAGGGCATGCACGAAGTGCGGACAGGACACCTCGACGACCTCGGCACCGGCAGCCACCAGGGTCTGCACCGCCTCGTCGAAGCGGGCCTGGACACCGGGCTGGTAGCCCTCGCCGCCGAGCTCGGTGACGACCCCGACGCGCACTCCGGACAGATCGCCCCTCGCCCCCTCCCGCGCGGCTTCCGTGAACGACGGCCACTCGTGCTCGAGGCTGGTGGAGTCGAGCGGGTCGTGGCCGCCGATCACGTCGTGCAACAACGCGGAGTCGAGCACGGTGCGGGTGACCGGGCCGACCTGGTCCAGTGAGTTGGCCAACGCGACCAGGCCGTAGCGGGACACACCGCCGTAGGTCGGCTTGACGCCCACCGACCCGGTCACCGCGGCTGGCTGGCGGATCGAGCCACCGGTGTCGGTGCCGAGGGCGAGCGGAGCCTGGTACGACGCCACCGCTGCCGCCGATCCCCCTCCTGAGCCGCCGGGGATCCGATCCAGGTCCCACGGGTTGTGGGTGGGGCCGTAGGCCGAGTGCTCGGTCGAGGAGCCCATCGCGAACTCGTCCATGTTGGTCTTGCCCAGGATCGGCAGCCCGGCCGCCTTGATCCGGCCGACCACCGTGGCGTCGTACGGCGGCACCCAGCCCTCCAGGATCCGCGACCCACAGGTGGTCGGCAGGCCCTTGGTCGCCAACACGTCCTTGACCGCGATCGGCACACCGTCGAGTGGTGACGCAGGGCCATCTGCGGAGCGGCGTGCGTCTGATGCCGCCGCCTGCGCGAGCGCGCCTTCGACATCCACCTCGAGGAACGCATGCACCTGACCATCGGTCTCCGCGATCCGGTCGAGCTGCGCCTTGGTCAGCTGCACCGAGGTCACCTCGCCTGCGGCCAGGGCAGCGGCCTGCTCGGCTGCGGTCCGCCTCGTCCAGTCGATGTCGCTCACTGCTCGTCCCCCAGGATCCGCGGCACACTGAACCGCTGCTCCTCCGCGGCCGGCGCCCCGGAGAGCGCCTCCTCCGGCGTCAGCCCCGGCACCACGACGTCGTCCCGGAAGACGTTGGTCAGCGGGATCGCGTGTGAGGTCGGCGGGATCTCTTCCGAGGCGACGGCGCTGATCGACGCCACCGACTCGAGGATCACCGTCAGCTGCGGGGCCAGATGATCCAGCTCCTCCTCGGACAGGTCGATCCGGGCCAGGTCGGCCAGATGCGCGACCTCGTCGCGGGTGATTTCAGGCATTGGTAGTCAGGGGCGCGGTGCCATCGCTGGCCCGGTTCCCCATCCCCCTTTCAATCCGTGCATGCGGTTTTC
>JBDHZT010000098.1:0-14350 GCA_039811985.1 Nocardioidaceae bacterium | reverse complement strand
TGGGCCCGGGAGCGGCGGCTTCATGGACGCCAAGACCCAGAAGAAGATCCGCGCCTGCCTCAAGGCGGCCGGTCTAGGGGGCGAGATGCCGACCATGCCCACCGACATGCCCACCGACATGCCGAGCGAACCACCCACCGGGTCGCCACCGAGTGGGATGCCGTCAGACATGCCCAGCGACTTCGGCAGCGGAGGGCCCGGTGGCTTCCTCAGCGAGGAGGCCCAGCAGGCGTTGCGGGCCTGCGGGATCGAGCTGCCCAGCGGCGGCCGGGGCGGTCAGCCGTCCAGCAATTGACCGCCTTAGCCTGGATCAGTCGCCTTCAGACGCGGTGTGGCAGACGGCCTCGACGTTGTTGCCGTCGGGGTCGCGCACGAAGGCGCCGTAGTAGTGCGGGTGATACTCCGGCCACATCCGCGGCTCGTGCAGCGTCTCTGCTCCCGACGCCACGGCGGCAGCGTGCCACGCACGCACCGTTGCGGCGTCGGGAGCGGTGAAGGCGATGTGCGTCTCCCGGTTGGGGCCGATGCCCTCGAACGTCGAGATCCAGAAGTGCGGCTGCTCGGTGCCGTAGCCGATGGCGACACCGAAGTCCATCAGCCGTTGATGGCCGAGGACGCCGAGGACCTTGTCGTAGAAGGCGGCGGCCGCCTCCATGTCCGCGCAGTTGATGCCGAAGTGATCGATCATGGCATCACTCTGCACCAGGCCACCGACAGGCCGCCTTCCCCGATCCGCGTCAGCCGCGCAGACGACTCGCGGTCAGCTCGCGGAGAGGTCGATGTCGCACTCCTTCTTGGCGTGCTTCTCGATGTTGTCGGCGGCCGCCTGGAAGTCCTCCGTGGACATGTTCTGGATCTCCGTGGCCACCTTCTGGAGCTTGGCCATGTCGACGCCTTCCGGCACCTGACCGCTGGTCAGGCCCTCCAGGTCGGACAGCTTGAGCCCGGCGTCCTCGAGCGCGTCCTCGACCTTGTCGACGGCCTCGTCGAGCTTCTGCCAGTCGGGCCGAACATCGGACGGCGCATCGTCGGCGAAGTCGTCCACCATGTCGAAGACCTTCTCCAGATCCGCAGCCCCGGCATCACCGCCGCTGAGCTCGGAGAAGTTGTCCTTGGCGGCCTTGAGGTCGTCGCAGTAGGCGTCGGTGCTCCCGCTGCCGCCACCGCACGCCGTCAGCGCGCCCGCCATCATCACGGTCGCCGCGGCCAGTGCCATGCTTCGCTTCACAGTCTCCCCCTGGGGTAGGTGCCGACCCGGCCCCGTCCGGCCAGGTCGCATCGACGCCGTCCATCCTTGCCGATGAGGGGCCATCGAAGCGAGCCGGCGTGTCTCGCCGTCGGGAGGTACGACGTCCGCGGGCGCCGGATCGCTACAGTCAGCCAGGTGAGCGATACCACCACCCTCGCCGCCGAGGCAGCGGCCCGGCTCCGTGAGCTGACCGGCGTCGAGCGGCACGACGTCGCGCTGGTCCTCGGCTCGGGCTGGCTGCCCGCGGTCGACGAGCTGGGCGAGGTGATCGCCGACCTGGCGACCACCGACCTGCCCGGTTTTGCCCCACCAGCCGTGGCCGGGCATGCAGGTCGGATCAGGTCGATCCGGGCGGGCGACCAGACGCTGCTGGTCTTCTTGGGGCGCACGCACTACTACGAAGGCCGTGGCGTCGCCGCGGTCGTCCACGGCGTCCGGACCGCGGCGGCCGCGGGCTGCCGCGTCGTCGTACTCACCAATGGCTGCGGCGGGTTGCGACCCGAGTGGTCGCCCGGCACCCCGGTGCTGATCAGCGACCACATCAACCTCACCGCGACCTCGCCGATCGAGGGGGCCAACTTCGTCGATCTCACCGACCTCTACTCCGCGCGCCTGCGGGAGCTGTGCCGCACCATCGAGCCGGATCTGGACGAGGGCGTCTATGTGCAGTTCCCCGGCCCGCACTACGAGACCCCGGCCGAGATCCGGATGGTGCGCACGATCGGTGGCGACCTGGTCGGGATGAGCACGACCCTCGAGGCGATCGCCGCGCGCGAGGCCGGCATGGAGATCCTCGGTCTCTCCCTGGTGACCAACCTCGCCGCCGGACTCAGTGGTGAGCCGCTCAACCACGAAGAGGTGCTCGCCGCGGGTCGGGCAGCGGCCAGCCGGATGGGCGCCCTCCTCGGCGCCATCGTGCCCCGGGTCTGACCATGCGGGTTCTGCTCACTGGTGCGGCCGGCGCGATCGGCCGGACGCTGCTGACCGGGCTGGCCGATCGGGGCCATGACGTCATCGGCGTCGACGTGCTCCCCGAGCCCGCTGGCTACGACGGCCCCTGGCACACCCTCGACTGCACCGACCCGGATGCCGTGGCCGAGCTCTTCGCCGAGGAGAGCATCGACGCGGTCGCGCACCTGGCCGGGCTCAACTCCGAGGGCGGGTTCGTCGAGGAACTGCACTCCCACACCATCAGCACCGCCGCGGTCTTGGACGCGATGGTCGAGCAGGGCGTGCGCCGCATCGTCTACGCCTCGTCCAACCACGCCGTCGGCCGAGTGCCGGCGACCGACCTGCTGACCGTCAGCGAGCTGCCCCGCCCGGACACCTTCTACGGCGTCGCCAAGATCGCCGCCGAGGCGACGCTGCGGCTGTACGCCGACCGCTACGGCATCGATGCCGTCGCCTGCCGGATCGGCTCCTTCCTCACCCAGCCGGAGACCCTGCGCCACCTCTCCACCTGGCTGTCCCCCGACGACTGCGTCCGCCTCTTCGACGCCGCGCTGACCTGCCCCGGCCCAGGCTTCGCGATCGTCTACGGCATCTCGGCCAACACCCGCGCCTGGTGGGATCTCGAGCCGGGTCGGCGCCTCGGCTTCGAGCCCCTCGACGACGCCGAGGAGTTCGCCGAGGCCATCAGCCCCCGCATCGAGGACGCCTTCGACGCCACCCACGTCGGCGGGCCGCTCACCAGCGTCGCGCTACACCGACCCGCGCTGGACCGCGCCCCGGGCGCCGGCTGACTCTTGCGGGGCCTTCTGTCCGTCCGGGGTTTGGCCGGCCGGGGTTGACTGATCGCATGACGACCACCCCTGCACTCGGCACTCGCACCCTCGGCACCAGCGCTCCGCTGACCGTCTCCACCCTCGGCCTCGGCTGCATGGGGATGTCGGAGTTCTACGGAGCCCGGGACGAAGGCGAAGCCCATGCCACCCTGCATCGCGCACTCGACCTGGGCGTGACGTTCCTCGACACCGCGGACATGTACGGCCCGTTCACCAACGAGAAGCTGGTCGGCGACGCCATCGCCGGGCGCCGCGAAGAGGTGCAGCTCGCGACCAAGTTCGGCAACGAGCGCGCCGAGGACGGGACCCGGCTCGGGATCAACGGGCGGCCCGACTACGTCCGGCGTGCCTGCGACGCCTCCCTCCAGCGGCTGGGGGTGGACCACATCGACCTGTACTACCAGCATCGGGTGGACCGCGCCGTCCCCACCGAGGAGACCTTCGGCGCGATGAAGGAGCTGGTCGAAGCTGGCAAGGTCCGCCACCTCGGCATCTCCGAGGCCTCCGCTGACACCATCCGACGGGCCCACGCCGTGCACCCGTTGACCGCGCTGCAGACGGAGTACTCCCTGTTCACCCGCGACGTCGAGGACGAGATCCTGCCAACTCTGCGCGAGCTGGGCATCGGGCTGGTGCCCTACTCCCCGTTGGGCCGCGGCCTGCTCACCGGCGCGATCACCGGGCCGGAGTCGTTCAGCGACGACGACTCTCGGCGCAGCGGCTACTTCCCGCGTTTCATGGATGGCGCCTTGCAGAAGAACCTCGATCTGGTCGCACCTGTCGTGGCGATGGCCGCGGACAAGGGCTGCACGCCCGGTCAGCTGGCGCTGGCCTGGCTGCTGGCGCAGGGCGACGACGTCGTACCGATCCCAGGGACCAAGCGGCGGACCTACCTGGAGGAGAACGTCGGCGCAGTCTCGGTGTCGCTCACGCCAGAGGAGGTGCTCGCGCTGACCGGGGCCGTCCCGCGAGACGCCGTCGTCGGCACCCGCTACCACGAGTCGGCGATGGGCAACCTCAACGCCTGAGGCGTTCGCGCAGGCCGGCGATGCCGGAGCGCATCATCTGCTCGTGGTTCCAGGCCAGCAGCGGCCGAGCTGCCCAGGCGGCGGCACGGAGCGCTCGGCTGGCGACCGCGACCTCTTGGTCGAGAGCGAGGTGGGTGCCTGTTGGCGTCTCTGCAAGCCGCCAGGCCACCCGCCCGTCGAGATCGCCGGTGACGCTCACCTCGAGCAGCGGCGGCGTGGTCGAGGTGGCATGCAGCACCAGGTCGAGGGTGTAGGGCAGCCGCGAGCGACACAGCACCCGCGCGTCCTCCGGCCCGAGGGTGGCGACCGCGCGCACCTCCGGCCACCAGGTGGGGTAGGCCGCCAGGTCGACCAGCACGTCGGCCACCGCGTCGACCGGCGCCGCCACCTGCCACTCCCCGGTGAACCGGAACCGCCGCGCCATGGCGTCAGTCTCCCAAGGACACCAGTTAAGAGGTTCCGCCAGTTGGGGCTGAACCTCTAACCCAGCATCGGCGGCGGCCGACGCTGCACCCACTGCGTCTGCTGCTCCCACGCGAGCGCCAGCGCCAGCAGTGCGGCATCGGCGTGGTGCGGCCCGATCACCTGGAGGCCGATCGGCAGCCCGTCGTCACTGAAGCCGGCCGGGAGCGCCAGGGTCGGGGCGTTGATCAGGGTGCCGATCGCGGTGACCTCCATCCAGCGGTGGTACGACGACATCGGCACGCCTTGGATCTCCCGCGGCCAGGTCTCCTCGACGGCGAACGGCATCACCTGAGCCGTCGGCAGCACGGCGAAGTCGTGGGTCTCGAACAGGCTCTGGAAGGCGAGATAAAGGTCCGACCGCCGGACCGATGCCCGGAAGACATCGAGCGCGCTGAGGGGTCCGCTGTCGTCCGGGCCGCGCAGCAGGCCCTCGACCTCGAAGATCGCCTCCGGCTTCAGCAAGGCTCTCATCGCGGGCTCTTCGTAGAGCGCGGCCAGTCCGCTGCCGACCAGCCAGTGTCGGTAGGTGAGCCAGGTCGGCCACAGGTTCTGGTTGCCGCGGAAGGTGCCCGCCCTGGGCAGCTCATCGAGCGTGGTGACCTCGAAGCCGAGACGTTCGAAGTCGGCCATCGCAGCGCTCGTCACGCGCAGCACGTCCGGCTCCATCGGCAGATAGCCGCCGAGGTCGCCCAGCCAGGCGACCCGACCGGTCCGGAGCGCGACCTCGGCCGGACCAGCGACCGCGCCTGGGTCGAGGGACAGCGGCGAGCGGGCGTCGTACCCCGCCATGGTGCGCAGCAGCATCGCCAGATCCGTCGCGGTGCGCGCGATCGGGCCCTCGACGCCGCCGTGGGAGCAGAACAGCTCGGGGCCGCCGGATGGCACTCGACCGACCGACGGTCGCAGCCCAAGGACGTTGTTCCAGCCTGGTGGGTTGCGCAGCGATCCCATGAAGTCACTGCCGTCAGCGACCGGCACCATCCGGAGCGCCACCGCGACCGCGGCACCGCCGCTGCTGCCACCGGCCGATCGAGTCGGGTCGTAGGCGTTGCCGGTCACGCCGTACACCTGGTTGTAGGTGTGCGAGCCGAGGCCGAACTCGGGGGTGTTCGTCCGACCGATGAAGATCGCGCCGGCCCGACGCAGCCGCTCGACGAAGAGCTCGTCGGTGGTCGCCACCGGTGCGGGGAACGGGGGTCGGAAGAAGCCGGCGGTGGTCGCCATCCCAGCCACGTCCGCCAGATCCTTGACCGCGTGCGGGAACCCATGCATCCAGCCTTGGCGCTGACCCTGATCGAGCAGATCGTCCTTGGCCGCCGCCTCGGCCAGCAGCTCTTGGCGTGGCCGGAGCGCGACGATCGCGTTGACCCGCGGGTTGATCCGCTCGATGTGGTCGAGATAGGCGGTCATCACCTCCACGCAGGAGACGACTCGGTCGCGGATCGCACAGGAGAGCTCGGCGGCGGTCCAGTCGACGATCCCGGCCAGGTCGGCGGGGCGCCCGGGCACGGGCCCCGGCGGCTCGACAGGGCCACTGGCCTCCAACGGTTCGTCCGGGCGTCCCACGGGGGCATCGTAGAGTCACGCTACGGTGCGGTCATGGACAGTGCCGACCTGATCGTCCGTGCCCGCGCCTGGGCGGCCGAGGATCCCGACGAGCAGACCCGAGCCGAGCTCGAGGCGATCGTGGCGCAGGTCGGGGCGGGCGGTGATCCGGCAGATCTCGCCGATCGGTTCTCCGGGACGTTGGAGTTCGGCACCGCCGGGCTCCGGGGGGCGCTGGGCGCTGGACCGAACCGGATGAACCGCGTCGTGGTGATGCGAGCGGCGGCGGGGCTGGCGGCGTACCTCCGTGGCCAGGGCGCGCCCGACGGCGCCCCGGTCGTGATCGGCTACGACGCCCGGCACAACTCCGATGTCTTCGCCCGCGACACCGCGGAGGTGATGACCGGCGCCGGTCTGCGTGCTCTGCGACTGCCGCGACCGCTGCCCACTCCCCTGTTGGCGTTCGCCATCCGCGAGCTCGGCTGCGTCGCCGGTGTGATGGTGACCGCGAGCCACAACCCGCCCCAGGACAACGGCTACAAGGTCTATCTCGGCGACGGCAGCCAGATCGTGCCGCCGGCCGACGCCGAGATCGCAGCACGGATCGCGGCAGTGGGGCCGGTCTCCGGAATCCCTCGCGGGGATGCTGGGAAGGTGCTCGACGAGGAGATTGTCGACCGCTACCTCGACACCGTCGCAGATCTTGCCGAGGACGGTCCACGAGACCTGCGCGTCGTCTACACACCGCTGCACGGGGTCGGCGGCACGTCTGCCCAACAAGTGCTCGAGACTGCGGGCTTTGCGGCGCCGGTGGTCGTCACCCAGCAGGAGGAGCCGGACCCGGAGTTCCCCACCGTCGCGTTCCCCAACCCCGAGGAGCCGGGCGCGATGGACTTGGCGATGGCGCTGGCGGACTCCTCCGGGGCTGATCTGGTGGTGGCCAACGATCCGGACGCCGACCGGTGCGCGGGGGCGATCCCGACCGCGGACGGCTGGCGGATGCTGCGCGGCGACGAAGTCGGGGCGCTGCTGGCGCACCACTTGCTGAGTCGCGGTCGGCAAGGCGTCTACGCCACCACGATCGTGTCCTCCACCCTGCTCGGCAAGCTGGCCCGTGCCGCCGGGCAGGGCTACGCCGAGACGTTGACCGGCTTCAAGTGGATCGGGCGAGTCGAAGGGCTGGCCTTCGGCTACGAAGAGGCCCTCGGCTACTGCTGCGACCCCGAGCACGTCCGCGACAAGGACGGACTGTCGGCGATGCTGCTTCTCTGCGAGCTCGCCGCCAATCAGAAGGCGGCGGGGAAGTCGCTGCAGGATGTGCTGGACGACCTCGCGCGGGCTCACGGCCTGCATGCCACCGACCAGCTGTCGATCCGCGTCGACGATCTTGCCCTGATCCAACAGGGCATGACCGCGTTGCGGTCCACTCCCCCGTCCTCCTTGGGCGGGCTCGCCGTCGAGCAGGTCGATGACCTGGCGCTCGGCTCCGCCGATCTGCCGCCCACCGACGGCCTCCGTTTCCGGCTGGCCGACCAGGCCCGTGTCGTCGTACGCCCGAGCGGCACCGAGCCGAAGCTGAAGTGCTACCTCGAGGTCGTCGTGGCCGTCGCCGACGGCGACGTGGCCGCTGCGCGGGCGACCGCGACCGAGCGGCTCGCAGCGATCAAGGACGACCTCCGGGTCGCACTGGGCATCTAGGGTCTCCTAGAAGAACGGGGCCATCTGGTGGACGCAGCACCCCGGGTCATGGTCGGTGCAGCCGCGTGGTGGACCCTCACCGGACTGCTCGGCGCGTTCGGGATAGTCGGCATCCTCACGATCGGGCTGCCGTTCCTGGTCATCGCGGGCATCCTGGCGGTGGTCGGCCTGCTCCGCGACGGGCTCCGCAACCGCTCGATGTTCGCCCTGCCGATCGGCGTGGGCGTCGTGCCGCTCTACCTGGCGTGGCTGAACCGTGGTGGTCCGGGCGAGGTCTGCCACACCACCGCCACCACACAGTCCTGCATGGACGCCTGGAGCCCCTGGCCCTTCCTGGCAGTCGGCATCGGGCTGATCGTTCTCGGCAGTGTGTTGCTGGCGTGCTTCGGGGGCATCAGAGCAGGAACGCGATGACCAAGGCCACCCCGGAGAGAGCGAGTGCGACGATCTCGGGCCACGCCGGCTCGCGGCGTACTGCCTTGCCGAGGGCTACCTGCTCGGCCGAGCCGCGCCGAACTCCGGCCAGGTCCCGAGCGTCGTTGACGGCGTGCCGGATCCGCTCCTCGACGAAGTCGGGGTAGGACCGCTGGGAGGGCAGGCCATCGCTGCGCCGCGCGGTCTTGTCACCGCGGGCGAGCGTCCGCCAGGACTTGCCGACGGCCGGGGAGATGTAGCGGTGGTCCCCTGCCCGGACCGCGGTGACCTGCCGGATGGACAGTTCCTCGATTGCGGCGAGCGGGATCGTCACGGTCTCCAGCATGTTGTGCATGACCAGCGCCGACGGCGACAGACCCAGCCGCGGCCGGAGGATCGCCGACCAGACCAACACCGCGCCGAAGACAGCAGCGAGGCCGAGCTCGGCGGAGAACGGCTCGCGGTGATACCACACCGCGGCGACGACCAGGCACACGGCGATCACCTGACCGGCCAGACCCATGACCCGTCCGCTGGTCGGTCGGAACCATTCGATCCCCGCCGCGTCGGCCGACTCCGTCATCCGCCGTCCTCTCGCCTCCGGAAGCCACAACCCTATGAGATCCCGTCAGGAGGGGCGGGATCTCTATGCTGGGGCGGTGACGACCTCCTCACCACCGATCCCGAGCGACATCGCCGGCGACTTCGCCGATGTCACTGCCACCGAGCCCTCGCTGCGGCGGTTCCTGCACGGTCTGCCCGGCGTCGACCAGGTGGGCGCAGAGGCGCGGGCGGCAGGTCTGGGCACCAGGTCGATCAAGACCACGGCCAAGGACTGGGCGATCGACCTGGCCATCCGGATGGTCGACCTGACCACGCTGGAGGGCCAAGACACTCCCGGCAAGGTGCGCGCACTGGCCAGCAAGGCGATGCGGCCCGACCCAGCCGACCCGAGCTGCCCCGCGGTTGCGGCGGTGTGCGTCTACCCCGACCTGGTGGCCGTCGCCAAGGAGGTCGTGGGTGACAGCGGGGTCCAGGTCGCCTCGGTGGCGACCGCGTTCCCCAGCGGTCGCGCCGCCCTCGACGTCAAGCTGGCCGACACCCGCGAGGCAGTCAGTGCGGGAGCCGACGAGATCGACATGGTGATCGACCGTGGCGCGTTCCTGGCGGGGCACTACCTGCAGGTGTACGACGAGATCGTCGCGGTGCGTCAGGCCTGCGCCCGAGCCGACGGCAGCCATGCGCACCTGAAGGTGATCTTCGAGACCGGAGAGCTGCAGACCTACGACAACGTCCGTCGGGCGTCGTGGCTGGCGATGATGGCCGGAGCGGACTTCATCAAGACTTCCACCGGCAAGGTCCAGCCCGCCGCAACGATGCCGGTCACGCTGGTCATGTTGGAGGCGGTCCGCGACTTCCTGGAGACCACCGGGCGACAGGTCGGTGTGAAGCCGGCCGGCGGGATCCGCACCAGCAAGGAGGCGATCAAGTACCTCGTCATGGTCAACGAGGTCGCCGGCGAGGAGTGGCTCACGCCGACTTGGTTCCGCTTCGGTGCCTCGAGCCTGCTCAACGACCTGCTCATGCAGCGGACCAAGATGGCCACCGGCCGCTACTCCGGCCCCGACTACTTCACCCTGGACTGATCATGGCCGACTCCTCCCCCTTCAGCTACGCCCCCGCTCCGGAGAGCCGGAGCATCATCGACCTCAAGGCGTCGTACGGCCTCTTCATCGACGGTGCCTTCGTCGACGGCCACGGCCGCAGCTTCAAGACGATCTCGCCCGCGACCGAGGAGGTGCTGGCCGAGGTCGCCGAGGCGAACGACGCCGACGTCGACCGGGCCGTCGCCGCGGCCCGCCGGGCACACACCAAGGTCTGGGGTCCGATGCCCGGGCGGGAGCGGGCGAAGTACCTCTTCCGGATCGCCCGCATCGTCCAGGAGCGCAGCCGTGAGCTCGCCGTGCTGGAGTCGCTGGACAACGGCAAGCCGATCAAGGAGTCCCGCGACGTCGACATCCCGCTGGTGGCGGCGCACTTCTTCTACTACGCGGGTTGGGCCGACAAGCTGGAGTACGCCGGCTTCGGCACCACCTCGCTCGGTGTCGCCGGCCAGGTGATCCCGTGGAACTTCCCGATGCTGATGCTCGCCTGGAAGATCGCGCCCGCCTTGGCGGCCGGCAACACCGTCGTCCTCAAGCCCGCCGAGACCACTCCACTGACCGCACTCCTCTTCGCCGAGATCTGCCAGCAGGCCGACCTGCCGCCGGGCGTGGTGAACATCGTCACCGGCGCCGGCGCCACCGGGGCGGCGGTCGTGAACCATCCCGATGTCGACAAGGTCGCCTTCACCGGCTCCACCGCCGTCGGCCGCGCGATCGCCAAGGCCGTGGCCGGCACCCGCAAGCGGGTCACCCTCGAGCTGGGTGGCAAGGCCGCCAACATCGTCTTCGACGACGCGGCCATCGACCAGGCCGTCGAGGGCATCGTGGACGGGATCTTCTTCAACCAGGGCCATGTCTGCTGCGCCGGCTCCCGGCTGCTGGTCCAGGAGAACGTGTACGACGACCTGCTCGACCGGCTCAAGCGCCGGATGTCCACGCTGCGGGTCGGGGATCCGCTGGACAAGAACACCGACGTCGGCGCGATCAACTCCGGCGAGCAGCTGACCCGGATCCGAGAGCTCTCCGAGGTGGGTGATGCCGAGGGTGCCGAGCGGTGGGAGGTTGCCTGCGACCTGCCGACCAGCGGCTTCTGGTTCCCGCCGACCATCTTCACCGGTGTCTCCCAGGCCCATCGGATCGCTCGGGAGGAGATCTTCGGCCCGGTCCTGTCGGTGCTGACCTTCCGGACTCCAGCGGAGGCGGTCGAGAAGGCCAACAACACGCCGTACGGCCTCTCTGCGGGGATCTGGACCGAGAAGGGGTCGCGCATCCTCTGGATGGCCGACCGGCTGCGGGCCGGTGTGGTGTGGGCCAACACGTTCAACAAGTTCGACCCGACCAGCCCGTTCGGCGGCTACAAGGAGTCGGGCTACGGCCGCGAGGGTGGCCGGCACGGCCTAGAGGGGTATCTGGCATGAGCGACACCCGCGTCGACGTACGCAAGACCTACAAGCTGTTCATCGGCGGCGCCTTCCCGCGCTCGGAGTCCGGCTACTCCTACGAGGTGACCGACCACCGGGGCCGGTTCCTCGCCAACGCGGCCAAGGCTTCCCGCAAGGACGCCCGCGACGCGGTGTCGGCCGCCCGGAAGGCGTTCGCAGGCTGGGCCGGGAGGACGGCGTACAACCGCGGTCAGGTCGTCTACCGGATCGCCGAGGTGATGGAGGACCGCCGCCCGCAGTTCGTCGACGCCGTGCGTAGCGCCGAGGGTGCAACCGCCGCTCGCGCCGAGCGGATCGTGGACGCCTCGATCGACCGGATGGTCTGGTATGCCGGGTGGGCCGACAAGATCGCCCAGGTGGTCGGCGGCGCCAACCCGGTGGCGGGGCCGTACTTCAACATCTCCTCGCCCGAGCCGACCGGCGTCGTCGCGATCCTGGCGCCGCAAGCGTCGTCGCTGTTGGGGCTCGTCTCGGTGGTCGCCCCCGCGATCGTCACCGGCAACACCGTCGTGGTGGTGAGCTCGGCCGAGCGGCCGCTGCCCGCGGTCAACCTCGCCGAGGTGCTGGCCACCTCGGACGTGCCTGGCGGCGTGGTCAACATCCTCACCGGCCCCTACGCCGCTCCCGCGCCGTGGCTGGCGTCGCACATGGATGTCAACGCGATCGACCTGACCGGTGCGGCCGGAGACCCGGAGACCGCCACTGCACTGGAGGTCGCCGCCGCGGACAACCTCAAGCGCGTGGTGCGGGCACCCGACACCGAGCCCGACTGGACCAAGGATCCCGGCATCGGGCGGTTGACCGCCTTCTTGGAGACCAAGACCGTCTGGCATCCCAAGGGGATCTAGAAGGTGGGGATCTAAGAGGTGCCGTCTCCAGGGCGGGCGCGGGTGATCGTGCTCGCCGGACCGTCGGGCGCCGGCAAGTCACGACTGGCCGCCCGGCTCAGGCTGCCGGTGCTGCGGCTCGACGACTTCTACCGCAACGGCTCCGATCCGGTGCTGCCCCTGATCACCGAAGGGGCCAACGCCGGACTGATCGACTGGGACGACCCGGCAGCGTGGGACCACGAGGACGCCCTCGCCGCCGTCGAGAAGCTCTGCGCCACCGGCTCGGCTGAGGTGCCGATCTATGACATCGCCCGGAACGGTCGCTGCGGGAGCCAGACCGTCGACCTCCAGGGCGCGGCGTACTTCCTCGCCGAGGGGATCTTCGCCCAGGAGATCGTGCGGGAGTGTGAGGAGCGCGGGCTGCTAGCCGGCGCCTACTGTGTCACGCAGCATCGAGCCGTCACCTTCTGGCGCCGCCTGGTGCGCGATCTGCGCGAGCGCCGCAAGCCCCCGCTCGTGCTGGTTCGACGTGGCCTGGTGCTGATGCGCGAGCAGCCGGAGGTGATCGCGCGCGCAGTAACCCTCGGCTGCCGCGAGGTCGGGCCCGATCAGGCGTACGACGAGATCCGGGCGTTGCTGCGATGACCACCCCCGGCCGCTGGGGTCGTGAGCTGCTCGGCCACCGCCTCGTCCAACCGGACGCCCGCTCCTGCGGGGCGGCGGCCCTAGTGATCGCCCAAGCGGTGCTCGACGACTCCTACGCCGAGCTCCTGGTCACCGGCACCCACCCACGCACCGGTTGGGGGCTGATCGGCGAGGGACCGGTCGACCGGTTCCGCGCCGAGACCCTCGCCATGCACCATCGGGTCACCGGCTTCGCCGACCTGATTGGACGGATCCAGCTCCCGTGGCCGCGCCTGCTCGGCACGCCACCGTGGGCCGTTGCCCACCAGCTCACGGCGACCACCAGGACGCCGTACCGTATCCGACTTGCCGGCCGGTCGTGGCTCCCCGACTCGGTGTGCCCTGCTCTCGCGGACGGGCATCCGGTTGCGCTCTACGTCGGCGACCGCTGGCTGCCCCGCCATGTGCTCATGGCGATCGGGTTGACCGAGCGCGGCGACCTGCTCGCCTTCGACCCCGCCCTCGGCCGCACCGTCTCCCTCACTCGGGCTTCACTGGAGTCCGCCGAACTCCCCGGCCGCTGGCCGCGGCCCTGGTTCGCCGTCGGCCCGCGGTGACGGGTCCGATCCCCGACCCTGGACATGCCGATGGCCCCACCGTGGTCGGTGGGGTGTGGGGCGGGATAGCTACTGGTCGGGCGGGTCGGTGTCGGACTGTGCTCGTCACGGTCGCGACAGCCGGGGATGACGGTGAGGTCGGGTGGGGTGACGTCGGTGGTGCCCGAATGGTCGCGGAGGAAGACATACCCGTGCGGGGACGTCCACACATAGACCCCTGGTTCGGGCATCACGTAGCGCCACGGCGTGTGCGTCTTCAACCGGTGGTGCCGCCTACACAGGGCGGCGAGGTTGCAGCTGCACGTCGTGCCACCGCCGGCGTGGGCGATGACATGGTCGTGATCACAGCCTCGGGCGGGTCGAGTGCACCAGGGGAACACACAGGTCAGGTCCCGCTGGTCGACCTGGGCCTGGAGCCGGTCGGGCACCTCGTAGGCCTCGACGTGAACATGGTCCTCGAGGTCCAGCACCGGACGGATCGTGATGGTGGCGTCGGGGTTGCCGCACCACTCCCGGACCGCCCCGACGCTGATCGGGGTCCGGGTGTTGCCGCACCGGCCCACCCCACTCGCACCACCGCCGGCCCCGGTCAGGGCTTGTTCGGATAGGTGGAGGAGCAGGGTCACCGGCCGCGCCTGGCGGCCGGGACGACGCACCGGAGGCTCAACCGGCTCGGCGGGCTCGGCGTCGTTGGGGTCGGGGTAGGTCAGGGCGAGCTGGTTGCGGGCGATCTCACCCAACGCGGCCGCACGGCGAGCATCGAGTGACTCGACCCGAGCCGAGGTCCCTCAGCTGGCCAGCGGTCACCGCCAAGGCCCGGTCCAGGTCCAGCCCGTCGACCAGGTCGACCTCGGCCCGGACCTCCACGGTGCCGTCGAAGGACACCCGGTCGGCATCGACGCTGACGTGCCGCCGATCGGGACAGTCGTACTCATCGACCGGCAGCGTCTCGGGCATGAACCGCGCCCGCGCCTCGGTGATCAGCCGCTC
>JBDHZT010000097.1:0-14372 GCA_039811985.1 Nocardioidaceae bacterium | reverse complement strand
TCGCCGCCGTCACGGAGGTCATCGAGTCGGGTTGGGTCGCGCAAGGTCCGCGTGTCGCGGCGTTCGAGGAGGCCTTCGCGACGCGGATGCAGGTGCCGTATGCCGTCGCCGTCTCCAGCTGCACGACCGCCTTGCACCTCGCGATGGTCGTCGCCGGCGTCGGCCCCGGTGACGACGTCGTCGTCCCGTCCTTCTCCTTCATCGCGACGGCGAACGCTCCGACCTACGTGGGCGCCCGCCCCGTCTTCTGCGACGTCGATCCCGAGACGGGCAACGTCACCGCCGACACCGTGAAGGGCGCGCTGACTCCGGCCACGAAGGCGGTCGTCGTCGTCGACCAAGGAGGAGTCCCGGTCGATCTGGATCCCGTGCGCGAGCTGTGCGACCACCTGGGGATCACCGTCATCGAGGACGCTGCCTGCGGGGCCGGATCGACCTACAGGGGTCGTCCCGTCGGAGCGGGCGCGGAGGTCACCGCGTGGTCCTTCCACCCGCGCAAGATCCTCACAACCGGCGAGGGAGGGATGGTGACGACGACCCGCAAGGACTGGGCCGACCGTGTCCGTCTGCTGCGCGAACATGCGATGAGCGTGTCGGCGGCGGAACGGCACCGTAGCACGCTGCCGCCGGCCGAGCAGTACCTCGAGGTCGGCTACAACTTCCGAATGACCGACCTGCAGGCCGCGGTCGGGATCGTCCAGCTCGGTCGTCTCGATAAGGTCGTTGCGCGGCGACGTGAGCTGGCCGCCGCGTACCGCGAGGCACTCGCCGACGTCCGTGGCCTGCGGCTCGTCGACGACCCGGCATACGGCACCTCGAACTTCCAGTCGCTCTGGCTCGAGGTGGGAGAGTCCTTCCCAACCGACCGAGAGGGCCTGCTCGCGGCCCTCGCCGAAGCCGACATCTCCGCCCGGCGAGGCATCATGGCCACGCATCGCCAGCCGGCCTACGCGGACGCCGACCACGGGCCGCTGCCCGTCACCGAGCGATTGACCGACACCACGCTCATCCTGCCGCTCTTCCATCAGATGACCGACGTCGAGCGGGCCCGCGTCATCGAAGCCGTCACGTCCGCGGCCGCCGAGTGTTGACGGCGGGTGCACCATGAAGATCCTCGTCTACCCCCATGACCTCGGCATGGGGGGCAGCCAGTTGAACGCCATCGAGCTGGCGGCCGCGGTTAGGGACCTCGGACACGAGGTATGGATCTACGGCCGACACGGCATTCTGAACGAGCGAATCGCAGCGCTCGGGCTGGACTTCATCGAGAGTCCCAGGCCCAGGATCCGACCGACCTGCCGCGTCGTGGCACATTTGCGTTCGACCGTTCGCAGACACCGGTTCGACGTGGTCCACGGCTACGAGTGGCCACCCATCCTGGAAGCGGAGCTGGCAACACTCGGGGTGGGGTCGGTTGCCATGGGCACGGTCATGTCCATGGCGGTTGCTCCCTTCCTCCCTCGCCGGACGCACCTCGTGGTCGGGACACGCCAGATCGCCGCAGAAGAGCGAGCGCGGGGTCGATCCAACGTTCACGTCATCGAGCCGCCGGTCGACCTGACACTCAACAACCCCAAGACCGTCACCGACGTCGATGAGTTCCGCCTGGCATTCGGCATACCGGACGGCCTTCACGTTGTGGTCGTGTCCCGCCTCGCCAATGAGCTGAAGCTCGAGGGACTCCTGACTGCCATCGAACGATGCCCGCAGCTCTCGCCTGAGACGGTTCTAACGATCGTCGGCGACGGTCCTGCTCGTGAGCGAGTCGCCGAGGCGGCCGAGGCGGCCAATCTCAGGGCGGGTCGTCGCGCCGTCGTCCTCACCGGCCAGGTCAAGGATCCCAGGCCCGCCTACGCCATGGCCGACATCGCGCTCGGCATGGGTGGCTCCGCGTTGCGGGCCATGGCATTCGGAGCCCCTCTCGTGGTCCAGGGGGAGCATGGCTTCTGGAAGTCACTCTCTCCCGAGTCGATCGACTCCTTCAGGTGGGCCGGTTGGTATGGCATCGGCGCGGGTCGCTCCGAGGGCGCGGCCCGCTTCGATGATGCGGTGAGACCTCTGGTCGAGGATGTGTACCTCCGTGAACAACGTGGCCGATTCGCCCAACACATCGTGGCGAACGAGTACTCGTTGAGGGCCGCGGCAGTGTCACAGGAGCGGATCTACCGATCGGCGATCGCCGCTGGAACCACCCTCGGAACTCGATTACGCGCCGTCGACCTTTCGGCCGCCTCGCGCTTCGTGGGATTCCAGACTATGCAGATGGGCTTGACGCTTCTGGGCAGGGCTCCCCAGGAAGACTTCAACTCGAAGCCGACGGGATTCGGCAGGCAGACGTCGAGCTCTCGGCAGCGACCTCTGGTCTATCTGGCGGGATCCGCGTACGACGAAGTGGAAGGCACCGACCGCAGGCTCGTCGAGGCCTTGTCACGCGATCGTGATGTGGTGTGGGTGGATCCTCCCAAGCCGGTGACCGCTGCTGTGCGTGACCCAGCTCTTCGCGCGCGGCTACGCCAACCGCTCACGCAGGAGACGGCGTCCGTCGTACGTCTCCACACGTGGGGGCCACCAGGGCTGACCAGACGTGGGGTGAGACGCTACGCGGCGCGCCTGCACAGCCATGCCGTCAACCGAGCGATCGGTCGCATGGGCGATGGGGCTACCCCCACGGTGGTCATGGCTGGGTGGCTGAGCGAGCTGTCCCTTGTCCGTGCCTTCCCGCGGGCCATGTACCTGACGGATGATGCGGAGGCGGGGGCTCGACTCCTGGGCGTTGACGGGGGCTTCCTGGCGTCCAACCAGCACCGCCAGGCCATGGCGGCCGACGAGATCTTCGTGGTGTCGCAGGACTTGGCGGACCTGGTGGCTCAGTGGGGGCGCAGCGCCCACCTTGTTCCGAACGGTGCTGCGGTCGACCATCTCGCCACCTGGTCCCGACCGTATCCGACGTCGCTGTCCGCTCCGGTGGCAGGCCTGGTGGGTCAGCTCAATGACCGGCTCGACCTCCGGCTGCTGGTCGATCTCGCGCGCACCGGCGTATCGCTTCTCGTGGTCGGCCCGCGTCGAGAACGCGATGCTGCCATACGGGACGCACTCGACGAACTGTTCTCTTTCGACAACGTGGAGTACGTGGGTCCGGTGCCGTACGCAGATATCCCGAGCTACCTTGCTGCCACCACAATGGGTCTGACTCCCTATACGGACTCGGCCTTCAATCGGGCCAGTTTTCCATTGAAGACCCTCGAGTACTTGGCCGCCGGACGTCGCGTCGTGTCCACCGACCTGCCCTCGTCACGGTGGCTGAACACCCCTCTCGTGGATGTCGCAGCCACTCCGGAGGAGTTCATTCGATTGGTGCATCGCCGCCTGAGCGAGCCGGTAGGTCCGGGCGTCGAGGAATCGTGTCGTGCTGTCGCGCAATCGCACTCATGGCAAGTTCGCGCGGCCGCCTTCGACGCTGCCCTGCGCGGCAACCGTTCGCCGGAACGCCACATCACCCGTGAACTACTGAAGGAGGGTTCGTGACCCAGCCCATTCCATTCGTCGACCTGCGTGCGCAGATGTACGAGATCGAAGAGGTGGTTCAGAGCGACCTGCGGCGTGTCTTCGACACGACCGCATTCATCGGTGGTCCGGACGTCTCGGCCTTCGAGCAGGAGTATGCCGACTACGTGGGCGTACGTCACTGCGTCGGCGTTGGCAACGGCACAGATGCCGTGGAGTTCGCGCTGCGTGCAATCGGCGTCGGCGAGGGTGACGAGGTCGTCCTCCCCGCCAACACCTTCATCGCGACGGCCGAGGCCATCGTCCGCGCCGGGGGGGTTCCCGTGTTCGCCGACGTCGACGACGAGACCCTCCTGATGAGCCCAGAAGCAGTTGCGCACGCGACGACGGATCGCACCAAGGCCGTGGTGCCAGTGCACCTCTACGGGCAGTTAGCCGACGTCTCCTCGATCCGCGATACGGTCCCGGGGGTACCCATCGTCGAAGACGCTGCGCAGTCACAGGGGGCCACACGCGACGGAGAGGTCTCCGGCTCACTCGGACTCGTCGGTGCCACCAGCTTCTACCCTGGGAAGAACCTCGGGGCAGCAGGAGACGCAGGCGCTGTCACGACAGATGACGACGAGGTGGCGCGGCGTGTCCGACTCCTGTCGAACCACGGCAGCGAGCGCAAGTACGTGCACGACTCGTTGGGCTTCAACTCACGCCTGGACACCGTCCAGGCAGTGGTGCTGCGCCACAAACTTCGTCGGCTGAACGACTGGAATCAGGCGCGCCGTGAGGTCGCCGCGCGCTATGCCGAGCTTCTCCAGGATGTCGAGGGTGTTCGACTCCCCGTCGCCACGGGGGGGGAGGATCACGTCTGGCACCTTTACGTCGTCCGCGTGCCCAACCGGGACGAGGTTCTCGGTCGACTCAACCGAGCGGGCATCGGCGCTGGTCTCCATTACCCGGTGGCCGTCCATCTCACTGTGCCGTTCGCTCCCTTTGCGAAGGGGCCCGGTTCGTGCCCGGTGGCCGAGCGAGCCGCCGACGAGATCCTCTCTCTTCCTTTGTATCCACACCTGACAGGCAGCCAGCAGGAGCTCGTCGTCGACGAGCTCATCTCTGCCCTGCGGCCATGAGCGGGGTCGCGGGCATCCCCGTCGACCGACCAGAACCGGCGGTTGGCAAGTCGGTCCGTAAGGGCCTTGGCTGGAGTGTCATCAACACGGTCACCGGTCGGCTCGGATCGTTGGTCTCCGGGATGATCCTGGCGCGCTTGCTCACTCCCGAGGACTACGGTGCCTTCGCGGTGGCCATGGTGGTGCTCACAGCCGTCCTCAGCTTCAACGAACTCGGCGTTAGCCTGGCGATCATTCGGTGGCCGGACGATCCTGCTCGCATCGCGCCAACTGTCAACACGCTGTCGGTGATATCCAGCGTCCTTCTCTACGCGGTGTGCTTTGCGGCGGCACCCATGCTCGCGAACGTCCTCAGCGCGCCCGACGCAGCCGGCATGATCCGCGTCGTATGCGTATGTGTGCTCTTCGACGGACTGACCGCGTCGGGGGCCGCGCTCATCGCTCGAGGCCTGTATCAAGAGCGCCGCTTCGCTGTCGACATCATCGGGTTCCTGCTCGGAACCGCGCTCTCCGTGACCCTCGCGACGATGGGCTTGGGCGGATGGAGCATGATCTGGGGCCTCGTACTCACCAGTCTCCTGTCGGGTGCCGCCACTCTTGTGCTGACGCCGCAACGCTACGGCTTCGGGATGGACCGAACGGTCGTCTTCAGGCTGTTGCGTTTCGGCGGGCCCCTGGCCGGGTCCAGCCTCCTGCTCTTCGCGATGCTCAACATCGACTACGTGGTCGTCGGCCATCTCCTGGGTGTCGAGGCTCTGGGCCTTTATCTCATGGCGTTCAACCTGTGTTCCTGGCCCGTCAATGTCATCTCGGTGACGGTACGCCGGGTCTCACTCGCCACGTTCGCACGAGCGGTTGGCGCACCGGCCCAGTTCCGCCGCACCTTCCTCGTGGGCCTGACCGCCATCCTGACGGCCACCTTGGCGATCTGCGTGCCGCTGGCGCTTCTCGCGCGACCGGTGCTTCGTGTTGTGTACGGGCCCCAGTGGACACCCGCAGCGACCACCCTCAGTCTGCTGTGTGTCTTCGCCCTGGGCAGGATCCTCGTGGAATACGCATACGACTACTTCATCGCACGGGACCGGAATCACTTCAACCTGCTGATTCAGGGGATCTGGCTGGTAACGCTCATTCCCGTGCTGATCGTGGGTGCGAACGTGGCCGGCATCGCCGGGGTCGGAGCGGGGCAGGCCGCTGTCGTCGTCTTCGTCGTGCTCCCCGTCCTGTTTGCCGGACTGTCGCCCGACCTGGGTGTGCGACGTCTGCTCTCGGCCGCGCGTCGTCCGATCCTCACGTCGCTCCCGGTCGTGCTGATCTGTGTGGCCAGCCTGTTTGCCCTGAGCCGACCGTTGCTCGTGCTCGTGATCGGGGGAGGGGCCGGAACCTTGATGTACGTGGCACTGAACATGCCAATAGTCAAGACGATTCGCCACGGGAGACCACAGACGGCCTGAAGCACGGGCCGGAGGTGCGGACGGCTCGAGAGAGCCCCACGCGTTTGTCGAAACGGCTGAACCTGGCGGTCCGTGCCAACTACCCTAGACTAGGCGAGCCCGGCATGCGGGGGAGAAGCGAACGTGCAAGAGCGGACCCACAGACACGAGCGGATCTGGGCTGACCTGTCATCTCGTCGGCACGCGGATGCGTCCCGATCCCCCTCTGGAGCATGCTCTCAATTCTTGTGGGCTGCCGAACTGTGGGAGCGCAGTCCAGCGAGCCGTCCCTTCACGTCGTTGAATCGCTCTTTGCCGAGCGCGCGGACCATGGCTTGCCGTGCCGAACCTCTGGTCGTATCCCTGACGTACCGTGATGGCCGTCCAACCCACGTGTCCAGCGCGAGCTCGTACCGACTCGGCTCCGGCATGTCCTCGAGAAGGCCTGGGAACTGCTCGTGATAGGCAGTAGGCGTAACGCGGCGACCGCGTACGCGGTTGCTGACATTCGTCCCGTGGATCACCTGCAACCAGCCCGGGTCGCCCTCGACGTGTCGAACAGGCATGTGCAGATGGAGGCGGTTGTGCCAGTCCTCCCAGCAAGTGATCGAAACGGGTAGGTCGGTCACCGCACTGCAGAATGCGTTGTGGGTGTCAGTGTGTAGGTAGGCTGCCCGGTCCGTCACCACCAGTCCACGATCGACATAGATGGCGAACGATCCCGTTCCGCCTGCGGCAGACCGCAGTCGCGAGGAGAAGTCAGACGCGAGGCCATCGTCATTGTCGAGGTTGGTGGTGACCAATCGGGTGGTCGACGGATCCACGACCCTGTGCAGATCTGCGACCAGGTCCTGCTTGCTCACCTGCTGACGGCCCAACAGGGTCAGCAGGCCCTCGTTCGCGTATGGCTGAAGACGGTCGACCAGCCACTGCGGACTCTCGGAGTCGATGTAGACGAGCCACCCGACCGGCTCGGACTGAGCCCGAACCGACGGGACGGAAAACCTCTCGAAAAGCCCGACGCGGTTGTACAGCCATCCTTCCTTTGCCCGGATGAAGCTCTCTGCCCCCGCACTTGGAAGATTGAACCGCGTGAGCAGTACATGGGTGATCGTCATGCCGGATCCGCCGATCGCCGATTACTTCTGCGATCCATCACGCGCTCCGTGACGTAGACAGCCCACAGTGTCAAGATGAGCCCCACGAGGATTATCGATGCGTTCGCGCGGATCCTCGACCCACGGATCTCCTGGACGATGGGCTGCGTCGGCGAGACGCTAAGGGACATGCGTTGTGAGGGCTTGACCTCAAAGCGGTCTTGCAATTGCTTGAGAGCAATGGAGATAGATTCCAGCTCGGCCTGCTGCCGCTCAACGACAACTGCCGGGTCCGCAGCATCGGATTCGACCTGGATGCTTGGTTCATTAACGGACGTGACCCATTGGTTTCCCGCGTTAGCCACGCGCGCGCTCGAGGTATCGTACAACCCCTCGCCGTACAGCGTGGCGGTCGCGTTCTTCGACCGGATAATGTCGCTGTGGCGGTTGATGAGGCCCGCGAGCATCTCCGCCGTTGGGATGGGATCGCTGTCTGGCTCCCCGAGGCGCTTCGGCGTGCTCTTCGTCGCAGGAGACTGCACGGTGGCGACTTGGCTCGTCCAGTACACGGTGCGAGGCTCGGCGCGCGTGACACCAACAGCCGTCAAGCTGAGACAGAGCGCGACGACGTACCACCGTCGGAGAGATGCGCGAAACAGGTCAAGTGCCGTCATTGTGTGTGCATAATAATTGGTGAAGGGCCGGGGTTGGCCCGTCTTCGCATGTTTCTGCCTCGTCCACTCGCCTGCCGGGGTCTGGGGACACTACTCTACGGCGCCATGGGGGGCCAAAGCGATGGACCTGAGAGATCTCACTCGCACCTTCATGCGCCTGTGGTATCTCACGCTCCCTCTCCTGCTCCTGGCGGGGGTCATCGGCGCGGGCGTTTGGAGCAAGGTTGGGTCGACGTACACCTCGACTGCTTCACTCGTCCTGATCCCCCCCACATCCGTGGTCGACGCCAACCGGTCTGCTGGTACTGCCTACTCAGCCAACAACCCACTCCTCTACCTGGGAGGGATGACCGAGGCGCGTGACGTCGTGGTCTCATCCATCTCTACGCCATCTCTCGCGGAGGAGATGCTCAAGTCCTACCACGCGACCGCGACCGTCTCGGGTCAACCCGGATCGACCGCCCCCATCGTCGTGATCCAGATTGAGAGTACGTCGCCTTCGGACTCCCTGAAAGGGCTGGAGCATCTCGTGTCGGAGGTGCCGAATCGATTAATGGCGCTGCAGGAGGACATGCAGATCGCGGGCAAGGACAAGGTCAGCGCCATGACCCTAGCCGTTGATGGCGCGCCGACAGTGGAGAGGAAGCGTCAGCTCGAGTTCTCGGTTGCGGCCTTCGCGTTCATCATGATGTCGGGTGCGCTCGCCATCGCCATGTTCGATGCGCGTCGTCGATCGACGGGCGACGCGTTGCCCCCTCGATCCCAGAGTAGCAAGACGACGCGCAGGTCCGAAGGTGCTGCGTCGGCGGGTCGCCGGAGTGCTCGCCATGGCCGGAATCCCAAGGCGTCTTCGTCCCAGGAGGCCGCCCCTGGGGAACTCGCGACGGGTGACTCGGGGAATGTCGACGATGCTGGGCATGGTGATGGGCCAAGCGCTGGCGCTCCCTCGAATGCAGTTGTGGCTGGCGGTGCGAGAGCCCGATGAGCGGACCTATCATCACACGGCGCAGCGAGTTCCGCCGTGTCGCCCTGCGTCGTACTCGCCCGATCGACGCCGTGACGGTTCTCAGCCTGTACGTCGTGGTCATGATGGTCGTGCCGTCACTGGCCCGGTTCGCGCCCGCAGGATCGATCGGGGCACCTTCCACAATGTTGGCCATCCTCATCTTCTTCTGGTGGCTGTGGGACCAAGCGCACCGTAGCGTCCCCGGTCCACAGGATCCACAGTGGGTGCGGCGATTCGCGCTGTTGCTTCTCGTTGTCATGCTGCTCGTCTATGCTTTCTCGTCACTGCGGCCGATGCCGCTCGACGAGGTCAGTCCCGCGGCCAGCGGCATTCTTCAGTTCCTGGCGCTCATCGGTCTGACGCTCACAGCGTCAGATGGCATCAGGGATCGCGAACGGTTCCATGCTCTCGTGCGGAGGATGACCGTCCTTGGGGTAGCAGTGGGCGTCCTGGCAATTGTGCAATTCTTCACCCACCAGCAGTGGGTTGGTCGATTCGTCCCTCCTCCGCTCACCATGGACGCCGGGGAGGGTGCACTGGGCGTTCGCGGGGCCTTCACCCGGCCAAGTGGGACATCGGTTCATCCCTTGGAGTTCGGGGCAGTCATAGCCATGCTGATTCCCCTTGCGATCGTTCGTGCGCGCCATGCCTCAGGGAGTCGTATCCGACCATGGGTGGGGGTCGCCATACTGATGATCGCGGCGGTAGTGAGCCTGTCACGGAGCGCGTTGCTGTGCACGGCCGTCGCGCTCGTGATCGTCTCATGGGGCTGGTCGGTGCGTGAGAAGTTGCTTGCGGCAGGGATTGGGGTCCTTGGCCTAGGTTTCGTGACCCTCATGATTCCTGGATTGGTGGGAACGCTGCGCGGACTGTTCTTGGGCTCGGGCTCGGACTCCAGTGTGCAGTCCAGAACGGGCTCCTTCTCCTACGCATTCCAGATGGTCGAACGCTTTCCTTTGTTCGGTCGGGGCTATGGCACGTTCTTGCCAAGGTATTGGGTCCTGGACAACGGGTATCTTCAGTTCTTGGTGTCGGCGGGAATTCTTGGAATGTTATCGTTGATTGCGCTATTCTTCGCCAGCATGCTCTGCGCACGATGGGCTGCTCGACGGTTCATTGATCGAGCGGACCGAGAGATGTCACAAGCGATCCTCGCGTCTGCTACGGCGGGCATCACAGCGGTGGCCTTCTTCGATCTGTTCTCATTCGCCCAGGCGGCAGGCAGCCTGTTCTTGATCCTCGGCATGTGCGGAGCGATCCATCGGCTGGTGAAAACGGACCCGGGCGCGCAACGCAAAGATCGACCGACAGCGGTGGCCGATAACGTGCGGCCTCCATCCGACGCCATGGTGCTCGCGAAGTGAGGACAGCCATGCCGGAGACCCAGACGTCGGATTCGCATCAGCCAGCTGCAATCGAGGGCACCTCAACAGATCAACACGGGCTGAGGCAGCTCACTGTCATCATCGTCACGTTCAACAGCGCGGAGTACGTCGAGGGCCTGCTCAAGTCCTTGCCAGCCGCGGCAGTGGGGATGGCGCTGGAGGTGATCGTTGTCGACAATGCATCGACGGACAGCACGCTCGATCGACTGGCAGAGTTCAACGATGTCACGATCATCGCGGCCGGTGGGAACGTTGGTTACGCGGCGGCCATCAACATCGGCCGACGAGTTGCCCGCGCTGGCGGTCCGCTCGCCATCCTGAATCCTGACCTGGTGCTGGGTGAGGAGGCCCTTGCACGGCTTGTCGCCGAACTGGAGGCGGATCGTACTGTTGGCATCGTCACGCCACGTCTGCACAACGCCGACGGCACCACTTTCCACCACCTTCGACGTGAGCCGACGCCGGTCAACGCCTTGGGAGAAGCCTTGTTCGGGAGCCGTTGGTCTAGGCGACCCATAATTCTCAGCGAACAGTTGCGTAGAGGGGATGAGTACGTGAGGAGTCGGGACGTGGCCTGGGCAGGAGGCGCGGCGCTCGTAGTGTCGGCCGCCTGTGCTGCCGCGGTCGGGGACTGGGACGAGCAGTTCTTCTTGTACGCAGAGGAGACCGACTACATGGCTCGGGCTCGTGCGGCGGGCTTTACCGTACGCTACGCGCCATCGAGTCATGTCGTTCATGAGGGAGGCGGGTCGGGTGAGGTGCCCGCGCTCGTCGCACTGATGGCTGTTAACAAGGCCAATCAGTTCGGGTCGCGTCACCCTGCACCCGCGGCTATCGCGTTTCGGCTCGCACTGGTCCTCCATCACCTTCTCCGCGCGCGCGCGGCGTCTCATCGCCGCGCCGTCGTCGCTCTGCTCCTACCCAAGGGACGACAGCGGCTCCCTGTAGGGGAGCGAGCGAATCCTCGGGTCGTCGCAAGTCCCAAGCTTCGCCCCGACCCACGATGAACCGACACGATCACCATCGTGTCGCTGAACTCTGCTTCCACGGCATCGGCGAACCTGGTCGGCCACTTGAGGATGGCGAAGAGCGCTTCTGGATACAGCCGGAGACCTTCCGGGCCATCATTGACGTGGTCACCGACTTCCCGCATGTCGAACTGAGCTTTGACGACTCGAACACCTCTGACGTCATTCACGCCCTGCCTGTGTTGGTCGAGCGCGGGCTCTCGGCTACTTTCTACGTTATCGCCGGACGATTGGACCAAGCGGGGTCGCTGAGTTCGGAGGGCGTTCGGAGGCTCTTCGGCGAAGGGATGAAGGTGGGCAGCCACGGCATGGATCATGTGTCGTGGCAGCAGGTCCGGGACGGAGTGACGAGGCATCGTGAGTTCGTGGTCGCGCGAGAGATGTTGTCCGAGCTGATTCGAGATGATGTCACTTCAGCGGCCTGCCCTCGCGGTTCCTACGACCGTGGGACAATTCGAACGCTGAAGGGCCTTGGCTACAGCAGTGTTCGCATCATCGATGGCGGTGCCTCAAGGCCGGGAGCGTGGCTCCGCGACCGGTACTCCGTAACAAGGTTCGACAGTGCGGAATCCATAGCAGAATACCTGGAGCGTCCCGACGGTCGATCGACTGAGTGGATGCGTAGACGGGTGAAAGGGTATGTGAAGCGATGGCGTTGAATATTCTCGTCGGATTCGCAGAAGCCTTTGCGTCTGTCGAATCGGTCTGGTCCCTTCAGTCCACCGGGATGCATGTCTCACTCCTGGCGCGACGCGGACGGCCGTCGACGGCGCGTCACATCCGGGGCGTAGACGTAATCGAGGTAACCCCGCCGGAGGTCAGCGTTGCGACATTGCAGGATGAGATTCGCTCTATTGCGGCGATAGGCCGACACGATGGGTTCCTCCCACTCGACGATGCGGCGTTATGGCTGACGCAGGATCCGAGCTGGTGTGGTCCGGACGTGGCAGGGCCATCTGCGGATGCCGCGACTTGGGCCCTCGACAAGTCTCGTCAAGTGGAGAGCGCTGCATCCGCCGGGCTCAGCGTGCCGAAGACTTCCGTGTTTGCGACGCCGGATGACGTCGACGTTGTCGCGTTTCCGTACGTCCTGAAGCCGGCTCACCCCATTGTGCAGAGGGATGATGCTTTGATCCGTCCGCCGAGTGCCGTCGTTGGTAGCGAGGAGGAACTTGGTCGAGCCAAGCGTCAAATGGAAGCAGCCCCAGTCCTGTTGCAGGAGTTGGTCACGGGTACCGGAGAGGGAGTCTTCGGCTTCGTGGGCCTTAATGGTGCGGATGCTGTCAGCGGTCACCGGCGCGTCAGGATGGTCAATCCCCAAGGCTCGGCGTCGTCGGCGTGCGAGTCGGTCGAACCCGACCAAACGCTGGTCGAATCGGTTGGTCGCCTGATGACATCTGTTGGCTGGAAGGGCGAGTTCATGGTGGAACTCCTCAGGTCGCATGACGGTACGCCCTGGTTCATGGAGGTGAATGGAAGGGCGTGGGGCAGCATGGCCTTGGCACGTCGGCGCGGCTTCGAGTATCCCGCTTGGACCGTACAATCCGCGCTTTGTCTCGCACTGGAGCCACCGATTCCCTGTCATGCCAAGCCCGTTCGGTGCCGCCATATTGGTCGCGAAATCCTCCATGTCGGCTTTGTCGCGCGAGGACCTCAATCGTCTGCTCTTCAGAGCTGGCCCCGAGTTCGCGACACGGTTCGTGATCTGGCAGTTGCGCGCAGGGATGACCGGTTCTACAACTGGGACCGGAGTCAACCAAGCATCCTCGCCCTGGATACCTGGTACACGGTCCGTGAACAGTTCCGAGAAATGCGATGCCCGCAGGGGGAAGGCAAGGGCAGGTGAGCACATTGCGTCTTGCAGCACACATCCATTCCAGCTTCTCGGATGACTGTGACTGGCCCCTGGAACGCATCGTGCGCCTACTTCAGTGCGCTGGATATCATGGCGCTCTTGTCTGTGAACACGACCGCGGGATGACCAATGAACATTGGCGGCGAATCCGTCTGGAGTGCGATCGTCTGACACAAGCCGGCTTCCTGACCATACCCGGGATCGAGTACCAGGATCCGTCGCACACGGTTCACGTGCCCGTCTATGGCGACATCCCGTTCCTTGGCTCTAGTCCGCATGTGGCTGACGTGCTGCGCCGCGCGGCCGACCACGGGGGGGTCAGTGTCATTGCGCATCCCGCACGCCGCGATGCATTTAGAACCATAAGGGAAGAGTGGCTTGATGCCGCAACAGGTATCGAGATATGGAATCGTAAGTACGACGGAATTCGCCCAAACGCGTGGGCTATGAATCAGACCTACAAACACGAGTTAGTAAGGTTCGTTTCCCTAGACTTTCATGGACCAAGGCAGTTCTTCCCCTTAGCCTTGACGGTGCCAGCTGATGGGGCGGCATCATCGGTGGAGATCTTGGCGATGATCCGCTCTGGCGCGTCGCGTCCAAGTGCACTCGGAATAGACCCAGAGCTGCTGATGCATGGAGCGGGAGGAACAATCTTTTCAAGTCTCGAGATCGCCCGCAGACGACTGGCCGCCGTAGTCAGATCGGCGGAAGGCGAGGCGCGACGTATTCTGGAACGTCGATCGCGGAATCGGGGCGGCTATTGATTTCTCAAGTTTCGTATTTGGAGTCGTGGTCCGTAAATATCAAGATTCTGGATCCACGTGTGCCGTGAGGCGCTGACCCGAATCGTGCCACTCACTCTCGGTTCGCCAGCCTTGTCAGCATCCTCGATGGTCAGGGGCGTGCGGTTGTGGGAAACGACACCTCGCTCCGCCGACGCTCACTCGTCGTTCGGCAGCGTCCCGCAACTGTGAGCTGCGGGGATGCGGTGATGCCGCTCGCTAAGACTTGCCGTAGAGGCCGATCTCATCCTGATCGACGTACCGCGGTGGCACGAGTCGGGTGAGGCGCTGAAGGACCTTCACGGGCATCCTGTCGCAGGAAGAGGGTGAAGAGGATGGGCAGCCCCTGCGTGGTATTGAGGTTTTCTCACCGGGATCGGTCGCGGGGGTGCGGATGTGCCGTGGTGCCAGTGTGACTGGCGTGTCGTGAGGTGCACGTGGGGCCCCACGGCTCAGAGTTGGTTTCGACCAAGAAATCCAC
>JBDHZT010000096.1:0-14387 GCA_039811985.1 Nocardioidaceae bacterium | reverse complement strand
CGCACTCGCCTCGCGACGCTCGCGACGGCGCCATTGATCAGCGCTTCCCTAGCGGCGCAGGAACATCCCCGCCGCCGGCTTGGGCTCGAAGTACGTCGCCTTCGGCGGCATCACCTCGCCGGCGTCGGCCACCTCGATCACCGCCTCGGCGGAGGGCGGTGCCAGCGTGAAGAGCGCACCGTCGTCGACGTCGCAGCGGGCGAGGAGAGTGTCGAGCGAGGTGGCTGCCGGGATTGTGTCGATGGTGCGGACCCTCCCGGGCGGCGCCGGGTCGAGACGGTCGAGCACGCGGCTCTGCAGGATCGCGACATCGAGGCCGGCGGCGCCGGGGGGACGGTCGGCGGCGACGGTGACGTCGTACCAGTGCTTCCCGACGTAGAGACCCAACGAGCCGACCGTCGGTTCCGGGGCGACGGCGACCTCTCGGACCCGGAAGGTCCCGTCGAGCAGCGCGAGCAGCCGCGTCGGGTCGACCGGCCCGGACACCCGGCGATGGAAGGCGGACAAGGTGAGCCCATCGGCGGGATAGACCGCGCACAGCAGCCCGGCTTCGGCGGGCTGACCCGCGATCCGCCACTCCTCGAGGGCGGCCGCGGTGCGATGGTGACCGTCGGCGATGTAGAGCCTGGTCGCCGCCAACTCGTCGATCAGCGCGTCGACTCGCGGGCCGGCGCCGAGCCGCCACAGGGTCTGCTGGAAGCCGTGCGGTCCGGCGAAGTCCAAGGTCGGCTCGGTCTGCTGCGCTTCCGCCACGACTCGTGTGAACTGCGGCCCGGCGCGGTGGAGCAACTTCACCAGGGCGGGCGGCGAGTTGCTCCTCCCGTGATGCCAGATCAGCGCATCCACCCGGGTCTGATGCACCGCCTCATGCCCGCGCACCTGCCCATCGGCGATGGCATGAACGGCGACATCGCAGATGATGCCGGTATACGAAGCGTCGCCCCGACGCTGGCGGTAGACGTAGAGCGAGGCGGGAGCCTCGGCGTACGCCGACCTGTCGACCGCGACCCCGTAGAGGTCCACGCCGGACTCGTCTTGTGACTCCGACATGGCTGACACGGTGCGGTGTGCGTGCTCCTGGCGCACGAGGTGTGCCGGGAACGGCCGCACAGCGCTCATCGCACCGGTCATGGGGCGGGCTCGTCCTCGCGCAGCGTCACGACCGAGACACCGAGCACGGCGGGGATCGCCCCGAGAGAGTGGAGCAGCTCGGGGGACGCCTGCCCTTCCACGTCGATGAAGGCGACGGCCGCCTGCCCACCACGGAACACGCGGTTCACCATGTGTTGCACGTTCAAGCCTGCCGCGCTGAGCCGATCGAGCACCTGCGCCAGCACACCGACCCGATCGAGATGTCGAACGGTCAGCGCGATCGTGCCGAGTCGGTCGGGGTCGAGGTTGACGCAGTCGCGCACCTCGCCGGCCACGAAGGCGTCGATCAGCTCGGTCACCCCCTGTGCGATGGCTCGTTGCGCCTGCGTGGTGGACGCACCGATGTGGTGGGTGGCCACGACGGCGGGGTGCCGGGCCAAGGGCGAATCCCACTCGGCTTGGCCGGAGCCTGGCTCGCCGTCGTACACATCCAGGCCGGCCCGGACCCTACCTTCGTCCAACGCTCTCAACAGTGCCGCCTCGTCGACGACGTCGCCGCGTGAGGTGTTGAGCAGGATCGCGCCCGGCTTCATCCGGCTCAGGAATGCCTCGTCGACGAGGTGCTTGGTCCCGGCGCTGGCAGGCACGTGGATGGACACGATGTCGGAGGACTCGACCAGCTCCTCGAGAGACTCGCAGAGCGTGATCCCGAGCTCCTCGGCCCGTGCCCTGGCTGCGGGGGATCGGTCCGGTTTCGCCACTGCCTGGATGCGGATGCCGAATGCGGCGGCTCGCTCCGCAACCAGGAAGCCGATCGACCCCAGCCCAAGGATCCCCATCGTCGAGCCCAACAGACCGTCGGACTTGGCGTACGTCGTCTTGTTCCACTGGTGACCGCGGGAGTCGACGACGTTGTCGGCGATCCTTCGGTCGACCGCAAGCAGCAGCCCCAACGTCAGCTCCGCGACGGCCGCGGCGTTGCGACCCGGGACGTTGCTGACGAAGACCCCGCGCTCGGCTGCGGCGTCGGTGTCGATCGTGTTGGTGCCGGCGCCGGCGCGGATCACCAGCACCAGTCGGTCCGCGGCCTCGAACACCTCGCGTGGGACCTTCGTGCTCCGCACCACCAGGACGTCGTAGCCGCCGATCCGCTCCGCTAGCTCACCGGCGCTCAGCCCCGGCTCGCACGCGCAGCGATGCCCACGGGCCTCGAGGTCGCTGACGGTCTGCTCCGGCAGCTTGTCCGCGAAGAAGATGCGCATGTGAGAACCTCTGGGAACGGTGGCCTGTGGCCGACGGCGGGGTCGCCACGCTAACGCCTCAGGTCCACCCCGCGCCATCGGGCGGAAGGATCGTCTCCTAGAGGATCGGCAGCGAAGTCGGCGGCTGCCTCATTCGAGCCAGACGGTCGGTGAGCAGCTCGACCCGGTGGGCGTTGCCGCTGAGGCCGATGTAGCGCTCGCCGTACGCCGCGAGCAGGGCGTCGTCGAGACGGCGCACCGCACCGGTCCGATGCCGGTAGCCCAGCTTGGCCTCCAAGGCGCCGGAGTCGATCTGGCGGATCACCTCTGCCAACTCGCTCAGCGAGGTGATGCCGAGCTCGAGGACCAGGCCCGCGATCCACGCGTAGTGGTCGGTGCGCGACCAGTCGGCGTCGTGGTACTGCCCGGCGAGGAACGCGGCCAGCTCCGGTGCCGTGATGCGAGGATCCTCGGTGCCGATGTCGGCGTCGACATCCGGCTCGTGGTCGACCAGGCGCGAGCGGAGCCGGTCGTGGATCGTCGAGAACTCCCGGTCGGCGAGCTCGAGGAGGCCAGCCGCCAGGGTGAACCGGCGATCCAGGTCATGGGTGTGCTCCTCGGGCACCGTCCCCTTGTAGCGGATATCGTGCTCGAACTCCGCCCACGCGTGCTGAAGGACGGTGCGGATCTGGATCTGCACCTGGCGTTCGCCGACCGCGGGGCAGTTGGCCATGGCTTCGGGGCCGAACCTTGCCTGCAGATGTCGGCTCGAGTAGCCGAACCTCCCCTGGCTCGCGGTCTCCTCGCCAAGGTCGCGGTCGTCGTACACCTCCAACTCGTCGTGCAGCAACGTGGCGACGGCGTCGACATCGCGGTGGACATAGGTGATCACCCGGATGCCGATCAGGTCGGTCATGTCGAGCAGTGGCGAGGCGTCCGGAGCGGTGGCCAGGAACCGGCCCACCTTGGCAGCAAAGGACGCCACCGTCTTGGTGCGACCGGTGACCGTCTGGTAGTTGATTCCGGCGTCGTCCAGCAGGCCGGTGATCAGCGCAACCGCCTGCTCCGCGGCGGGGACCAGGGCTGGTCGTAGGGCCGCGTAGTCGCGCACCGCCGCAGCCACCGGATCTGCGAACGGCTTGGGTGGCCGCGGAGACGGCTCGTGCCCCGCTGGGAGGGTCGGGGTGAGGATGTAGCCGGACTCGAAGTCGCCGTAGATCGTGACCCGGTCGGGTCGCTGGTCGGCGAGCATGGCGACATAGGCACACACGACGGCGTCGACCTGGTCCTCGACAGCGCGCAGCTCGCTCTTGCGGCTGGCGGTCTGCACGGTCGCCACCAGCGCACGCCAGCCGTCATGGTCGGCCAGGTGCAGGGGGCAGTCGGCGGTCGCCAGCCCCTCCAAGAGCTGGGCCAGCAGCAAGAGATCGGTGCGCAGCGTCTCCAGGGAGCGGCCCGACTTCTGCTTGTACTTCAACGTGCGGCCCAGCCGGAACAGCGCGACGGTCGCCGGATGCGGATAGACCTCCAGCGCCCGCCGGATCGATGTCGACCGGGGATCCATGTCCAGGCCCAGGCGAGCGCTCAACGTGGCGCCTCGCGGCTTTGTGAGCTCGGGCTTCCCGGTGTTGGACGGGTGGGCACCGGCCTCGAAGCGGGCGAAGTCGCGGTTGAGGTCAGCCTCGGCCTTGCGGTTGCCGGTGGGGTTCTTCACGATCAACGGGGCGTCGAACGCGACCACGCAGTCGGCGGCCACATACGGCAACACGGCGGCGACGATCTCCTCGTCGCCCACCATCGTCGCAACCTGGAGGAGCCGGCCCGCGGCATCGAGCACCGCCACCCCGGTTGGTCGCTTCTGCCCCCAAGCGAGGTCAACGCCGACGTAGTGCACGAGGCACACGCTACGGCGAGGTCGCCCAGTGCGTCAGGGCAGCACCTCGATGATGGCCCGCGTCTTGTACCGAGCATCCGAGTTGGACAGGACGAAGTCGCGTGTCCGGTCCTCGCATCGAACCTGCCGGGTGTCGATGGTCCGCCAGACCACGTCGCGCACCAACACCTGCAGCGAGAGCTGGGTGGTGTCGCTGAAGAGCTCCGTGCCGTCGCTCAAGGTGTTGCGTCGCTGCCCCAGCGTGTAGGCCCGCGTCCGGGTGTTGGTGTTGCCCAAGTGAGCTCGCACCTCGTCGGTGCCGCTGCCGTCGTGCTGCAGGTTCACTGCCTTGGTGGTGACCAGCCGGAGAGAGCAAGTCCCGGTCGCGGCGGCTGCCGCCTCCAGGGCGACGGCTGTTGCCGCCGGAACCGGACCTAGCCCGGCGAGCGCCCCGACCAGCAGTGGGGCGATGAGGTGACTCCTGTTCATGGTGATGCCTTTCGGTTGGATCGGGGCTGCTCCCCGATTCGTAGCCGGGCCACCGTCGCCTGATCGGCTATCCAGTCACCAGGTCACCTTCTGCTCACCTTCTGCCCACGGCGCGACCACAGCCACCCGAGTCCGCCGAGGAGCAGCAGCCCGAGGACCAACGGACGCCAATACCACGTCCACAGGGCGCCCCAGGTCCCCCACAGCATCCGGGTCGGTCCGGCCTCGAGGGCGTCGTTGGCGAAGGTCACGCAGGACGACTGCATCCGGTGGTGGACCGCCACGAGCGACTCCAGGTCACCATCGTCGCCGAGCGCCAGCGCCTCGGCCTGGTGGCCGTAGCTGCGGGACTTCGTGCTCAACACCGGTTGGTCGCCGCGCCAGCCCACCGCGCAGATGGGGTCCGGGTCGGCGGTGATCGTGCGGGTCTGGCTCCCGTCCGACACCGAGAACCAACGCAGGCGGGTCCCGCCGTCGGGTGCTCGATCCCAGACGACGAGCTCCCCGTCGGGAGCCAGCGCCCAGCCCAGTGGGCGACCGGGGTCACCCCACGGCTCGTCCGGGCGCAGTGCCGTGGACGGACCTGCCGTCCCGCCGGGTGTTGCGGCCACGACCCGCAAGGCCGGGGCGTCCTCGGGGCCGGTGACAGCCAGCCGCACTGCCTGGCCATCTGGCAGGAGACCTAGTGGGGCACCGCGGCCAGGGACCGAGTGGAACTGGCCGGTCGCAACGTCGAGAACCGCCGGCTGGGCCGAGCGTCCTCGCAGCTGGATCAGGAGAGCGCTGCTGTCAGCCGACCACGCCATCACCGGGTAGTACGCCAACCGCGGCCGTGGGCCGTCAGCTGCGGGATCGCCGGCGGCGTACCGGATCTCGTCCTGGGTGATCGTGCGACCGTCTCGGAGGTTATGGATTCCCAGCAGCGTGTCGTCGCCTCGACCAACCGTGGTCGCGATCAGCAGCCCATCCGGCGACAAGGACGGCGGGGTGGTGCTGGGCACCGTCCAGGCCCGGCCGGCGGCGTTGAGCGCCTCGTAGGTGGCGTTGCCGAAGTTGTTGTCTTCTACGACGAGTGCCAGACGCCCCGCCGAGCTGGTGAGGTCGGGAGCGCCTCGGATGAACCCGACCCGCTGTGGATAGCCGTGCACCGGAAGCCCGGGCCACGCTCCGCCGAGGCGTGCCCCGACACCAGGCACCATCGAGACGACCAGAGCGGACACAGTCACCAGCCACGCGCCACTGATCAGAACCCTGCGCATCCCCATGTCGCACCCCCGGACCCGGACGCTAGTGGACTCTGGGTCGGAGTTGGAGTGGTCGTAGTCGATCTTCACAAGATCCCCGCATCCGCGGTGACTCTGCGATCTGTGCGGCCGGTGTGTGATCCGCTTCGACCTCGACGCGCGACAGTGTTGTTGTGCAAACGCTCGCCGACATCGACGACACGGGGCTCTTGGCGCTCGTGGCCGAACGCGATGAGGCCGCTCTGCGCGAGCTCGTGGAGCGGCACTCAGCCTGGCTGATGCTCCGTCTCAAGCGCCGCACCCCGGACGAGGACCTCGCGCACGAGGCGCTGCACGACACCTTCGTTGCCGTCTGGAGGCAGCCCCAGGCGTTTCGTGGTGATGGGGATGTGGGTGCGTGGCTGTGGGGGATCGCGATCCGACAGCTGATCAGCCGCCTGCGGAAGAGGGCCGCGCCGACCCCGGTCGCCGACGACGTGCTCACCGCGGCCGGCCCGGTCGTGGCCAGCGCGGAGGACGAACTGCTCGTCGCGGTGGCGCACGGCCCGGTCGGAGACGCACTCAAGACTCTGTCCCCGGAGCTCGTGCAAGCGCTTCAGGCAACCGTCATCGACGGCCTCACTACCAAGGAGGCAGCCGCACTTCTCGGGATCCCGCAGGGCACGGTGAAGAGCCGGGTCCGGATCGCGAAGTCGAGGCTGCGTGAGCAGCTGATCGGTCTGGAGGGACTGACATGACCGTCTGGCATGTGGAGGCACCGGTCTGGACGGCGTACGCCGCGGGCACGCTCGACCCTGCCGCCGAGGCGTCGGTCGAGACGCACGTGGCGGGCTGCGCGGAGTGCCGTGCGGCGGCCCGGGCCTATGCCGCACCGGCCCCGGGCGTGTGGGAGGCCGTGCAGGCGACGATCACTCGCCCGCGGCTGCCGCGGCCGCTGCGGCCCCTGCGGCGGCTGGGCATCCCCGAGGGCGACCTGGTCGTGATCGGGGCGTCGGACGCGATCACGGTGTCGTGGGCGGTTGCTGTGGCCGGCGCGCTGGCGTCGGTCCTGGCGACGACGCTGGCCGGCGTTCGTCAGGAGCTGGCCTTCCTTCTCCTCGTCCCGCTCGTGCCGGTGCTCTCGGTGGTCGCGGCGTTCGACGCCACCGACTCGCTCCGGGAGGTCGCGGAGCCCACTCCCGTCAGCAAGCTCAGGGTTGCACTGCTCAGGGCCTCGGCGGCCCTGGCGATCGCGGTGCCCGCCACCGCGGCCATCGGGTTCGTGGTGCCCGGCTTGGGCTCGCTGACATCCGTGTGGCTGCTGCCGTCACTCGGGCTGGTCCTCGCGGCGCTGGTGCTGCACACCTGGCTGGATGCCTGGGTCGCAGCCGGAGTCGTCAGCGCCGTGTGGGTCGGGGTCGTGAGCTCGGTCCACTCCGAGCTGGACACGGTGACCGCCCAACTGCTGTTCGCGGCCCTTGCGGCCGCACTGGCCGTCGTGCTCGTGCTGCGTACGACGACCCTCAAGCTGGGGGGTGCCCGATGACGCCGGTCGCATCGCTCACCGATGTCTCCAAGAGGTACGGCGCCACCACGGCGTTGCACCCGACGAGCATCGACCTGCAGACCGGTGTCATCGGTCTCCTCGGCCCGAACGGCGCCGGCAAGACCACACTGCTGCGGCTGCTCTCCACGGCCCTGCCGCCGAGCACAGGTCGCATCGAGGTCTCCGGCCAGGAAGTCACCGGCGGCCACGCCGAACGGGTCGAGGCACGCCGCCGGATCGGGTACACGCCGCAAGAGGTGGTGTTCCCGCGCGGCATGACCGCCTTCGGCTTCCTCGACTACATCGCCGTGCTCAAGGAGTGGAAGGGGAGCGGAGCCCGGCACGCCGAGGTGCGTCGCGTGCTCGCCCTCGTCGACCTCGGCGACCGGGGCTCGATGAAGGTGGCAAGGCTCTCGGGCGGCCAGCGCCGCCGCCTCGCGGTCGCCCAGGCGCTGATCGGTGCGCCGGAGCTGCTGATCCTCGACGAGCCAACCACCGGCCTTGACCCCGAGCAGCGTGCGTCCCTCCGCGGCCTGCTCTCTGGTGCCGCTGACACCGTGCTCATCTCCACCCACCAGACTGAGGACGTCGCCGCGCTCTGCGACCGCGTGATCGTCCTCGACGGTGGCCGGGTCCGCTTCGACGGATCCGTTCCCGAACTGCTCGCGACAGCAACAGGTCGTGTGCACATCGGACCGACCGCAAGCGACGGCGCGGTCCAGACCTGGAAGACCGGAACCGGGCTGGTCCGGTCCGTCGGGGGACAGCCCGCTCCCGACTCCTCCGTCGTCGACCCGAGTGTCGAGGACGCCTATCTGCTGCTCCGGGCGGAGCAGCGGTTCACCGAAGGAGTCACCTCATGAGCACATCGCTCGCATCTGGGTCGACGCTTGGTGCACTCGCCAAGCAGGAGATCCGCAACTATCTCGAGCACAAGCTGTTCTGGTTCGGCGCCGTGCTGACCTTGGTCCTGGCGGTCCTGATGCTTGCGGGCATCGGCCTGGATGACAGCTCGAGTGGCAGCTACATGATCGTCCCGGGCGCGCTGCTCGGTGTGCTCGGCCTGGTCGTCTTGAACGGCCTGACCCACAGGTCGGACCGTGCCGCCGCGGCGGCCGGTGCCGTCGCGGTGCCGGAGCGCACGCGCACTCTCGCGCTAGCCGCGGCAGTCGTCGTGCCCGCGTCGGTGGCGCTCGTGGCCTGGGTAGCCGCGGTGATCACGTGGTACGTGCACCCGCCGACCGACGACGTGATGCCGCCCGGCATCTCGAACGCATTCGTGCACGCGATGCAGTTCGGCGACGGCGTGATGAGTGCCGTCGGAGGCCCGCTGCTGGGGCTGTTGCTCGCGCGCTATCTACCCAAGCGCGGCGTCGCGGTGATCGCCTCCGTTCTGCTCGTGATCGTGACGATCCTGCTGCAGGGCGGTCTGATCGGACTGCAGCCCTATCGGGTCTTCTGGGTGTGGACCTACTTCCTCAGTCAGGTCGCGCTCCACGACGGGGAGTTCACCGGCGCGATGACGGCTGGCGCAGGCCCCGACTACGAGTGGCACATGGGGACCTACCCGGGCAACCCGTTCATCTGGCTCGTCTACCTGGTCGTCCTCTGCGCGCTCGGCGTCGTGATCGCGGTCTACCACGACCCGGAGTCGGACCGGGTGCACCTGCGGAGGGTCGCGCTCGGGCTCGTCGCTGCTGCAGTCGCGCTCGGCGTGCTCGCGATGACGGTCGGCTACACCGAGCAGGTCGTGAACCCGGCGATCTGCGGCTTCTGCTGATGCTCGGCTACGCCGCCAGGGCGGTCCCGTGGACACGGGTCGCCCTGGCGGCGGCGCTCGTCGTCGTACTCATCGAGCTGGTGCGGCGGGACCCGTGGGCTCTCTGGCCGCTGGAAGGCACCGCTGTCGGCGTCCTCGTCGGAGCGGCCGCCTGGTGCTTTGACGAGCAGGCCGCCGCGGTCGTCGACGTGGCGCCACGTGGTCTCGCGTGGCGCACGACCGCTCGCCTGCCGGCAGTGGTGTTGCTGGTCGCGGTGTGGGTGGCGGTAGTCCTCCATGCGCGGTCGGTGCTCTTCGAGCACGAGCTCGCGATCCTCCTCCAGGGCCTGGTCGCGGTCCTCGCGGGCACGGCTTGGGCGACCTGGCGACGATCGGGAGGCGAGGCGATGCCGGGCCTGCTCGCCGCGACGGTCGCCGTTCCGGTCGTTACCGGCTGGGCACTCGTTCGCCCATTCGAGCGCGGGCTTCCGGTCTTCCCCTACGCCCTCGGTGGCGAGTACGGCGACTGGCGGACGAGCACGATCGGCTGGACGGCCGCGGGCGCGCTCGCCCTGATCGCCCTCGGGATCACCCTTGCCGATGCTCGCTGGTGGCGAGGCTCGGTCATCGTGATGGGCGCTAGGTGCCTGCTTCGGCGCGCGACTTGAGGGATAGGGCGAAGTGGTCGAACCACGGTTGCAGATCTCCGGTGCGCCTGGCCGCTGGACCAGCCAACGGTCCCGAGTGCACTTCGTGGACCTGAAAGTGCGTGGCCCCGCCGTCGATGGGTTGCAGCGTGTAACTGCGGCCGAACCTGAAGGCACCCAGAAACAGACTGCCCTCCACGCGAAGCAGGTTCGGCGCATCCACGGTGGTGACATCGACGGCGACATCCTTGTAGTTGGACTTTGCGGCGTGGACTGTGCACCGCTCACCTTCCACGAACGTCCCTTCGACGTCTCGCACGTTGTCGACCCACTCGGGCCAGCGCCGGACGTCGGTCAGGATGGCCCACACGGCCGCCGGTGTCGCATCGATCTCGATCGTGGCCAGGTAGCTGCGCTGGGAACTAGCCACGACGGTGCTCCTTCCCAGCCGACCGTCCATCTGCGTCGATCGACGGCCCTCGATATCCGAGCGTGAACAACGGCGAGTACGACATGAGTGGTCTCGGAGTCCGCCTGGCCTGGCTCGGCCAACGATCAACCTCTTGTCGCGTACGAGCTTGATTCCTCATCACTGGATCCTTCCGTGGTCTCGGTTCGATTCACGATGTGTCCGGATGCCACCAACCAGGCAGGCAAGGCGATCGCACCGACGGCGACCTGAATCCAGAGCTCGTCCTGCTCGGCGACCTTCACCGCGCCGAGGAGCAGCAGCAGTGCGCCGACCACGACTGTCAGCGCGACCCATGCACGCGGCTGGGACCAGCCTGCGGCCGGCCCGAGGAGGACCAGCCCGACGCCGAGCGCGAGTGATGCGATCCCCTGGGTGTACCCGGCCTGCGTGTCGGCGGTGAAGGCGACAGCGTTGACCGTCTCGATCGGGTTTCCGCTGGCAGCCATCTGCTCGACAGCTCGATACGCTCCGATAACGGCGATCTCTGCCCACGCCCAGCCTGCAAGGCCTGCCATGGCGGTTATCAGCCAGAGCTGCCGAAGGGGTGAACTCGGCAGTCGGGCCGCCACCAGAAGGACGACAACTGCCGCGGCAAGCAGCCCTGTCAGGAGCAAACCAGCCGCGATCTGCTCCTGGCCGAGGGTCGTGGCGAACCACGCGTAGTGGTCTTCGAGGTTCGCCTCGACCGAGTCGGGTGAGGAGTCGCCCACCCACGAGGGCGGCTCATCCACGGTGATGCGCTGCTCGAGCAGCCCGTACACAACGGCGGCCGCAAAGATCGCTGCGGCGCCGGCCCAGCTGATGACCGTCATCAACGGGGTCGTAGCGCGCGATGGTGACTTCATTGATGTCCGTCCGGCCATCGGTCCCACCTCCTCAGATGTGACCAAAGTAGGAGGGCCGACCACCCGGCACATCGACGCTGGCACCGGACTTCAGATCAGTGCGCACACTGAAGACCGCGAGCCCGACCGGTGGGAGCATGTTGCGGTGCGGACTGTGCTGATCGTGGACGATCACGATGGCTTCCGGTCGTGGGCGCGAGAAGTCTTGCGTCGCGAGGGCTTCAGGGTGGTCGGAACCGCCGAGGACGGCCGCCGCGCGATCGATGCAGTACATCAGCTGCATCCGGACGTGGTGCTGCTCGATGTTCAACTGCCAGACATGAGCGGCTTCGACGTGGCCGATGAGGTCGGCGATGATGCCATTGTCGTGCTGACCTCGAGTCGATCCGCGGCGGACTACGGGCACCGGGTGGCGAGCAGTTCGGCCACCGCCTTCATCGCCAAGGACGAGCTGACCGGTGCGCGCCTGTACGCCGAGGCGTTCGGAGATCGCGGATGAATCGCCGACGCTGGCTGCTCGGGGCGATGCTTGCCGTGGCGATCGCGTTCGGTCTGGGGCAAGAAGCGATCAGTGTTCACTACCGCACCCCCGAGAGCCATCTGCTGGATTTCCTGACCGGCCTCAGTTACCTGATTGCGGGTGCCGTCTGTCTCGATCGACGGCCGGGAAACCGGATCGGCGGGCTGATGTTCTTCGCAGGGGTCGCGTGGTTCCTACCGCCGTACTCCATCCTGGAGGTTGCGCCGCTGACTGTCCTTGCGCAGTATGCGAACGTCCTGCCGGTGTGTTTGCTGGCGCACATCGTGCTTGCCTATCCGTCCGGTCACCTGTCGACCCGGCTGGAGCGCGTCTTCGTAGCGACGATGTATACGACGATGGCGGGCCTCAACACCGCATCGTTGCTGGTCTTCGACCCCCAGTCATGGGGTTGCGCCGAGTGCTCGGCCATGCCGGCGCCTTGGCCGGACGAGCAGGCCTGGGGCGCCGTCCGCACGACCAGCGACATCGTGTCGGCGGTGCTGGCTTTCGGGTTCGTGGTGGCGGTAGTGATGCGGTATCGGCGATCCACCGTGATCGCGCGGCGTGATCTCCTTCCGTTGTGGGTCGGCAGCTCGATGGTCGGGCTGCTCGTCTTTCTCGAGTCACTCACTCCGGACGCGCCGACGGGGTTCCCCTACTTCCTGTTCCAGATCCGGGTCGTGTTGATGATGGTCGTCCCGCTCGTCTTCTTGTACGGGCTATTGGCCCAGCGCACCGCACGCACGTCGATGGGCGGCCTGGTCGTCGAGCTCGATGAGGTGCCCGTGGGCGGTGACCTCGATGCGCTGCTGTCACGGGCACTGGGAGATCCGAATGCTCGGCTGATCGTTGCCGACAGCACCGAGCAGGTAGACATCCGAGCATGGGTCGCGGATGCCGGACTGGTCGCGGCCGAGAGCCAGACGTTGACCGTGGTCGAACGCGACGGCCGCGAGCTCGCCGCGATCATCCACGAGCGCTCGATCGAACCCGATCTGGTCGCCGGTGTCGCTACGGCCTCGGCACTCGCCATCGAGAACGACTATCTGCAACGAGAGCTCCGCAACCAACTCGAGGAGGTTCGTGCGTCGCGGGCGCGCATCGTCGCCGCTGCGGACGAGGAACGGCGGCGGGTGGAACGCGATCTGCACGACGGGGCGCAGCAACGACTCCTGACCCTGGCCCTGGCGTTGCGCCGCGCCCGGATGCAGGCCGCCGACGGACCTGAGCCCGACCCGAAGCTTGAACTGACACTGATCCAGGCGGGCGACGAGCTGAAGCTGGCCATCGATGAGCTCCGGGAGCTGGCCCGTGGCATCCATCCGGCGATCCTCACCGACAGCGGACTGGGGACGGCGGTGGTCGCGCTCGCCGATCGCACCAGCATTCCGGTTGACGTGCAGAGTCGGCTTGACCGACGGCCGCCGGCATCCGTGGAGGCGGCCGCATACTTCGTGGTCAGCGAAGCGCTCGCAAACATCGTCAAACACGCCGAGGCCGACAAGGCGTCGATCCGTCTGTCCTGCCCGAACGGTGTGCTCGAAGTGTGCGTGATCGACAACGGCCGGGGCGGCGCAACGATGGCCGATGGGTCAGGCTTGCACGGATTGCTGGACCGGGTCGCTGCCATCAACGGGACGCTGGACATCGTCAGTGAGGCCGGCTGCGGAACCACCGTACGAGCCCACCTGCCCGTCACCGAGGGGGATGCGCGATGAGAGTCGTCATCGCCGACGACGCCGCCCTGCTCCGCCAAGGCGTGGCGCGACTGCTCACCGATCTGGGCATCACCGTGGTCGGCGAGGCCGATGACGTGGCGACGTTGATGGCAGTGGTCGCCGAGACAGATCCCGACGTGGTCGTCACCGACGTCCGGATGCCTCCGACGCACACGACCGAAGGGTTGCAGGCAGCCAGCGCGCTCAGACGTGAACGACCCCGCCAGGCCGTCCTGGTGCTGTCGCAGTACGCCGAGTTCGAGTATGCCGCCCAGCTCATCGGCGACAACGCCTCCGGTCTCGGCTATCTGCTCAAGGAGCGGATAGCCGACGCCGACGAACTGGCCGACGCGATCGAACGTGTCGCTGCCGGGCAGACGGTCATCGACGCCGAGATCGTCAGCGGCATCGTCGATCGAAGTCGGACGGTCGACCCCCTCGCCGGCCTGAGTCCCCGTGAACGAGATGTCTTGATGCTGATGGCCGAGGGGCGTTCCAACCAAGCCATCGCCGAGAGGCTGACGCTTACACCCCGGACCATCGAGTCGCATGTGCGCTCCATCTTCACCCGCCTTGAGCTGACGCCGACGTCTGACGACCATCGTCGAGTTCTTGCCGTGCTGACCTTCTTGCGGGCGGTCGACGGAATGCCCGGTCGAGGTTGGTGACACTGCCAGTCATGTGACAGTGCCAGTTCATTCGGTCTGCACGCGAACGAGGAGTCGCATCACTCGTGCGCCAGAGTCTGCATCATCGAGCCGTGCGACAACCCCTCCTGCGACCTGAGGGATCATGGACCGTGTGAACCGCCTCGGCAATGCCACGAGCCCGTATCTCCTCCAACACGCTGAAAATCCAGTGGATTGGTGGGAGTGGGAGCCGGAGGCGTTCGAGGAGGCCAGGCGGCGCAACGTGCCGGTCCTGCTGAGTGTCGGCTACGCAGCTTGCCACTGGTGCCACGA
>JBDHZT010000095.1:0-14544 GCA_039811985.1 Nocardioidaceae bacterium | reverse complement strand
TTTGCCGAGGGCGGATACGACGCCGCGATGTCGAACGCGTGCTGGCGGACCCGCAGGGTTTCGTACGGAAGCAGGACACGAGCGCACGCCGCGTGGGTCGGACTCGTGGCCCGTCAAGCGGTATCCGCTCTGCGACGCGGCCGGCCTGAGACAATCCCGCGATGAGCCAGATGACGAAGGAAGCGGAGCGCGCCAAGCAGATCGGCGCGATCACCCCGTTCCATGCCGCCTGACATCCAACGGGGACGCCTGATCGTCGTCTCTGGTCTGCCCGGTGTCGGGAAGACGAGTGTCGCCGCAGTCGTTGCTGCTCGCACCGGGGCCGCGCACCTTTCGATCGATGCAGTCGAGGAGTCGATGCTTGGCTGTGGTCTACCTCCGGGCTGGCAGGTGGGCGTCGCGGCGTACGAAGCGGTGCGAGCTATGGCCGAGCTCAACCTGCGGCTCGGACGTGGCGTCGTCGTGGATGCGGTCAACGACAGCGACGAGGCTCGTCAGACGTGGCGCAACGCTGCGGCGGCAACCGGTGTCGACCTGGCGTTCGTCCATCTCGTCATCGCCGACCAAGAGGAGCACGAGCGGAGGCTCGTTGGTCGGGATCGGGGCTTCTCGCACGTCTCCGAGCCGACCTGGGCGCGCGTGCGGCGACGCCGCGCCGACTACGCGCCGTGGGTCGACGACCACATCGAGATCGACACCTCATCGTCGACCGCCGACGAGGTCGCGGAGGCACTGATCGCACGCATCGATCCGCTGTAGTCCGTGGCCCTGGAGCGCGCACGCCCCACCGCTAGGCGAGCTCGTCGTCGACGTACACCGGACGAGCGACACGCAGACCGGCGAGGGTGAACGGCACGGCGGAGAGCATCAGCAGCACGAGGACGAGCGTCCAGCCACCGGTGGCGGCGTGGATCAGCCCGACAGCGAACGGGCCAAGCGCGGCGAAGAGATAGCCGATCGGCTGCACGAAGCCGGACAACTGGGCCGTCACCGCGGATGCTCGGGTGCGGGCGGTGATCAGAGCGATGGTGAGGGGGAATGCGAAGCCCGAGACTCCCAACAGCGTGGCCCACAACCACGGGACCGTCGTCGGGATGACGAGCAGGCCGAGGTAGCCGCCGACCAGGAGCGCCCCGAAGCTCAGGACGTACGGCGTGAGGTTGGTCGTGCGCGCCGCCAGACTGGGCATCGTCAGCGCGCCGATGACCCCGACACCGGCCAACACGGCTTGGAGTGCACCTGCGTGCGCGGCCGAGAGGCCGTGGTCGCGGTAGATCTGGGGCAGCCAGCCGAATTGGATGTAGGCATGCATCGACTGCATCCCGAACAGCGCAGTCATCGCGACGGCGGTGGACGAGGAGGCCATCCGCCCCTCAGGGGCCTGCAGCGAGGCGGCCTCGTCGGCGTCGCGGCCCCGCTCGTGGGCCGCCAGCCAGATCCAGAGCGGCAGCGCCAGCGCCATCAAGGCAGCCCACCCACCCAACGCCACTCGCCAGCCACCCAGGTGCTCGGCGACAGGTGCGGTGACCAGTGGTCCCAGCGCGCCACCGACGACGAGGCCGGTGCTGAAGACCGTCATCAAGATCACTTCGGCGCCCGCGCCGTCGTGCTTGATCCAAGCGGGCACCAGGACGTTGCCTAGCGCCATGGCGAGCAGGGCCACGACGGTCAGGCCGAGGAAGACCGGTTCGACATCCGTCAGCACCCGAAGCAGAAGCGCGGCCGTCGCGGCGACCAGGCCAGCTGCGATGCTTCCCCCCAGGCCGATCCGCCGGGCGAGGGCGACCGCCACGGCGCCGCCCAGACCGAAACACAGGGGTGGCAGTGCAGTGAGGAGTCCGGCCACTCCGGCGCTCATGTCGAGCCCGGTGCGCAGCTCCTCCAGGACGGGTCCGATCGCGGTGGCGCCCGGACGCAGATTGACCGCTGCCACCGCCACGGCGAGCACCAGGACGCCGACGGAGTGGACACGCTGGCGGGTGGCTGGGGTCACTGGCGGAGCCTACGGCGTCGACTACTGGTGTGTACGACGCACCAGGCGCGTCGTACACACCAGTAGTCGTCAGCCGGGTCGAATCCGGGACTAGAGTAGGCGAGGAAGGAGGCCGCCGATGTCGTCGCGGAGGCATCGTGGCCCCATTTTGCTCTTGGAGACTGGCACGCTCCTGTCCGGCATCGGCAACGGTGTGGCGCTGGTGGTGCTGCCGTGGCTGGTCCTCGATCTCACCGGAAGCGCCAGCATCGCGGGCTTGGTCTCGGCAGCGACGCTGCTGCCACTGCTCGTGTCGAGTGTCTTCGCGGGCACCCTGGTCGACATCGTCGGGCGCAAGCGGACCTCCGTCGGCTCCGACATCCTCTCCGGGCTGGCCGTGGCCGCGATCCCGCTGGTGGACGTCGTCGGGACGCTGACCCCCGGCTGGATCGTGGTGTTGGCGATGCTGGGGGCGGCCTTCGATCCGGCCGGCTTCACGGCCCGCGAAACGATGCTCCCCGAGGCCGCGTCCCGCGCCGGATGGCGCCTCGACCGGGTCAACGGCCTGCACGAGGCCCTGTTCGGTGTGGCCTTCATCATCGGGCCTGGCCTCGGCGGCCTCATGATCGGATGGTTCGGTCCGCTCAACGCGCTCTGGGTGACCGCGGCCGGGTTCGCGTTGTCGACGATCCTGACCGTGTGCATCCGCGGCCTCCCGGGCGCTGGCAGGCCGCCCGAGCACGCCGCGGTTGCAGGCATCTGGCGCGGCACCGCCGAGGGCCTCCGATTCGTCTGGCGCGACCCAGCGCTGCGCGCGATCGCCCTGCTGTCCTGCGCGATCGTGGCCACCTACCTGCCGTTCGAGTCGGTGATCTTCCCCGTCTACTTCCAGGCCGTCGGTCAACCGGAGCGACTCGGCCTCCTCCTCACCGCAATGAGTGCGGGTGGCATCCTCGGGGCCCTCGTCCATGCCCGGGTGGTCGAGTTCGTCGGACGGCGCACGGTGTTCGTCTGGAGCATCGTCATCACCTGCGTGCTGCTCGCCGCGGTCGCCCTGTTCCCGCCGTTCTGGTTGATGGTCACCCTCTCGGTCGGGGTGGGAGCGCTCTACGGGCCGGTGAACCCGATCGGCAACCTGGCCATCCAATTGCTCACCCCGGAGAAGCTGCGCGGCCGGGTGATCGGAGTGATCACCTCCAGCGCCTATGCGGCCGGACCGTTCGGATTGCTGATCGCCGGACCCCTCGTGGAGTGGCTCGGCGTCCAGGCCGCCGCCCTCGTGTTCGCGACCCTGGGCGTCCTCGCCGCCCTGACGGCCTTCGGGATGCCGGGGTTGCGGCAGCTCGACCGGCTCGACATCACGACGAACGTCCACCCACAAGACGACAGGTAGTGCGCCGCTAGCCTGCTGGTCATGTGCCACTACTGCGGGTGCCGGCAGATGATGCTGATCCGCGACTACGTCTCCGAGCACGAGTCGGCGCTCGCCCACGGTGACCGGTTGCTCCGAGCGTGCGCGGCCGACGATCTGGACGCGGCTCGGGTCCAGTTGGTCGCGATGGCCGAGGTGCTGCGGTCGCATTGGCAGGGCGAGGAGAACGGCATCTTCGCGGTGATGTCTCGGGAGCCGGAGTACGCCGACTACATCGCGCCTCTCGTGGACGAGCACCGTGAGCTGGAGATCCTGCTGGCGACGGCGGATGTGGCGGACCCGCGCGACCAGCAGCGCCTCGCCACCGCGATCGAGGAGCTGCAGGTCCATATCAGCAAGGAGGAGGACGGACTGTTCCCGGCGTCTCTGGTCATGCTGACTGGCGACGAGTGGGACGCGGCCTCCGGGGCGTGGCGGGCAGCGCATCCGGGCCAGGAGCTGCAGACCTGAAGCGCCTCCGCCACAGGGGTCAGTAGCCCTTGGCGGTGCAGAGCGACTTGCCGACCTTGTCGGTCTCGTCGGCAGCGATCAGCTTGAAGAGAGCGTCCGAGCGCTCGGTGTCCCAATGGATCGCGCTGTCGGCGACGGGAACGGTGCAGCTCATCCCACCGGAGCCGGACAGGTGCGTCATCGCCCAACCGAACTTGCCGAGTGCGATCGGGCCGGTGCCCTCGCTGATCCTTAGCGAGTCGAGCGCCATGTTCAGCCGCCAGTAGCGAACGGGGTTGATGACCGACCAGGGCGAGACCGCCTTGTGGCCGACAGCGGAGACGACCTCGCGCTGGTGCACGACTCGGGTGAAGTCGCTGTCGGCATACACATGCCGCGATCGGGCATAACCGAGCGCGGTGACGCCGTCGGCCTGCTGACACCCCTTCGGGATGTCGAGATTGGCCAGCGGGTCCTTCATCGCCCGGGTCGGGCAGATCTCGACACCACCGACCGCGTCGACGGCGTTGACGAACCCGCCGAAGCCGATCTCGATGTAGTCGTCGATGCGGATGCCGGTGCTGTTCTCGATCGTCTGCACCAGCAGCTTGGGTCCGCCGTACGCGAAGGCGGCGTTGATCTTGGTGGTGCCGTGGCCGGGGATCTCGACCAGCGAGTCCCTTGGGATCGACAGCAGCAGGTTGGGGCCCGATCCGGTGTGCAGCAACATGATCGTGTCGGTCCGCTCGCCGGCCGCGTCGCCTGTGCCGAGCCTCTTGCGTTGGGCGGCCGACAGGCCCTCACGGGAGTCACTGCCGACGACGAGGTACGTCGTCCCGTCCTGGTCGCCGGGTCGGCCCTTGTCCGGGAACGCGTCCACCTTCTCGATCTTGCTCCAGGCCCAGAACGGCACAGCGACGAGGAACGCCAACCATGCGACCAGGACCAGCCGGACCCAGAACCAGGCACCGAACCTGCGCTTCTTGCGGGGCTCGTCGGGCGACGCTGTCGGCGGCGCCACGGGTGGTTGGCCCGGAGGCTGCTGTGCGCGGCGCGGCGCCGTGGACGTGCGAGGGTCGCCCTGGTTCGAGTCCACCGGCGTGGTCTTCATCAACCGGGTGGCATCGGGTCCGGCCGCCGCCATGGGCAGGGTCAGATCGTCGTCGGCTCCGCCGGGCGCCGCGGGGTCGGGACCATAGAGCCAGTCGTACTCGGGAGTCCCCTTCTCGGGGCCGCCGGGTGCTCGAGGACCGTCCGCCATGGCCACGACGGTAGCGAATGATGCCCAGATCTCTCGGGTCCGTCGAGCGGATGCTCGGCGCGTCGCGGCTGGTCGGAGGGGGGAGAACTGGTGATACTGGCTCTCACCACCCTTGCCACTTCCCCAGCAAGAGAGGGCTTCGATGTCCGCCCGTCCTTCCCCCGGGCCACACCACCCGCAGCCACGTCTGTCTTCAGCGCGCCTGGCCAGCGCCGACCGCGCCGCTCGAGTGCGCTTCCGACGTGCGGTCGCGCTGATGCTGATGACCCTCCTCTTGCCGGGCTCGGCGCAACTCGTCGCCGGCGACAAGCGGGTGGGCAGGATCGCTCTGCGGGTGTGGATGGCGTTGCTGACGACCGGCCTACTCACGATGGTGGCCGTGCTGATCCATCGTGACCTGGTCTTCACCCTCGCGGCCAACGTCGCCCTGCTGGGCGTGCTGCGACTGCTCCTCGTCGCACTGGCCATCGGCTGGGCGGCGTTGTTCGTCGACGCCTGGCGACTGGGACAGCCGCTGAGCCTCCAGCAACGCCAGCGGTTGGCAGCGGTGGGCCTCAACGGGTTCTTGTCGTTCGCGGTCGCCGGCACGCTACTCTTCGGCGCCCACCTGGTGGCCGTCCAGCGCGACTTCATCGTCACGATGTTCGGCACTGGCGATGCCACCGGCGCTCACGACGGTCGGTTCAACGTGCTCTTGCTCGGCGGAGACTCCGGAGCCGGTCGATGGGGGCTGCGACCCGACTCGATGACGGTCGCCAGCATCGACGCCCGGACGGGCCGGACCGTGCTGATCGGGCTGCCGCGAAACATGGAGAACTTCCCGTTCGCGGCCGGCTCGGTGATGGACAAGCAGTTCCCTGACGGCTTCGACTGCACGGGCTGCTATCTGAACGGCGTCAGCACCTGGGCTGGCGACCACACCGACCTGTTCCCACACTCCAAGGCCCCGGGAGTAGACGCCACCATCATGGCGATCGAGGGCATCACCGACCTGAAGATCAACTACTGGGCGATGGTGAACCTCGAGGGCTTCAAGGGGCTGGTCGATGCGGTCGGGGGCGTGACCCTGAACGTGCGTCAGCCGATCCCGGTCGGCGGCCTGGGCAGCGATGTGACCGGCTACATCAAGCCGGGTGTGCGCAAGCTCAACGGCTTCCAGACGTTGTGGTTCGCCCGGGCTCGGGACGGCTCGGACGACTACTCACGGATGGCGCGGCAGAAGTGTGTGATGGGGGCGATGCTCCAACAGATCAGCCCGCAGACGGCGGTGGCCAACTTCGAGAAGATCGCCAAGGCGAGCTCGGAGATGATCTCGACGGACCTGCCGCGCAGTGAGGTGGACAACTTCGTCTCGCTCGCTCTCAAGGCGAAGAGTGAGCCCATCGCGACGGTGTCCCTGGTGCCGCCGATGATCGACACGGCCAATCCCGATATGAAGGTGATCCATCGCGCGGTCGACCAGGCCATCGATCGCTCCGAGCATCCGGACTCCGACAAGTCGTCGCACGGCAAACGCAAGAAGCGCCAGGTCGTCACGGGTGGCTCGCTCGGCTCCAGGGATGGCGGCTACGCTGCGAACCAGTCGCAGAACCTGGCCAGTTCTTGCTAGTAGGCCCCGCCGGAAGTTCTTTTCGGCGACACCCACTAGCCGGCGCTGCCGCGTTGGGTGCGCCGGTGCTTGCGTAGGGTGGCTCGGGTGACCGAACAGGCGGCTCCGCGGGTGATTGCCGTCGTCGTCACGTTCAACCGGTTGGACCTGCTGCAGCGATTGGTCGGCACACTGCGAGGGACACCCGGGCTGGCCGAGGTGCTGGTCATCGACAACGCCTCGAGCGACGGCACCGCAGAGTGGCTCCGAGAACAGAGAGCGGAGTCCGGCGCCGGCCCCGACGTGCTTGCCCGGACGCTGGAGCGCAACACCGGCGGCGCCGGGGGGTTCCACGAGGGATTGGGATGGGCGCTGCAACGCGGCGCCGATCTGGTCTGGCTGATGGACGACGACGGGCTACCGGACGTCGGCTGCCTGGACACTCTGCTGACCTACGCGGGCCAGCTCGACTTCTGGGGACCCGTCGTGGTCGACGAGGCGGACCCTGAGCGACTGGTGTTCCCGATCCGACTCCCCGGCAAGAGCTCGGTCGTCTTCGACCGCGCGGCTGTGCACCGTGCTGCCCGAGACGGGCTCATCCGCGACGTGGTGATCCCGTTCAACGGCGTGTTGATCACCCGGGAGCTGGTCGAGCGGATCGGCCTGGTCCGCGAGGAGTTCTTCATCTGGGGTGACGACCACGAGTATCGACTGCGGGCCGAGCGTGCGGGCGCCCGCATCGCGACCGTCGCGGACGCCGTCGTGCGACATCCGTCGGTGGGTGAGTTGGGCACGCCGATGGCGTTCGGCGTGACGACCTACAACCACAGCCCGAGCGACCTCAAGCACTACTGCATGGCCCGCAACAACCTGGTCAATCTGCTCACCTACCGCGGGCCGCTCCACGCGGCCGCGTTCGTCGCGAAGACGGGCTGGTTCTACACCCTCACCCGGCCGAGCTGGCGGCGGCTGCGACTGAGCGCTTCGGCGATGTGGGCCGGACTGCGGGGAGACTTCACCGGCCACGAGAGGTTCCTGGGATGAGCGCGCAAGGGCCTGAGCGGGTGATCGTGGTGGTGGTGACCTACAACCGGGCCGCGCTGCTGCCGAAGACGCTGGACGGTCTGGCCGCCCAGACCCGCGCACCGGATCTGGTGGTGGTGGTTGACAACGCGAGCACCGACGACACCCCGAGGGTGCTGGCCGAGCGCGACGACCTCCCGCTCGAGGTGCTGCGGCAGGAGACGAACACCGGAGGTGCGGGTGGCTTCCGGGCTGGGGTCGAGGCGGCATGCGACCGTGGCGCGGACCGGATCTGGTTGATGGACGACGACGTGGTTCCTGCGCCGGACTGCCTCGAGGTCCTGATGCGCTACGACGAGCCGTGCCTGATGGTGGTCCGGGAGGACCGGGCCGGCCACCTGGTCGAGAAGGCGGCCGTCCACTTCGATCTCACCAGCCCGCTGACCGTGCATCCCAAGCGCGACTCCGTCGAGACCGCCTACGGCACCCGGGCCGGGATGCCGGAGCGGGTCGAGCTGGATGTCGTCGCCTTCGAGGGCTTCCTGGTCCAGCGTCGGGTGGTGGAGGCGATCGGACTGCCCGACGACGCGTTCTTCATCTTCTACGACGACGTCGACTTCGCGATTCGTGCGCGGCGCGCGGGCTTCCACATCTGGGCGGTCCGCGACGCTGTCGTCGTACGACAGCTGGACTTCGACCAGCAGCATGCCCTGGACAGCTGGAAGGGCTACTACATGTACCGCAACCTGTTCGTGGTGCACCGCCGCTACGGCGCCAACTGGCTGGTTCGGGCCAAGCCCTACGCGATCACCGCGGCCGTGCTGGCGCTGAGTCCGGTGCGCGGCGGACGGGGCGAGGCGCGCAACGTGTGGCAGGCGCTGCGTGACGCACGCCGCTTCCCCAGCGATGCTGGCCGGAGCGGTCCGCGCCGATAGACTGCGGCCGCCCCGAGACCCCAGGAGTCCACGTTCGTGTCTGACCAGCCAACCGCCCAGCCATTGCCCGATCTCGTCATCGTCGGGTCCGGATTCTTCGGGCTGACCATCGCCGAGCGCTGCGCTAGCGAGCTGGATCTCAACGTGCTCGTCCTCGAGCGACGCTCCCACCTCGGCGGCAATGCCTACTCCGAGAAGGACCCGACGACCGGTATCGAGGTGCACAAGTACGGTGCGCACCTGTTCCACACCTCCAACGAGCGGGTGTGGGAGTACGTCAACCGCTTCACGTCGTTCACCGACTACAAGCACCGCGTCTTCGGTAAGTATCAGGGCCAGGTCTACTCCCTGCCGATGAACCTCGGCCTGATCAACCAGTTCTTCGGCCACAGCCATACTCCCGACGAGGCCCGCGCCCTGATCGCCGAGCAGGCCAGTGAGATCGCCACCGAGGACGCCACCAACCTCGAGGAGAAGGCCATCTCCCTGATCGGGCGGCCGCTCTACGAGGCGTTCATCAAGGGCTACACCGCGAAGCAGTGGCAGACCGACCCCACCAAGCTGAGCGCCGAGATCATCACCCGCCTACCGGTCCGCTACAACTTCGAGAACCGCTGGTTCAGCGACACCTACGAGGGCCTGCCGGTCGACGGCTACACCGCCTGGCTGACCAAGATGGCCGACCACCCCAACATCGAGGTGCGGCTGAACACCGACTTCTTCGACGTCGCCGACGACTACAAGGGCAAGGTGCCGATCGTCTACACCGGCCCGGTCGACGAGTACTTCGGCAACTGTGAAGGACGTCTCTCCTGGCGCACCGTCGACCTGGAAGAGTCTGTGGTCGACGTCGATGACTTCCAGGGCACCGGGGTGGTCAACTACAACGACCAGGAGGTGCCGTTCACTCGCATCATCGAGTTCAAGCACTTTCACCCCGAACGAGTGAAGACCCACCTGCCGGGCAAGTCGGTCATCGTGCACGAGTACTCCCGGTTCGCCGACGAGAACGACGAGCCGTACTACCCGATCAACACAGCCGAGGACCGTGCCAAGCTGTTGAGGTACCGCGAGCTGGCCAAGGGCGAGCCGATGGTCCTCTTCGGGGGCCGGCTCGGCACCTACAAGTACCTCGACATGCACATGGCGATCGGCTCGGCCCTGTCGATGTTCGACAACAAGCTGCGCCCCCACTTCGCCGACCATCGGCCGCTGGAGAGCGGCGGCGTCGACGAATAGGAGCTGACCGCCTGGATCCGTGGATGGCACACGACGGTGGAGCCGTGCGGGCTGCTGGTCGCCCTGGGTCACCACCGACAGGCAGCGACGCCGGGTCAGCTCCGCTCATGGTCGGGATCGTCTTCCGGGTTGCTGGTCGCTGGTGGTAGCGACCGATAGGGCAGCTACGCCGGATCAGCGCCGCCGGTGGTCTCGGTTCTCTGCCGGGTTGCTGGTGCTGCCCGGCCGCGTGCGGTGGGCGTCTGCTGCGGTCTTCTTGCGTGTCCCGCGCCTCTATGGGTGCTGATCTGGGCTGATGACCTCATCGGTTGGACGCAGACGACATCGAAAACACCCTCCGGGATGCAGTCTTGGAACAATCGATGACCCCATCCGCCCGGAAGGCGTGGGATCGCGGCGTGTGGGCCGAAACAGCACATCGATTGGACCGAAACGACAGCTGACCGGCTCCGGGAGGAACCCGGCCAGCAGTTTCAGCACAAGCGGCGAATCCGAACACCACCGTGACCCGGCAAGCAGCCAGCACCACCGACCGCCTCTCCGGGCGGCTGCCCTGTCGATCGCAACCCCAGCCGACCAGAACCCGGCAAGCAGGCGGAAGCCAAAGACTGTTCCCCCGGTAGCTGCCCTGTCGATCGCACCCCAGGCCACCAGCAACCCGGCACGCGGCCGAAACCCGAGGACTGCCGTCCCGTCCAGTTGCCCCTCGGCCAACACCCCAGGCCACCAGCGCCCAGGCAGCGGCCCCTTCACGGAACCAGGGTCAGTCGGTCTTCGGCTGCGGGGCCAAGGTGGCGGTCGCGTAGATCAGTGGGTGGTCGGAGATCCGCCCGATGGTGCTGTTGTCTCGCACGTAGCCGGTGAAGCTGACCCCCGAGGGGCTGGCGAAGATCCAGTCGATGCCGTTCGTGCCCGGGAGTCGGCAGGGTGAGGAGGTGCCGCCATTGGCGGCAATCGCACGGCCGCCGGCGGTGACTCGGCAGAACGCCTCCCCGCGCTCGTTGAAGTCGCCGGTGAGGAAGACCGGATAGCCGGACTGGGCGCGCAGGCTCGCCATCAGGGCGGCCTGCTTGGCGGTGGCGATGCTGCGCCACTTCTGGTTCTGCCCGCGCTTGCCGCTGCTGATCGGGTTGTGGATCGAGATGAACCACGCCTTGCCGCCCGTCGCCTTGTTCTCGAGCAGGACGTAGGGGAGTGGCACCTGATTGCCGCGGAAGTACGGCGTGGTCCCAGTGTGCGACTCCACCAGCGTCCACACGGCCGGGTTCCAGGCAATGGAGTTGCGGACGCCACGGGTGCCCATCGACATACCCGGGAAGACACCCCAGCCGGTGGCGTTGACGAAGGCGAAGTGCTGCTTGGGTTCATACTCCTGCAGCCCCATGACCGAGATGCCCAGCCCGCGGATCTTGGCGGCGGCCGACCGGACCCGTGCCGCTCCGTCCGCGTAGCGGCCCTTGTTGCCGCCGTCGCTGTGGGAGGCGCCCAACACGTTGAGGCTGCCGACCTTGAAGACCGTGGGCTTCGCCTCGGCCAGCGCCTTCGCCTCTGCGCGGTCCCTGAGGGTGACGACCCGCTGCGCCTTGGCAGAGATCCGCTGAGCAGTCTTGCCCTGGGTCATATCCGAGCCAGGCGGAATCACCAGTAGGTCGGGGATCTGCTTCTGGGTGACACCACCGCCGCCGGGGGTGACCGGGATGGCGACGGCCGCGGAGAGGTCGGCCGACCCGCTCGCGGGCTTGGTGGGGTCGGCAGACGCGGCGACCACGCCGAGCACCCCTGCGGTCAATGCGACCACACCGACAACGGAGAGCAACCGGGTGGTGTGCGGCCTCGACTGGCGCGAGCGGGACGAGCGCGACTTGCCGGGGCGCGCCTGATCCGGGCGTGACGCCCGAGATGGCCGCGGCCCTGCGTGCTTGCCCACGCGATCGTCACCTCTCCAGATCACTACGCCCCGAGCGGACCCGGTGAGTCCGCTGAGTGATGCCCGTCACAGGTGCCTGGATCGGCGTGGCCGGGCCTGTCGAATCATACTCTGACCGGTTCCTGCGTGGCGGCCGTTCGGATTGGACGGATCCTCCGGTTATTCTGGTGGGCGCCGTAGGCCCTGGAGCGGGGCCAGAGTCGAGGGTAGGGATCTAGTGCGCCGTCTTTCCATCATCTGTGGGGTGCTCCTGGCCCTATCGCTCGTGCTCGAAGCCGCCCCCGCGATGGCCTACCAGCCACCACCGGGAGCGCGGTTCAACGTGCCCAGGCCGTGGGGCAACGACACGCAGCGTTTCGAGCTCGTCCGGACGGTCGAGAAGGCGATCAGGAAGACCCGCCCGACCAAGAAGGACCCGAAGCCGTTCATCTTGATCTCGACCTTCCTGATGGACCGCAAGAAGACCACGGACGCGCTGATCGGCGCCTGCAAGCGCGGGGTCTCGGTGCGGGTCATCTTCGACGAGGACATCGCCAGCCGACCGAGTCGTCGGCTGATCACCACCCTGAACGCCGACAACGTCAAGGACCGCAACGGCGACGGGAAGCCCGACCACAAGCCGCGGCGCGGGCCCTGCAACAGGAAGCGGCACAAGGTCGACGCCCAGGGCAAGGTGGTCCGGGACAAGACCGGCGATCCGGTAATGGTCCAGCCCCGCAAGCTGATGTCGACCAAGGCCGCGCTACGCAGCGTCAAGAAGCCGCGGAGCACCCCGGTCACCTGGGGCAAGGACCGCAGCTACGTCAAGAAGTGCAGCGGGAGTTGCCGGGGCGCGGGCGGCAACATGCACTCGAAGTTCTACGTCTTCTCCCATTCCGGCAAGGGCAAGAACGTCGTCATCGTGAGCTCGTCCAACCTGAACATGGGCGGGGCCCTGCTCGGGTGGAACGATATGTACGTCATGACGGGCCGCCCGAAGAGTGTGGCCGCCTACAAGCGGATCCACCTCGACATGACCGACGACGTGCGAGCCCCGGTCAAGAAGGTGCAGGTGAACGACGGACCGTTCACCAGCCGGTTCTTCCCGATGCGCAAGGCCACCAAGCGCAACGACCCGACGATGCAGGACCTCAACAAGGTCAAGTGCACCAGCGCCATCGGCCGCACCCAGGTGCACGTCTCGATGTTCTACTGGAAGGGCAAGCGCGGGAACTACATCGCCGACAAGCTGCTCAGTCTGGCCCATCGTGGCTGCGCGGTGAATGTCATCTACGGCGCTCCGTCCCGCCAGATCGCGGCCCGGCTGCGCAATGCTGCTGCCCACCACGTGATCAATCTCTACGACAGCCGCTGGGACCTCAACGACGATGGCACCGCGGACGTGCGCACCCACGCGAAGTATGTCCTGGTCAAGGGCACCGTGGGATCGGACCGCTCGTCGTGGCAGGTGTGGACGGGCACTCAGAACTGGGTCGCCGGATCGCTGTCCAAGGGTGACGAGAACAGCCTCAACATCCGCCTGAAGTCGGCCTACAAGAAGTACTTCGCCGACTGGGTGCGGATCCGCAAGCACTCCCGCCGACTGCCCTACAGCCAGTACCCACCGCCGGCCAACGGCAAGCAGTTCGTCGGTATGCGCGCGCCCACCCTCTATCCGTGAGCGCCTCTCCGTGAGCGCGGACTCCGCATCGCGGCAGCGGGTCGTCCTCCATGTGGGGACACCCAAGAGCGGAACGACCTTCCTGCAGCGTGCGCTCTGGAAGAACCGTGATGAACTGCGTGCGGTCGGAGTGAGTTGTCCAGGGCATCGGCAGCAGGACATGTTCCACGCCGCGATCGAGGCTCGAGAAGCGTTCGACTACTGGGGCTACGACCGCGAGCAGCTCGCCGGCACCTGGCATCGGCTCTGTCGCGACGCGCAGCGATTCTCAGGCACCACGGTGATGAGCCACGAACTGCTCAGCGCCTGCACCGACGAGCAGGTCTCCGCCTGTCTCGCTGACCTTGACGGGCTAGAGGTCCACGTCCTGGTGACGGTGCGTGACCTGGCGAAGCAGGTCACCTCCGAGTGGCAGGAGCGGGTCAAGAACGGGTCGACCACGACGTTCGCCAAGTTTCAACGGCGGATCGAGCACCAGCTGGACGGTGGCGAGTTCACCTCGCTGTTCTGGCGCTACCAGCACGTGGTCGGCGTCTTGGACCGGTGGGCCGGTGGCCTCCCTGCCGATCGGGTGCACGTCGTCGTGGCACCGCGCAACAGTGTGGACCCCACGCTGCTGTGGCGACGCTTCGGCGAGGCGGTCGGCTTCGACGCCGCCGACCTCGACCCGACGACGCCGGGTCGCGCGAACCAGACCCTCGGCACGGCGCAGGTCGCCGTTCTGCGCAAGGTGAACAAGGCCCTCGACGGACGCATCAAACAGCCTCGCTATGCGCGGATCGTCAAGCACCAGCTCGCCCAGCAACTCCTGGCCGCCCAGCCGGCCACCAAACCCGTCTGTCCTCCCGAGCTGGTCGAGAGGCTCCGCACGCTGGCCGAGGCCCAGAATCAGGTGCTGCACCAACGGGGATACCGCGTGTACGGCGACCTGGCCGACCTGGTGCCGGCATCGCCGGACCCGGCGACGGCCGCCCCCGATGACGTGCCAGCCGAAGACGAGGTCACTGCGGCGGTTCAGGCCATCGCCGACCTGCTGGCGGCTCGGGCCGCCCGTCAGGCGCGCGACGGGGGCGCGGCC
>JBDHZT010000094.1:0-14545 GCA_039811985.1 Nocardioidaceae bacterium | reverse complement strand
TGGTCCGTCTCGCTCACGTGACCCGTCTCGCTCACGCTCATTCGGCACCTTCCGCAAGCAGCTCGGCCGGGGTCGTCGAATCCTGGTCGACGACATCGGTTCCATCATCGTGGACGTACTTGCCACCTCGGAAGGCGGACGCGAAGGCGGCGACCAGACAGGCAGCGATCGCGAAGCTGAAGGCCACACCTAGACCGTCGGCGAACGGCCCGGAGATGAGCGAGGGGAAGAAGTCGTGTCCGGTCAAGTGCGCCTGCGTCGCTGCCGGCAGTTGGTGCAGCACGTCGGGGCCTAGCAGTGACTGGATCGGGTTGTAGCCGAGCAGGGAGGCGAAGAGCACCCCGACGGGCGGCAGGGCGGCCACTCGTGCGGCCGCGTCATGCGGTACGTCGTTCGCAGTCAGGCCCTGCATCATCGTCTCGGGCAGCGAGGAGGCCAGACCGGTGATCATCAACGAGAAGAAGATGCCGATCGAGAGCACCATCGCCGAGTTGCTGAACACCGTGCTCATCCCCGCACCGACACCACGGTCGTGGGCGGGCAGGCTGTTCATGATCCCGGTGCGGTTGGGCGCCGCGAACAGGCCCATGCCCAGCCCATTGACCAGCAGGGCCAGGGCGAACTGCCAATAGCTGAAGTCGACCGGAAGCCGCCACAGCCACACGAAACTGGCCGCTGCGACCAGCATCCCGCCCGTGGCGAAGGCGCGTGCGCCGAACCGGTCCGAGAGCCAGCCCGAGGTGGGCCCGGCCACCAGGAACCCGACCGTCATCGGCAGCATGAAGATGCCCGCCCAGAGTGGGGTCGACTCGAAGCTGTAGCCGTGCCTGGGCAGCCAGATCCCCTGCAACCAGATGATCAAGATGAACATCAGCCCACCCCGGCCGAGCGCGCCAAGCAGGCTGGCGATGTTGCCGAAGGTGAACGCCCGGATCTTGAACAAGCCGAGCCGGAACATCGGCTCCGGCACCCTGGTCTCCACCCAGCAGAAGACCGCGAGCACAACGCAGCCACCCACCAGCGCCAACACCACCCACGGGTTGGTCCAACCCATCGTGTCGTCGCCGTAGGGCTGGATGCCGTAGGTGATGCCGACCAGGACCGCGACCAGGCCGACGGCGAAGGTGAGGTTGCCCCACCAGTCCATCGTCGCGTGCCGTCGTACGCCGGTGTCATGCAGCCGCAGGTAGGCCCACACAGTGCCGAACAGGCCGATCGGGACCGAGACGAGGAAGACCAGGTGCCACTCGATCGGGGCGAGCAGCCCGCCGACGATCAGCCCGATGAACGAGCCGGCAATGCCGGCGACCATGTTGAGGCCCAGCCCTAGGCCACGCTCGTTGACCGGGAAGGCGTCGGTGATGATCGCGCTGGAGTTGGCCATCAGCATGGCGCCGCCGACGCCCTGGAAGATCCGCATCGCGATCAGCCACAGGCCGGCCGTCGTGCCGTGCATCCAGGTGATCGCCAGCATCACCGAGAAGAAGGTGAAGATCGCGAATCCGGCGTTGTAGATCTTGACGCGGCCATACATGTCGCCGAGGCGACCGAGACCGACCACGAGCACGGCCGTCACGACCATGTAGCCCATGATCAGCCACAGCAGCAGACCGGTGTTGCCGGGCGTCAACGGGTTGATCCGGATGCCCCGAAAGATGTCGGGCAGCGCGATCAGCAGGATGGAGGAGTTGATCGTCGCGATCAGCACGCCCAGGGTCGTGTTGGACAGCACGATCCACTTGTAGTGCGGGCTCGCGGTGTCGCGAGCCGCGCGTTCACGCGCTGCCTGCGCCCGCTGTGTGTTGCGCTGCTGAGTGGAGCCGACGACTGTCATCTGGGCCCTCCGGGAGGAATACTTAGTTTGCGTCTACTAAGCAATGTACGCCCGGGCGCGGCGTACCCCCAGGGACCCGGTCGCCGGGCCGCAGGTTGACCCGACCGGACCGCGCCCGAGAAGGGTCGCCCCTCAGCGTCGAAGAGCGGCCAGGACACCCAGGTCCCGGTCCGTGACCGTGCCGGTGAGGGTCGCATCGCCATCGAGGGGGGTGCCGACCACTCTGGCGAGGAGCAGCGTGACCGGCCCCGCGACCACGGTGGTGACGGGCCCGCCGTCCCGGATGGCGTCGACCGTGTCGATGGCCGGCACCGCCGTATCGGCGGAGCCGGATCCTCGGACGGGAAGGCGCGGAGGTACGTCGACCAGCGTGCCGTCGCTCTCGAAGGTCATCTGCGCCTGGTGGCCACCGGTGAGGATCGTCGTTGCGAGCGTGGCAGCCCAGACCGGGTCGGCACAGCCGTCGTAGACCCAGCGCGTGCCGAGCACGCTGTGCTCCGAGGTGCCGACCAGGTGCGCGTCAGCGCCGGGCAAGGGAGCGGCTCGGTAGGTGAACGGGACCTGCAGGAGGGCGCCGTCCGGCGTCCGCCACACGATCGTCTCGACGCCCACCTCGCCCTCGGGGTCGTCGAAGCGGTACTCCCCGACCTTCTCGACCGTCGTCGCGCCCCCGGCCCACGGACGCGAGGGGAGCCAGGCTTCGACGAGCTCCTGCTTGCTGGGGACGACGGTCGCGGTGGCGTAGACAAGACCCATAGTCACAGACTAGGTGGGTTGCCTGCCCCGCACGTCGAGCACTCGACCCTGGTCACGTCACGTCACGTCAGGTCGAGGACGACGACGGTGTGGTTGTCGGGGGAGCCCGCTGCCTCGACGGCAGCACCGATAGCGTCCGCCACCGACTGCGGGCCACCCATGTCGACGACCAGTTCGGCGAGGACCTCGGGATCGATGACGGAGTGCACGCCGTCCGTGGTGAGGACAAGCCGGTCGCCCGGGCGCAGATCCACGACGCGTTCGTCGGGGACGACGGGCCGGCCGACCAGCGCGCGGTTGATCAGGTTGCGGTGCGGGTGGGAGCGGGCCTCGTCTTCGGTCAACTGACCCGACTCGACCAGCGCCGCGACCAGGGTGTGGTCGTGGGTGAGTACGTCGACCTGATCGCCGCGGACGAGCTGAACCCGGGCGTCGCCGACATGGGTGATCCGGGCCGTTGCGCCATCGAGCTGGACGGCGGTCAGGGTCGTTCCGGTGAGGTCATCGCCGGGTTCGGCCGCCTCGACAGCTGCCTCGAACCCTCTCGCCGCGAACGCCTCGAGCGCGGCGGCAGCGAGATCGTCGCGGCCGCCGAAGCCGTCGGCGACCGCGACCAGGTCCGGAAGCGTCAGCACGTCCCCGATGACGTTCATCGGTGTCGGCCACCTTGGTGGTTGCCCGTGGGGCAAGGTCAAGGGCGTGGCTCTGTCGCACGCAAGCCGTCGATGCGACCCCGACCGATGAGTCCTCCGCACTGTGCTGGTCTATACGCCGAGGACCAACTCGCGGGAGGCTGACACGATGCGGAAGCTGACGTTCGGAATGAACCTGAGCCTGGACGGTTACATCGCCGCGCCCGGAGGTGACCTCGGCTGGAGCGTCCCGAGCGACGAGCTGTTCCAGTGGTGGTCTGATCGGGTGGACGCGACCGGGCTGGCGCTCTACGGGCGCAGGCTGTGGGAGACGATGAGCTCCCACTGGCCGACCGCTGACCAGCAGCCGGGTGTCACGCCGGCGGAGATTGAATATGCCCGCCGCTGGCGGGACATGCCCAAGGTGGTGTTCTCCTCGACGACCAGGGCGGTCGACTGGAACACCCGCCTGGTCACCGGCGACGCTGTCACCGAGATCAACCGGCTCAAGGCCGAGGACGGCGCACCCATGGACATCGGTGGCGCCACTCTCGCTGCAGCGGCCATGCGGGCGGGACTGATCGATGAGTACCTGTTGGTCACCGCACCTGTCCTGGTGGGCGGCGGCACACCGTTCTTCACGGCCCTGGACAACTGGGTGAACCTGGATCTGGTGGAGACCCGGACGTTTCCCGACGGCGTGATGCTCAGCAGATACGAGACCAGGCGCTGAGTACCTGACAATGTGCCTCGCTGCCGAGCGAGCCGTGACTCAGCCGTTGCCTCTTGGCCGCCACGGCTCGTGCTCGTGCGCGAGCCAGACCAGTTGGGGGTCGAGGGCACACACCAGCATCTGGCCTTCGGTGCGCGGGTTGTCCAGCTCGCCGAACCAGACCGCGGTGTCACCAGCGACGACGATCGGCCGCTCCCCGGTGTCGACAACGACCACCTGTGATCCTCGGGTGTGACCCGGTGCCGGGAGGAGCCGCAGTCCGGGGAGTAGTTCAAGCTCGCCCTCGACCGGCACGTAGTGCACGTTGGGCGGATCGACCCACTCACGAATGGTGTAATCGTCCAGGTTGCGGGCGTCATCGAGCTCGTCACGCTGGACGTAGATCGGTCTGCCAGCGAAGACGTGGTTGCCCCCGCAGTGGTCGAAGTGCAGGTGGGTGTTGACGACGATGTCGACGCTGGCAACGTCAAAGTCCTGCTCGGTCAGCGGATAGAGGCGTGGATCGAGGTCGGCGGCAGCCGGATGCAGTCGGGTCAGACCGGTATCGACCAATACTCGGGCATCGGGATGGTCGATGACGTGCACATAGACCGGCATTCGTTCACCCTCGGCTAGAAGGTCGGCGACGCAGACCGGGGTGATGGTGATCGGCGCGGGTGTGGTCATGCTTCTTCCTGGATGAGGCGCTGGCTAAGGAGCGGGATGACGATGGCTGCCGCAAGGATGTGGATCGTCACCAATGCCGCTCTGGTGGAGACGTCGTCGGGCAGCGTGACGGCCGGGACGAGTGACAGAGCGGTGCCCGTGCTGGCGACGGCGCCGAATCGACAACGGTCGCGGGTGAGCCGGGCCAGCATGACGCCCACCGCCGTACCGATGAGAGTCCAGAGTGCGAACGCGGGGATCGGAATCGGTTGCCCATCGACCTCGAAGCTGACGCCAACGGCCTTTGCGATGGCCGCGCTGCTCGTCGTGCAGGCGACCGCGATGGTGCCCGCGAGTGCGCCCGCGGGAAGCAGGCTGCGGATGGGCGGAGGTAAGGGTCCCGTGGAGGTCGCCACGCTAGGCCGCCGAGCCGAACTCTGCGACGAGGTTGTCGAGCATGGGGTCGACGCTCTCCATCATCTGAGCGAAGAACTCCTGCTCCCAGTCCGCTCCACTTCCGTAGGCGCTCGTGACGACGCGGATCACGCAGCTCCCACCCGAGGCGGCCTCGATGAGGTATTCGCTCGCGATCGGGCTGACCAGCGCAAGGCCCTCGTGGACCTTCGACAGCGGCACACCGATGCTCTCGAACCACTCGACCATCTCCGGTGGAACATCTTCGACCCGATCCGCGATCGGCCACGGCTCTTCATAGGCGAAGCGGACGTTCGGCGTGTAGTCGGTGACGGTCCCGGTCAGGGTGAGGTCGCCGAGGTCAAACGACACCTCACCACCGGGCCGCGGATCGAGTCGGGTCGGCGCCATCCACGACGAGATCCCGTCGGCGGTCGCGATCGCTTTCCAGACCTGCTCGGGGGTGGCGGGCACCTCGTAGACGCGCTCCACTCGATGCTCGACATGCTCTGGCTGGTCGGGCTGGTTCACGATGCCTCCTTCGGCCGGGGGTAGGACGAGATGGTCAGGCGGTGCGGCCGCCCGTCGTCGCGGTGGTAGCGGGCGGCCAGGGCAGCAACGGCCGCCTGCAGCTCGGTGGCGAAGGTCGCGCGATCCTCGGCCGACCTGAACCCGATCACCGTGTCGACGGTCAGCGTCGGCACGCGCGTCTCCGCAGCCACACTGCTCACGATCGCTCCGACCTCGGACACGGTCCGGGCGTTCACTGCGATGAGGTACGACGCGGAGAGCTGGTCGGCGACCTGGTTCGGATCGATGTCCTCGCCCTGCAGCACGTCTGGTGAGACGACGAGGTGGCGCGCTGCCCGACGTACGAATCGCTCGGTGATGCCGCCCCACCTGCGGGACTCGACGGGTTCGACCAGGCCATGAGCCTCCAACGCCTTCAGGTGATAGTTCACCTTCTGGCGCGTCAGCCCCACCGTCGCCGCGACCGTGGTCGCTGATCCGGGTTCGGCCAATGCGTCGAGGATGGCGGCCCGGGTCGGGTCGAGGGCCACCTCCACATCGGCGGGGTCGGCGAGCACTCGTACGTCTTCCACACCTCGACGGTAGGGCTTGACAAGAAAACTTGTCAATCGTCGTTGTGGTGCTCCCTCAGACGCAGCGCAGCACGCACTCACCGAGCTGCGGAGACTCCGCCCGGAGGGTCAGCCCCTTCACCAGGTCGACCGGAGCGGTGATGCCGCCCGTGAGCACCACCATTCCCGGCTCCAGGGCCGCACCCCGCCGATGCAGTTGCGACACCAGCCATGCCACCGCCTCGGCCGGTGACCCCATCGCCGCATCACCCAGTCCGCTCCGAGCCTCTCCGGCCGCGTGCATGGTGAGTTGGAAGCGCTCCGGAGCTGTGCGCGCCTCCCGGAACTCGCCGACGACGTAGGCAGCCGCGGAAGACCCGTCCGCTGTGTTGTCGAGCCAGTCGAACTCGTAGCTCTCCCAGCGCGGATCGACCACCTCCAACGCGACGGCCCATCGCCCAGCACTCAGCACCTCCGTTGCCGTCACCTGGCCTCCCTCAAGGGCCTGATCGGCCAGGAACGCGAACTCCGGCTCCGCCTTGGGATGGATGAGTCGTCCGAGGTCCAGCTCGCCGTCCGCCACCCTCATGTACTCCCACAGGCTGCCGAAGTTGGGTTGTGCGATGCCCAACGCACTCCGCATCACCTCAGAAGTCCAGCCCAGCTTGTAGCCGCAATGCGTCTCGCCCCGCTCCTCCCGCAGCCGATCTCGCCGGGCCGCAATGCTCCAGGCATCCTCCTCGGTCAGCACCTCGGAGCGCGTGGAGAGCGGACGCACCCCGATGTGTGTCTCCTCCGCCTTGTCCAGCTCCAGCGCGATGGCTCGATGCTTCATAGGGAGCCTCGGAGCAGTTCCACCTGGCCGACGGTTTGTCGCGCGAGCCAGCGGGCGTATCGCTCTGCCGACCAGCCTCGGTCGCGGAGGAGGAGCAGCGCGACCTCTGGTGAGATAAGGGCCCAGTGCGCGTCCACCTGTTCGGCGAGGGCCGCTGGTGCAGCGCCGGGGCAGAGCCGGCGGAAGAGCGCACGAGTGCCCCGAAGCCGTTCGTCCTTCATCCGGGCGACGGTCGGCTCCAGCTCCGGGTGGCTCCCGGCTGCGGCCATCGCGGTGACCAGCGGAGCCACTCGGAGCGCGATGCCGGCGGTGATCCGACCATAGACGTCGGCGATCTGCTCCAGATCACCGGACTCGAGCAGGTCAGTGACCTCGGGCCGTGTCAGCAGCGGGGTCGGGTCGTCATCGCCGGCGACCGCGACGTCGTACGCCGCCTTGAGCAGGTCGGCCTTGGTGCCGAAGGTCTTGTAGACGGTCTCCCGGGCGACGCCCGCCTGGCGGGCCACACCAGCGATCGTCACCTGCGCGAAGCCCTGCTCCACGAACAGCTCGCGCGCGGCGTCGAGGACCCGACGGCGGGTGAGGGTCGCCTGCTCGGCTCGCAGGGGCGACTCATAGGCCTTGCGTCGGTCGGGCAATGGGACTACCTTTCAGATCACAGAGTGTCAGGTCAATACTCTGTCTGTCAGTTTATCTTACCGCAGCAAGGAGAGACCATGACCGCCACCATCACCACCGACACGACCTCCGACACCCCAACCGACGGACCCCGGGTATCCGGCATCTTGATCCCGATGCTTCCGGTCGCCAACCTCGCCCGGAGCGCATCTTTCTACGGCGCCCTCATGGGGTTGGAGCTGCGGCGCGAGTTCATCCAGGACGGCCAGGTCACGGGCCTTGCCCTGGGTCGGGGCGACATCGGCTGGGGGCTCAACCTGCGCCTGCGGTCCACGCTGGCCGCTCCCGCAGACCTGCGCGGCGAGCACCCCGTCGTGTGGAAGGCAGAGGACCACGAAGCCCTCGTCTCCTTCCGCGACCACGCCACGAAGCTAGGGCTGGACCCCGTGATGTTCGAGCACGACGATGCGGTCCTGGTGCGAGTCGTCGATCCCGACGGCATCGACGTCTACGTGGCCGTGCCCAAACGTCCCTGGACCTCCTTCGAGGGCTACACCCTCGAGCCGTCCGGCTATCGCGCCACCCACTCGACCGCCCTCACCGCGTCGTAGAGAGCTTCAGCGTTGCGCTGGTTCGCCCGCACCACGACCTACCCGGTCAACCGCGCCGGGGACTTGTGAGATTGCGGTGAGAGTGCGGCGAGAGAGGCGGCAACGAGTCTGGCGACGCACCGGACGAACCGACCTCACAGGAGAGCCAACCATGCATACGACACGCACATTGCTCGCGTCCTTGGCGACCGCGGGCGTCTTGATCGGGCCCCTCGCCGCGACCCTCAACTCGCCGGCCGATGCCGCCTCGACCGGGACGACGGCCGGACCGGGAGGCCTCACGGTGTCCGCGGTCGCATCGCCGAGCCCCTCGACGAAGGCGTCGGCGACGACCTCAACCACCGTGGCCGTGAGTCCGGCGATGCAGCGCAGACTGCACCGCACCCACGTCTCGCTGAAGGCCATCGGCGGCGCCTCAAAGGGAACCGACGCCCAAGGTCGCACCGTCCTTCGGTTCCCCACCACCGGCACCCACAACACCGAGCCGGCGTTCACCCATAGGGGAGGGGTGGTCCTCCGGCTCGCGCACAAGCGGCTGCGGCTGGACCAGATCCGGGTGAACCTCAAAGACAGCGTGCTGAGCGCTCGCGCAGACCGCGGCGGCCGTGTGGACCTGTTCCGCCTGTCCCCAGGATCATCCGCCCACCAGGTTCGCCGCATCACCTTGACCAAGACGACCGCGAAGTTGCTCGACTCCGAGTTCGGCACCCACCGGTTCAAGCCCGGCCAGCGCTTCGGTACCGTCCGGGTGCCCAAGCTCCTGGGGTCCGGCTCGTCGTTCTCGGAGACGATCCAGATCACGAACAGCAGCCGCTACAAGCTCCAGCTGTCCGACCTCGATGCCGGGAAGGGCACGGTCACCTCAGGTGGGAAGCAGACACTCCAGCCCAGCCCGGGTTACCCGACCGACGACACGACGGACACCATCACCTACACCAGCAACGCTGCCAGTGGCGGGCTTGTCCAGATCACCTACCGCATCGACGGCACCGAGCTCACCGCCGTGGCTCTCTTCCAAGTCCCCACCCTCGGGTTCAACGAGGCGGCCTGCACCCAGAACAGCTACATCGACTACACCACCTGCCACATCGATGGTGGATATCACCCGACCGCAACGTGGAACATCGTGATCAACCCGGCCGAGGCGCCGTTCCCCGACCTCGGCGTCGGCACGATCACCTGGAAGTTCCACAAGATCGGGGCGCCGGGAAGCAAGGGGCTGCAGGTGAACAACGCTGCTCTGGAGGACGGCGCGACCGTCTCCATCTCGGACAACACCGACCAGTGGCACTTCAACTGGGTCTGGAACGCGGTGGGTGACGCAGGCTGGGGCGAGCTGATCAATCAGGGCACCGCAAAGTGTCTGGAACGCAACAGCACGACCGGGGTCGTGGACCAGTCGACCTGCGTCGGCAGCGACGACCAGCTGTGGAAGTCGGTGTGGAACAAGGCCGGGGGCGGCAGCGCCCTGCAGCTGAAGGGCACCGACCTGTACCTCGGCGTGGACGTCGCTCCGGGCAGCGTCACCGACGGCACCGTCCCGGTGCTGCGCGAGGGCCTCGACACCTACACCAGCTGGGGGGCGGAGATCGTCGACTGATCTGCACCGTCAGCAGACACCGTCGACAAGCGGCCCTGATGTCGAGCTCGGCCTCGACATCAGGGCCTCCCGCACTAAGGCCCCGAGAAGAACCCATGAGACCCGATATGAGATCAACGGCCGGACGTTGGAACGACGTCGTTGCCGAAGGGTGGTACGACGCAGGGCAGACGCTCACCGCCGAGGGAGACGACTGCCTGGCCCGAGACGACTTCGACGGCGCCTGCCGGCGCTATCTGGTGGCGGCGTGGTGCTTCGCCCGGGCCGCCACCTCGGCAGGAACCGAGACCTCCGACCCCTACCGGGCGTCGTACCGGTACGCCGTGCGAGCCGCGGGCCCGCTGCTGTCGATCGATCCGTCGGCGGGCAGCCACTCATCCAACAGCGTCACCGGGTCGCTGTAGCGGCCCAACCGTTCGCCTGACTGCCACAACCGGTCATAGTCGTCGGACCCCAGTTGGCTGCGAAGACTGTCAAGGATGTCAGGTGAGTGCGGCAGCCGTGGCCACGGAAGCCCATCGCCGGCATGCCGGGCCGCCGCACTGGCGTAGCACCGCAGCGCCTCGCCCGGCTGACCCGAGGAGGCCAACAGGCGGGCGACGGCTTCGAGCACCTCGCTTGTCGGGTGCATCGCCAGGGCCGAGTGGGCCCGCACGGTACGACGCATCCACCCCAGCGCCGCCTCCACGTCGCCGTCCTCGAAGGCCGCGTTCGAACAGGCGTAGCCGGCGACGAAGGCAGCGAACACATTGTCCTGGTCCGACTCCACAATGCCGCGGGCATCGGCGTACGCCGCACCACCGTCAGGAGACGACAGTCGGTGCATGGCCGATAGGGCGCGGGCCCGTTGGACGACGTCGCGACGCCCGAGGCGTTCACCGAGCGCGATGGCGCTCGCGGTCGCCGGTCGCCCCACCTCTGGGACCCGGGTCACCCAGGTGCTGACCCCGACGAGCACGAGGGTCTCCGCAATCAGAGCGTCCGCCGGCGTGCCTGCGCTCAGCAGACCCGGCAGCTCCTTGGCGATCTCCTCGGCCGCTACCCGGTCCTGGCCGAGCGCCCGGGCACACAGGTTCAGGACCCTCGCGACCACCGCCTCGCCGTCGGCGAACGCCCCAGACGCGGCAGCGGCCACCGCTGCCCGATACCAATGGGCGGCGTCGAGGAGCTGTCCACGTTCGAACCAGTACAGAGTCAAACGCGCGAGCACCTCCAGCGCTCTGGGCTGCGGATCCTCGACCAGGATTGCGGTGAGGGTGGCCGAGACCGCCGTGGCGTTGTCGCGCACCCACGCCGTGGCCTCGGGCTGTCCCGGGCCTCCGTCGAGAGCCGCACCACGAATGACGCCGACGAGCCAGGCGTCGCGGGTCGCTGCGACGCGCAGGCGGTCCTCGGCGTCGAGTCGGCGTGCGGCATGCGCTCGTGTGGGGACGAGCTGCCGGAAGGTGGTGACCCCGGAGCCTCCGTCCGGTCGGGAGGATGTGAGCAGAGACCGGTGCACCAGGCCGGCCAGCAGCGCTGGAGCCTGGTCGGGAGTGAGTGGTGCGACCGAGCACAACACGCTCGCGGCCTCGACTGTGACCGCGCCCGGCAGCAGGCACAGTCGACGGTGCAGGATCTGCTCGTCGGGCCGGGCCAGGCGGTAGCCCCACTCGACGGTCTCCAGCATGCTGGCATGCCGTTGCGGTCCACGACCGCTGCGGGTCAGGCCCGTGACTCCGTCGGTCAGGCTGGTCGCGACCTCGTCCAGCTCGAAGACCCGCGCTCGCGCGGCGGCCATCTCGATCCCCAACGGGAGGCCGCCCACCGCCTCGCAGATCGAGTCGATGACGTCTCGGTCCGCCCCTTCGGGGTCGAGGTCCGGCCGCAGACTGGACAGCCGGTCGACGAACAAGGCGGTCGCATCGTCGCCTGTCAAGGGCGCCAACGACACGGTCACCTCGTCGGCGACATCCAATGACTCCCGGCTGGTCGCCAGCACGCGCACTCCCGTAGAGGCGTCCAGCACGGTGTCGATCACGGTCGCAATGGCGTCGAGCACCTGCTCGCAGTTGTCGACCACGAGAAGGAGGCGACGGTCCTTCAGGTGCTCGGCGAGGAGGTCGCCGACGATGAGTCCAGAGCGCGGCGCCAACTGCAGGCTGGAGGCCACGATGTCGCGCAGCCGGGTCGGGTCACCCTCCTCGGGCCGCACTTGTGCGAGGTCGACAAACCAGACCCCGTCGGGATTCGTGGGGAGCAGACGCTGGGCGGCCTCGATCGCCAGCCGGGTCTTTCCCGCGCCGCCGGGCCCTGTCACGGTGACCATGCGGGCGGTCTCGAACGCCGCCGCCACGTCGGCGAGCGACCGCTCGCGTCCGATCAGTGGACCGCGGATTCGTGGGAGACGCGTGGGAGCCGGCGGCTCGAGGCCGTGCGTCAGGTGCGCAGGTTGGTCGAGGTCGTCGACCTGACGGAGCATCTGGTCGTGCAGCGATCGCAGCTCGGTGCCCGGGTCGATGCCAAGTTCGTCGGCGAGGAACCGTTGCGCCTCGGCGTAGGCAGCCAGTGCATCGGCCTGGCGACCCGAGCGGTACAGGCCGAGCATGCGCTGCGCCCAGAAGCGCTCGTGGAACCGATGCGCGTCTAAGAGGACGGCTACGGTGGTCACGGCCCGCTCCGGCTGGCCGATGTCGAGGAGTGCCTGTACGTGGCGTTCGGCGAGATCGAGTCGTCTGGCCGCCAGATCCTGTCGCACCGGGGCCAGCCAAGAGGCATCGCTGACTGACTCGTAGGGCTCTCCCCGCCATAGGCTCAGCGCGGTCTCACTCAGCTCAACCGCCCGCGCGGCGTCTCCGCCGTCGAGTGCGCTACGGGCGGCATCGGCCAGTTCGACGAACCGGCGCGAGTCCACCGTCTGGGGCGGCACGACGAGCCGATAGCCCGACTCCTCCTTGCGCACTACCGTCGAAGCCGCACGAGCCTCCCGACCCGGCTCCAAGACGCTCCGCAGGCGCCACACGACGGTCTCCAATGCCTGCTGCGCCCGCGCCGGCGGCTGGGCGCCCCGCGTCGCATCGACGAGCGCATCGCTGGACACCGTCTCTCCGACCGAGGCGACCAGCCGGGCCAGCACCGACATGGGACGCCGCCCAGGCAACGCGACCTCGAGGTCATCGACTTCGACACGAAGCACACCGAGATCTCGGAAGATCACCGCGCCAACCTACCGAATCCGAAGAAGGCTGCGCCCCAGCGGCACGACAGTCACGACAGTGGGGTCCCGGCTGCGACCACCTTGGTTCCCTTGATACACGGATCCGGTCGTCCGTCCTCGGCCCGGGATCTCAGCCTCCAGATCAGGGATGCGATCGGCAGCGGCCCTGCCGCGAGCAGGATGCCGTCGCCGAGATTGGTGAGCGCCGAGGCGCTCCAGAGATAGCCGAAAGGACGGCCGAGGGGGTGCCGCGATCGGCGCGAGAGGATTGACATCGAGTGGAACTCCGATTCGGTCAGTACGGGGCGCGGACACGCGCAAGGACCCGCGGCCTACGCCGCGACGCACCAACCGGTCAGAGCAGCACTCGATGCTCGCCCGCCCCGTAGGGCGGGCGGCGGTTCTGCAGGACGACGCCTACAGGACTGCGGCGAGGAGGGGGCTGATGCGGAACCGGATGACCTTACGAGCCACGATGCCTCCTCTGCCTAGCCGCGCGCGTCGCGGCCTCATCACCGCAGCCCAGAACAAGCCACCTGCTTGGCGCGCACCCTGCCACGGCCTTCGCGTGTGTGGCCTTCTGTCCTCCAGGCTCGCGATCTCACGGTGGAGCGCGTCAGTGCGCCATGTCGACGAACCGGGAGTAGTGGCCCTGGAAGGCGACGGTGAGGTCGCGGGTGGGGCCGTTGCGGTGCTTGGCGATGATCAGGTCGGCCTCACCGGGGCGGGTCGACTCCTTCTCGTAGACGTCGTCGCGGTGCAACAAGACGACCATGTCGGCGTCCTGTTCCAAACTGCCGCTTTCGCGCAGGTCCGACAGCATCGGCCGCTTGTCGGCGCGCTGCTCGGGGCCACGGTTGAGCTGGGAGAGGGCGACGATGGGCACCTCGAGCTCCTTGGCCAGCAGCTTGATCTGGCGGGAGAACTCCGAGACCTCGAGTTGACGGGACTCGACCTTCTTGCCGGAGGTCATCAGCTGCATGTAGTCGATGATCACCAGCCGCAGGTCGTGCCGCTGCTTGAGTCGACGGGCCTTGGAGCGGATCTCCATCATCGTCATGTTGGGGCTGTCGTCGATGAACATCGGCGCCGAGGAGACCTCACCCATCCGGCGCGCGAGCTTAGCCCAGTCGTCGTCACCCATCTGGCCGTTGCGGATGTGGTTGAGCGGCACCTTCGCCTCCGCCGACAACAGCCGCATGGTGATCTCAGAGCGGGTCATCTCCAGGCTGAAGAAGGCGCTGGTCATGTTGTTGTGGATCGACGCCGCGCGACACAGGTCCAGCGCGAGCGTGGAGTTGTGGGTCGGGATGCCGGTACGGCCCGCTAGGTAGAGCGCGGCGGGGTTGTCGACCTGCACGCATCGCACCGGCACGGAGTCGACTGGGCGGACCGTCTCGATCTTGACCACACCTCCGTCGGGCATCGAGATGGTGTGCAGCTGGTCGACGGTGGCGGCCAGCTCGGCGGTGGTGCGGATGGCCAGCGGCACCGTCTCCCCCGTGGACGAGGAGCGGCGGGCATGCCGGCCGACCTCGGGGTGGTCCACCCCAGAGCGGCCAACCCCAGAACGGCCAATCCCAGAACGG